>URYG01000126.1 GCA_900551985.1 uncultured Prevotella sp. | reverse complement strand
AACTTGAAGGTATTACAAACGGCAGCTTGCCATATTGGGGGGTATCACAAGTGATTTCTGCCTTTGGATTGATGCGTTTGAGCAGTTCGCTGGCAGGCTCGTCATTCTGGTCTTGCGGTACAAGTTTGCCGTGAATGGCAAGGTCGAGAATTTTGAATTTGGCAGATTGGGCTGTGTTTTGTAAATTTTCTCTTCCTTCCTCTACTTTATTTATGAAAGCAAGTAAATAGTCGATTTCTGAAACAATGCGTTTTTGTTCAGAAACAGGTGGAATAGGTACATAAAACTCATTGATGGCTTTCAATGGCACATTTTTGATTGTGCTGCCTGTTGCAGATAATAAAGCATATTTCTGAAAATAGTTAGACTCGATAACATAACACATATATTCCTTGACCAAGAAAGGTGTTATATTAAAATAGCAAGCACTCTTACCCAATATTATTTGTTCATTACTATATGTACCAATATTTCCTATAGTACCGTTTATTGAAACCAATATTGTATGTTCATTCAAAGGTTTCTTATATTTTATGTACTCCTCTTCTGAAACTCTTTTTGTATTATTTTTTATGATGATTTGGCGGTTAGACAAATTATTTCCATTTACAAAATAGTATGCTCCATTAGGATTATATTGTGGTGTTCCATGCAAACCATCCCCAATAACAGAAGTTACATCTTCCAACCTGCACCACACCCACCCCTTCGGCAGCTCATACGGATAATGCGGCTTATCAGAAGTTAAATATATTGCATAAAGCTGCTGCCAGATTCTAAAAACAGAAACAAAGCATAGACACAGATAAGTTTATCATCCCTCCTTAATTATCCACTCGCTGACAGTACGCTGAGTGCTATCATAAATCACAGCAAGAAGCTTCTCCATACTGATCTTTACCTCCTGGTTAGGATACCCCAGCTTATAACTCTTGGTGAAAGGCTTATACTGCTTGATGGTGAGATAGCCACTCTGATAAAGCAGAGGCAGGGCTGAAGTCATCTGCTCGGGCAACACATCGAAATCATCCACACTCACGCTCTTCTGCTCAATATCAGTCACGTTGACATGATATTTCTGCAAACCCTTGATGAGATAGCTTGGCGTACCAGAACCAAACCAGTAGGCACCAATCTTCTGGCCAGACAATGCCCTTATCAGACTGAACGGATTAAACACATCCTCCGAATGCTCACAGAAATGGTAGCCGTCATAATATTGACGCAATTCCTCCAGACACTCCTCGTAAGATACTCCTAACGCCTTACCCAGAGCCTCAACATCCGTCTTCATCGCTGTGGTAAGCTCGGTCTTGCTGATACCACAGATGGCGGAGTACTGGTCAAACATGCTGATGTTGTCAAGATTGTTCAACTCGCTGAAGATACTGAGCTGGGAGAACTTGGTAATGCCTGTAATAAAGAGGAACTCCAAATGAGGACCCAGCTTCTTCAGTGGACTGTAGAAGTTCTGCATGATAAGGCGAAGCGCTGCCAGGTTTTCCTTCTCATGTACCACGTCGAGCAATGGGGCATCATATTCATCGATAATGACCACCACCTTCTTGCCAGTCTGCTTGTGGGCCCGTTTCACGAGTCCATCCAATCGGTCGTTGGGGTACAATTCTTTTTCATCCCTACCATAGAGTTCCTCAAATGTGTTCAGCTGCAAGTCGAGATAATGCTTCAAGCCTTCCCCGTCAACATGCTTGGCACCGCTCATATCGAAATGAAGCACTGGGAACTTCACCCAATCCTTCTCATAATCAGCAATAGCCAATCCTTCGAAGAGTTCCTTTCTGCCCTCGAAGTAGGCTTGCAAAGTAGAGGCAAAAAGCGATTTTCCAAATCGCCGAGGGCGACTTAGAAAGATATTCCTCATGCCTTTCTTCCTGAAATCCACGATGTATTTCGTCTTATCCACGTAGAGGTAACCTTCCTCTCGAATCATTTCGAAAGTCTGTATGCCCACAGGATATTTATTCACTATTTCTGCCATAATCTTATCTACTTTACGTTTTGCGCTGCTAAATTACAAAGAAAATCTGAATATACCAAGTTTTCATCCCATTTTTTCTACTACAGTAACATTGCGAACAAAGACATCGCTTCTATCCGATTCTTTTCACGCACGATTTTATTTTCTTCAAAAAAAGTATCAAAGTCTCATTTTTCGAAGGTATCAGCATCTTATATTTATGATAGAGAGACATTTACAAAGAATGAGACTTCTCAGAAAAAGCGAAAAGAAGTATCATGGAAGTATCATGAAATACTATAGAAGTATCATTAAAGACAGCACGATGCACGAGAAAAGACTGTTGAAACAACGAGAAAAGACTATTTAAACATCGCAAAAAGACTATTTAAACATCGCAAAGAACCTAAAGAATATTGCCCAAAAACGAGTCCGATATTTGGGCACTCGTTACCCACGTTTTGGGCAACAGTTGCCCAGCACACGGTCTGCCGATGCCCACGTAGTGGGCTGTGGATGCCCGTGTGACGGGCACAAACAGACCAACCGAAGGGCTTAGAGAGACCAACTGATGAACTAAAAAAGTAGACACATTACCATGACTTATCCTGATTATATTGACACAACCATAGAACATCTACGCACAGCAAAAAACAGCAAAACAAAGAGAAAACACACAGAAAACACAGAGAAAAGTGCCGATAATGGTGCCAAAAGTGCCTAAAAAAGCAACTTTTGGCACCACTATCGGCGTTTTTTTCCCAATTTTCCATCGTTTTTTCATTATTTAGCATTATCTTTGCAAAAGATTAAAATTAAAGAAATGAAGAGAACAATTAATTATCATTGATATGAAAAAAACAAATTATTTTGTTGGACTGTTATTAGTCATGCTTGCATTCGTCTTTGTTGTATCATGCAACGATGACGATGAGGAATCTCTAGAGCAGCAATGGGCTCATGTATTGGATAATCATGGAGATGCATACGACTTTAGTGACGACGGATACTGCTTTGGCGATGGCGGCGGTATCAGTAAAGAAAACTTTGAAAAAATGTTCATTGGCCATGGATGGAAGCACTACGCCACATGGGAAATTAACAAGAATGGAAAAAGACTGCCTAACGAATATTACAGTAGCATAATTGGCATGTCTCCACAAAACTACTATTTTGACAGTAGTACTCAAATGACTGCTTACTATTATTCTGATGCTGCTGGAAGTTCTATGAAAAAGAGCGAAACTACATATACATTTAATAATAGGTACAACAATAATCCCCGGACGGTTCTACTGCTTGGCAACAACGAATACTTCCAGATAACAGGATGGACTCGCGGTAATCAACCAAGTTTCTGCATGGTTCATCCTCTGGGCATAAAATCAAATGGAGATACCGTTTATGGTGTTTCAATCTATGTACAGATGACCGACCAAGAATTAAAATCTATGAGACTTCAATGATACATCAATGAGACTTCTCGGCTCAAAAACCGAGAAGTCTCATTTTTATTATTTTCCTATATATCAATTATTTAGAACCCATTTTTCAAGCAAAAATGAGACTTTGATACTTTTTTCGAGAAAAAAAACTTTTTCACGTAGGCAATCAATGCCTATAATATTTTCACGTAGGCAACTGATGCCTATAAACATGAAGCTTATTCGATAATGATACCGCCATTAGGCTGAATCACAACCTTTGCCTTACCATTCTTTCCTACCTTCAAGGTCCTCTTGACAGAAGTGAAGAACTTATCACCCTTCTTCTTTGGCTGGTCGGTGATATAAGTAACAGTCTTACCCGCAAACATCGGCAAATCAAGGGTCAGAGCAAGAGGCTTGTCGGTGGCATTCAGACCGCCCACGAACCATCTGCCGGCTGTAAGTGCTGCACCGGAACCGTTCTCTACGCTCGACTTGCGAGCCACCACCGCATACTTGGTAGGATAACCGGCAATAAACTTGGTATCCTCCCATGCCGTTGGTACATTCTTGAGCCAATCCAACTCCCACTGTGGCACATCCTGCAAATTGTTAGGATAGAGACAGATGCAGTTTACGCTGCTCTGGTTGGTGATGGCAGTAGCCATCTCGAATACATCGCTGGTATAACGCTGATGACGGCTCTTGTTATCCTTAGAGAAATACTTGTTCATCATCACACCACCCCAGTCGAAACTGGCTACGGCATTTCTTGAGAATGGATGCATCGTCATCTCGAAAGCCTCCTTCTTGGCATGATAATCCGTAAAGAATACGTTCTCTGAAGCCAGGGCTGCCTCGCTCGATACATAGTTAGGATACATACGCTCCCAACCACGTGGCATGGTGCAACCGTGGAAGATTACCTCCAGACCATAATCGTTGGCATCGCTGAGGATATCCTCGTAGAGCTTCATCGTCTCCTGCTTGTCGCCACCGAAGAAATCCACCTTGATACCTACTACGCCAATCTTCTTCATCCAAGCCATCTCCTTCTTGCGGGCGATGGAGTTGTTCATAATCTGACGAGGAGTCTGAGGAGCATCATTCTCGAAACCGTTGGAATTGTACCAGAGCATCAAATCTACCTTCTTGCTCTTGGCATACTTGCTCAACTCTTCGATGCGCTTTCTGCCTATCTGCTTGTCCCACCAGTTGTCAATCAAGATGGCTTCGTAGCCCTGGGCAGCAGCCACATCAATCATCTTCACCTGGTCGTCGTAGTTGATGGAACCATCCTGCCAGATGAGCCAGCTCCAGGTATAGCGCGATGGCTTGTAAGTCTGACTTGCCTCGTACAATGGTTCTACCACATCGTAAGGGATGGTGGTCTCTACGATAGGAGCCAGCGAAGAACCTACGGTGATGGTGCGCCAAGGAGTTTCGCCCGGCAATGGGATACCGGCATATTCTGAACCGATGCCATTGTTCTCACCCTTCTGAGGGAAGGCTACGGTATAGCCCTTACCCGGCTCGTAATCAGAAAGACGGCTACCTGGATAAGCGCTGGAGACACCAGTCTCGCTGACCAATACCCATCCGTCGCTGCCCACCTTGAAGAGACAAGGGAAAGTATAGCCCACACCAAACTGCGACTTTACGTTCATCGGAGCATCCGGAGCGTATTCCTCCTCATAAGATGGCTTGGTGCGCTCCCAACCGGTCATCGGAGTAATCTGAGGACAGAGGAAGGTGGTGGTCTGCTCAGGGAAGTTGAATCCGCTCACCTCATTATATATAATCACCGACTTAGGATTATCCTTCTTAGGACGGATCATCTCATACTTGTAGGCGATGTCGTTGTTGCTTACATGAAGATGGAGGGTCATGGAATCCTTCTTGCTGTTGAGAAAACCGATGGTAGCATCCACCACATCCTTCTTGATATCACTCTTCTTGATGCGGGTCATTTTGTAGGAAAGCGGCTTCACTTCCCCACCCTTCAGGATGCCCATGGTGAGATCCTTAGAGAAATCACCGTAATTGGCAACCAGTCCGAGCGCCGAAGTTCCCAGCATCTGCTTGCCATTGTAATCTACCGTGTAGGAAGCCTTACCTCCCTCACAAGCAACATTCACTACCAATTTACCGTCTGGCGACTTCACTGTATAGTTTTTCGCCTGCATACCCAAAGCAGCAAGCAACAAAATACCAGCGATACTCATTTTTTGCTTCATATTATTTCCTTCTTAGGTTTGATTTATTTTAATGCTTGTTTTAATGCTTGCAAAGATAAGCAAAATCTCGGAGAAAGAGGAGGAATTATCATTCAAAAACAGATACTTTTCACTAAATTAAAGGGATTTAATGCCAAAAAGCCCCGACATCACGTCGAGGCTTTTGAGTTTTTGAATGTTTCAGCAGTTTGTGTTTTTATGTAGTTATGATTTGTATCTTTGAAAATCAGTTTTCTTTTCTGGTTGCAAAAGTACGCAAAAAACTGATATGAATCAAAATTTAACGCATCTTTTTGCTGAAAAAAGACGTAAACGTTTTCAGATTTCAGCGCCCGAGTTTTCGGTTTTCTGCGTTCAGACACGCCGATTTCAGCGTTCGCCAATACCGATTTCCACACCCAAGCCTTGCAGCCCCTTTCATAAAAAAAACATAATTTTCACCTTATATATATAATAAGAGCATTTTTTTTATTATCTTTGCACCTATAATAATACGTACGTAAAGAATGAAAGAATTTGTAATATCAGAAGTCAAGGCGGAAACCGCTGTGCTGGTGGGTCTTATTACCAAGACACAGGACGAAGCCAAGACCAAGGAATATCTCGACGAGTTGGAATTTCTTGCAGATACCGCAGGCGCCGTCACCGTGAAGCGATTCACGCAGAAGGTGGTGTCGCCTAACCAGACCACCTACGTGGGAAAGGGTAAGCTGGAGGAAATCAAGCAATACATCAAGGACGAGGAAGAGGAAGACAGAGAAGTAGGTATGGTGATCTTCGATGATGAACTCTCTGCCAAGCAAATCCGAAATATCGAGCAGGAATTGCAGGTGAAGATTCTCGACCGTACTTCGCTCATCCTCGACATCTTCGCCATGCGTGCCCAGACTGCAGCTGCCAAGACGCAGGTAGAGCTGGCACAATACCGATACATGCTGCCAAGACTGCAACGACTCTGGACTCACCTGGAGCGCCAGGGTGGCGGTTCCGGTTCCGGTGGTGGAAAGGGTTCGGTAGGTCTGCGTGGACCGGGTGAGACCCAGCTCGAGATGGACCGCCGTATCATCCTCGGCAGAATGAGCCTGCTCAAGGAGCGACTCGCAGAAATAGACAAACAGAAGACTACCCAGCGCAAGAACCGCGGAAGAATGATCCGAGTGGCGCTGGTGGGCTATACCAACGTGGGAAAATCCACCATCATGAACCTGCTCAGCAAGAGCGAGGTGTTTGCAGAGAACAAGCTCTTTGCTACCCTCGATACCACCGTGAGAAAGGTGGTGGTAGATAACCTGCCATTCCTCCTTGCCGACACCGTAGGATTCATCCGCAAGTTGCCTACCGACCTGGTGGACTCCTTCAAGAGTACCCTGGATGAGACCCGTGAGGCAGACCTCCTGCTGCACGTGGTGGATATCTCTCACCCTGACTTCGAGGAGCAGATCCAGGTAGTGGAAAAGACCCTGGAGGAGATAGGATGCTCCGACAAACCTTCGATGATCATCTTCAACAAGATAGACAACTACTCCTGGGTGGAGAAGGAGGAAGACGACCTCACTCCGATGGAGAAGGAGAACATCCCGCTGGAAGATCTCAAGAAAACCTGGATGGCAAAACTCAACGACGACTGTCTCTTCATCTCGGCAAAGAACAAGGAGAACATCGACGAGTTCAGAGAGGTGCTATATAAAAAGGTAAGAGAACTGCACGTACAGAAGTATCCATACAACGACTTCCTGTACCAGGATTACGAATAATTCCCTAAAAACATATCAACAATGAACGACTACAGACCTCTGACCTCCGAGGAAATCGAGGTACTCAAGAGCAATGACTGCTGGGCTGAAGACTGGACTTCAATCAATGTTTCAGAAGACTTCAAGCCCAACTACATGCATCGCGTGATGCTCTATGGCGAGGTTAACATCGGTGCCTTCAACAAGAATGTGGAGGTGAGCCAAGGCTTCGTAAAGCATTCCGGCATCAACAATGCCACTCTGAGAAACGTAACCATCGGAGACGACTGTCTCATCGAGAACGTGGGCAACTTCATCAACAACTACACCATTGGTGATGACTGCTACATCTCCAACATCTCTACGATGGAAACCACCGAGGGAGCTACCTTCGGCGAGGGTAATCTGGTGAGCGTACTCAACGAGGTGGGCGAAGGAAACGTGATTCTCTTCTCCGACCTCAACAGTCAGCTTGCCGCCTTCATGGTAAAGCATTTCTCCGACAAGGAACTGAAGGAGAACATCCGACAGCTCATCAAGACCGACATCGAGAACAAGGCGCCGGAAAGAGGACAGATTGGCAGCAACGTGAAGATTGTGAACACCAAAGAGATTACCAACTGCGTAATCAACGACCTCTGCGAGGTAAACGGTGCTTCACGACTCAGCGACTGTACGCTGCTCGGTTCGGTTCACGGCAACGTGTATATCGGCACGGGAGTCATCATCGAGAACTCCATCATCGCCGAAGGTTCCAGCGTCATCAACAGCGTGAAGATACAGGACTGCTTCGTGGGCGAAGCCTGCCAGCTGAGCAACGGTTTCACAGCCTCAGCCTCTGTATTCTTTGCCAACAGCTATATGAGCAACGGTGAGGCGTGCGCCGCCTTCTGTGGTCCATTCACAGCATCGCATCATAAGAGCAGTCTGCTTATCGGCGGAATGTTCTCATTCTATAATGCCGGTTCAGCCACCAACTTCAGCAACCATGCCTACAAGATGGGTCCTATGCACTGGGGCATCCTGGAGCGCGGTTCGAAGACAGCCAGTGGTGCCTACCTGCTGATGCCAGCCACCCTGGGTTCGTTCTCTGTATGCTTCGGCAAGCTGATGCACCACCCTAACACCCGCAACCTGCCATTCGCCTATCTGATAGCCGATGGCGACAAGATGTTCCTCATCCCAGGCAGAAACATCACCACCGTGGGTCTGTACCGCGACATCAAGAAGTGGCCGAAACGAGACCTCCGTGCTCCAGAAAACCGCAAGAGCATCGTGAACTTCGACTGGCTCTCTCCTTTCTCCGTGGGCGAGATTCTGAAGGGCAAGAAGATTCTGGAGAGTCTCCGTGAGGTAACGGGCGACAACGTATCGCAGTATCTCTATCACGAATACATCATCCCAGCCACATCGCTCCACAAGGGCATCAAGTACTACGACATCGCCCTGAGAATCTATATGGGTGCCGTGCTGAAGCGAGTGCTGAAACGGGATCCAGCCATTACCCCTCCATCTACCCAGATAGGCGTAGGCGACTGGGATGACCTATCAGGACTCCTCCTGCCGGTAAGCGAGGAAGACCGCATCGTGAAGGATATGAGAGAAGGCAACATCGAGACCATCCAGCAGCTGCTGGAACGCTTCGAGGAGATCAACAACAACTATCGTGAATATCAGTGGGCATGGACCTACAGCGTGATCTGCGATTACTACGGCATCTCAGAGATTACGCTGGAAGATGCCAACCGCATTCACGAAGACTATATCCGTGCCCGCCGCTCCTGGATTGCGGAAATCAAGAAGGATGCAGAGAAGGAGTATGCGATGGGAGATGTGGAGGAAGAAGTATTCAGAAACTTCGTGGACAACCTCGACAAGGAAGTTGAATACGAGAACTAAGGCTCAAAAGTTAAGTAAGAAATATACATAAACATTATAAATAACTTATAAATATACAAAAACGTAGTTATGGCAAACATTCCTGATTTCAAGTACGCTCCAATGTTTCAGCTTGGAGAGGACAAGACAGAGTATCGCCTTATCT
>URYG01000125.1 GCA_900551985.1 uncultured Prevotella sp. | reverse complement strand
GCAAATCGCGAATCTTTCTTTTTCTTTAATTCCAACTTTGGAATCTTGACTTTCTGACCTGGTTTCAACTGGGAAGTACCATTCAGAGCTTCTACGTAACACTCCATTCCAGGCCCTAAATACTTTTGACTGAGCGACTTGATGGATTGCCCTTCTTTTGCCGTAACTACCTCGGAAACACCAATGATACGATAGGCTCCAGTTCGAACACGAGCATCCTGGTCGTATTTGCTGCTTGCCTGGGCAGAATGCTTTTCAGCCTGCTTTCTTGCTTCTTCTTTCTTTTTTACTTCTTCTTTTTTCTTGGCTTCTGCAAGCTTCTTAGCCTCCTGCTGCTTCTTAGCTTCTGCAAGTTTCTTTGCCTCAACCTTTCTTTTCGCATCAGCCAATTTCTTTGCATCAGCGAGTTTCTTGGTTTCCAAATCCTTCTTAGCCTCAGCCGATTTTGCATCAATTGATTGATTGTCTGCGGCAGCATCCATATTCTGTTCGGCATTTTCGGCTTTTTTGACAGCTTCGCTTGCCTGCGCCATTCTTACGCTATCCTCCATCGCTTTCTTACGAAGAATTTCTTCCTGCGTTGGGACAGACTTAGCTGGCGCCTTCTTCGCTGTCGGAATCTGCTGGTAATTATCCAATTGCATTGCGAAATGATCACGCTGGGCAGCCATCTTGCCATAATTAAAAGCAAACCAACCAAAGCCTCCTATCATAGCCAGGAATACTACGCTCGCTGCAACAACTAGAGAACGAGGCAAAACAATATGACGCTTATCAGTTACCTCATCTGATGAAGAAGTTTCCTCGTCTGAAGAAGCTTTCTCTTCAATAGGAGTTTCTGTAATAGAGTTTTCCTCATCAGAAGGAACATTCTCTGCAATAGGAGTTTCCTCTGTTAATATCAATTCTTTTTCTTCATCAGAAACAACAGACTCAACTTCATTCTGAGCAGAAACTTCAGATTCCTTTTCTTCCGATTCAGAAGTTGCAGGTTCAGATACTTCCGGTTTCTTTTCTTCCGGTTCTGCAGCATTTTCCTGAGGCTGTTCCTCGCCTATTACAATCATTTCATCGCTAACAGGAGTATCGTTTTCTTCATCTAGGAAATCAATAACACCGCTTGTTTCCAGAGATTCCTGCTCACCAAAAGCCACCACAGAAGAATCTACTGTATCAGAAACATTTTCTGAAACAGAATCATTCTTTGACTCAAAAACCTCCTCAGGTGATGAAACCTCTTCTACATTTTCAAATTTTCTGTCGATTTCATCGAAATCCACACCATCATTCACCACAACGGTCTCAAACTGAGCGAAAGGCTTGTTCACAATCTCCTTCAGAATATTATCGGGCGTGAAGGAAATCTTGTCACGGCCCTCGATAATGATTCGCTCGCCCGTGTTCACATCCACGCTCTCACGATCCTTCACCGCCATCACCTTAAAGGTACCCAGCCACTTCATCTTCACGAGCTTATCAGACTGAAGACCTTCGTTGGCAACATCAAACATCTTTCTGATAAACAATTCGGCATCCTGCTGACTGATTCCCGACTTCTCTGCCAGGCGCTGCGCCAAGTCGCTTAAACTAATCTTACTCATAGTCTTCACCTCCATTCTTCAGTTTTTCCTTGACACTGGCCACTGGGCGGAAACCGAGTACGAGCTTTGGCGGAACAAGCTGGCGCTTCTTGGTAGTAGGGTTGACAACCACACGCTCCAAGCGCTTCTTCACCTCAAACGTACCAAAGTTGGGGATGGAGACTGCCTCCCCATCCTCAAATTCAGCAATCATAGCATCTATCACCTTGCGCACCATCTTCTGGGTGTCGTCCTGTGAATAGCCAGTCTGCTGAGCAAGTTCTGCAATATACTCCTTATTATTCATTCTGATGTCAAATTGTTATTCTTTCAGATATTTCAATATCTGATATTACTCTTCCCACATTACTTTACCACTTCACCGTAGAGATCGAACTCCTCGCTCTGGGTAATCTTCACATTGTAGAAGCAACCCACGCGCAGACGCTTCTCTCCTGCCTTGATCAGCACCTCAGGATCCACCTCAGGCGAGCAGAATTCGGTTCTTCCGATATAGTAATCACCCTCCTTGCGGTCGATAATCACCTTCAGAACCTTGCCCACTTTCTCTGCCTCTACCTCGGCGCTGATTTCCTGCTGCAGAATCATCAGTTCGTCAAGACGGCGCTGCTTCACCTCAGCAGGAACATCATCCTCGTAGTTATTGGCACTGTAGGTACCCTCCTCCTCAGAATAAGCGAAGGCGCCCATACGCTCAAAGCGCTGAGTACGAACGAATTCGAGCAACTCGTGGAAGTCTTCCTGAGTCTCGCCAGGGAACCCCACCATCAGAGTGGTGCGGATATGAATGCCCGGCACACGCTCACGTATGGTCTTGAGCAGATCGATGGTTTCCTGCTTGCTCACGTGGCGATGCATTCTGTTGAGCATATTGTTGCTGATATGCTGCAGGGCGATGTCAAGATACTTGCATACGTTTGGCTTTTCGCGCATCACATCGAGCAGATCGAGCGGGAACTGGTTAGGATAAGCATAGTGCAGACGAATCCACTTCACACCCGGAATATCCGCCATGCGGCTGATGAGTTCGGTGATGTGATGCTTGCCGTCCAGGTCCACACCATAATAAGTGAGCTCCTGGGCGATGATCTGGAATTCCTTCACACCATCGGCTACCAGCTGGCGCACCTCGTCGAGGATTTCATCCATCGGACGGGAAACATGCTTGCCGGTGATGATAGGAATGGCGCAATACGCACAGCGGCGGTTGCAACCTTCAGAAATCTTGATATAGGCGTAATGATGAGGAGTAGTGAGATGGCGGGGTCCACTGCATGCAGGAACATCAGCCTTGCCCAGTTCCTTGAGCAACTCCTTATAATTAAACTTACCATAAAATTTATCCACCTCGGGCATCTCAGCCTCCAGCTCCTTCTGGTAGCGCTGCGAGAGGCAACCCATCACGTAGAGCTTGCGAAGTCGTCCCTCTTCCTTAGCCTGGATGAACTCCAGGATGGTATCGATGCTCTCCTGCTTGGCATCCTCGATAAAGCCGCAAGTATTGATGACGGCAATTTCACCCTGTGGGCGTTTCGGGTCGTGAACGCAGTGGTAGCCATTGTCCTCGAAAAGCTTCATCAAGGTCTCGCTGTCCACCAGATTCTTGGAGCAACCCATGGTTACTATATCTATCTGATTTTTCTTCATTCTTATCCTACTTATCCTAATAATAATCTCAATCTAATTCTTTCCTCGTCGGTTCTTTCCCCGACTTTCATCTAATTCTTTTTTCAAATTCTCTAAGCACTTGTATTCTAGTGCTTAAAGAGGGAATCAACAAATTCTGACTTATTGAAGAGCTGGAGATCCTCCATGCCCTCACCCAGTCCGATATACTTCACAGGCACCTTAAGCTGGTCGGAGATACCGATTACCACGCCACCCTTAGCCGTACCATCAAGCTTGGTGATGGCGAGCGAAGAGATATTGGTAACGGCAGCAAACTGCTTAGCCTGCTCGAAGGCGTTCTGTCCGGTACTTCCATCCAGTACGAGCATCACCTCATCCGGAGCCTCAGGCATCACCTTCTTCATCACCTCCTTGATCTTCTTCAACTCATTCATCAGGTTCACCTTATTATGAAGGCGTCCGGCAGTATCAATCAGCACCACGTCGGCACCGTTCGCCTTGGCGCTCTGCAGGGTATCGAAGGCCACGCTGGCAGGGTCGGAACCCATCTGCTGCTTCACCACAGGCACCCCTACTCGCTCGCCCCAGATGCTGATCTGCTCCACGGCAGCGGCACGGAAGGTATCGGCAGCACCGAGATATACTTTCTTACCGGCCTTCTTAAACTGATAGGCGAGCTTTCCGATGGTGGTAGTCTTGCCCACACCGTTCACACCCACTACCAGAATCACGTATGGTTTATGGTCGGAAGGCAAATCCCAGTTTTCATTGTCATCAGTATGATTTTCCTCTAGGAGGCTTGCAATCTCTTCTCTCAGAATTCTGTTGAGTTCTGACGTAGAAACATACTTATCTCTTGCCACGCGCTCTTCGATACGACGGATGATCTTCACGGTAGTCTCCACACCTACATCGGATGTGATGAGCACCTCCTCCAAATCATCGAGCACGTCATCATCTACGGTTGACTTACCAGCCACCGCACGCGCCAATTTTCCAAACACGCTCTCCTTGGTCTTTTCGAGGCCTTTATCGAGAGTTTCCTTTTTTTTGTTGCTAAATAATCCGAATAATCCCATAATTATAGCTATATTTTTTTGCAAAGATACGAAAATATTTGAAACTAGGAGCGTTTTCCCTAAAAAATATTGTTAACTTAGCAAAAGAATGTATAAATAATCGCTTCCTTATTGAAATATATCAAGTTATTTTTATACCTTTGTATGTTAGAAGCGCCTCCGGGTTTCTATATTCGGACAAGGAGGACAAGACATTAAACATTTAAACAATAGGTCATGAAAAAGATATTTATCTCAATACTGATGCTGATTCCTGCTCTCACCATGCAGGCACAGAATGTGCTTACCCCTGAGCAGCAGTTGGAAAAGGCGCAAAAAGAGTTAGAAGAAGCCAAAAAGGCACTGGAAGCAGCCAAGGCTCAAGCAGAAGCTGCCAAGGTGAAGGCAGAAGCTGAAAAAGTAAAGGCGGAAGCCGAGAAAACGAAAGCGGAAGCTGCGAGATTGAAGGCTGAAGCTGAAAGAATGAAGCAGGAGGCCGAAAAGCTGAAGAAGAATGCAGAGAATTCAGTCCCAGCTACCAAGCTGGTGCCTGCGATGAAGATCCAGGATAATGCCACCAAGAAGCAGAATACTACCGGAACTTCTGAAGGTGCGGGATGGGTCGTGCCAACCGTGACAGAGGAGGTTGAAGAGAAAAAGGTGGAAAAGACTGCCGATGGCGTGGTGCTCAAGGAAGATCCGAAATACCTGGCGGGAGCCATCCAGCTTAACGCCGAAGGAAAAGTGGAATTTGTACTCGATACCCAGGCAAACGGAAAGAGTGCAGACGAAATCTACAACATCGTTTTCCAGTATATGAGCAAGCTCATCAAGAATGAGCAGAACATCAACAGCCGCATCGCCCTGGTGAACAGAAACAACAAGAACGAGCAGATCATCGCCTGTATCATGGACGAATGGTTTGTCTTCAACCAGTCGTTCATCTCCCTCGACCGCTCTGAGACCAAGTACCAGCTGGTGGCAACCATCAGCGACAACCATCTCCACCTCTCCATGACCCGAATCGTATTCAACTACGAAGAAGGCAGAAGCACCGGTTTCAAGGAGCCTGCAGAGAATGTAATTACCGACAAATACGCCTTGACCAAGAAGAAAAACGACTTGGCCAAGATCTACGGAAAGTTCCGCCGCGGAACCATCGACCGCAAGGACCAGATCTTCAATGATCTGACCAAACTTGTTCGAAAATAAAAATCATCTTATAAAATATGGATCAGACAAAAGATAACAACATAACAAACACCCCACAGAGCGAGGAAAACGCAAAGGCGCAGCCACAGAGCCAGAGCCATGAGGCGTCTCAGGCTCAGCCACAGACCAGCTATGCCGTGCGCCCAAACCGTCGCCACCACAGAAGATTAGAGTATGCAGACAAGAGCAACATGCTCGCAGCCAGAAACTGGCTCAACATAGGATTCATGCTCTTCGCCATCGTAGGCGTCATACTCTGGACCCAGATGGACGACCGCACGATTGCCAATGTACTGCTGATCATCGGCGTAGTCTTGAAAATTGCCGAGGTTTGCATCCGACTATTCAAAAAATAAGAAAGGTTTGCATCCGACCATTCAAAATAGGTTTGCATCCGCTTATTCAATAAACAAGAAATGAAGAAAATATTATTCTCTACAATTCTAGCTTGTGCTGCAACTCTACCAGTTGCGGCACAACGTGATTTTACGGATTTCAACAATAACGAAGACTCACAGTTCCGCCCACAGACCGGCAACCGAATCAACACCGACTCGCTGGGCACAGACAAGGAGATTCCGAAGGGCATCAGAGTATGGACTGTGGATGAGAGGTTTGGAGATACCCGGGCTGCCGTGGTGGACACCATGCAGGCAATGTACCAGAACACAACCTTCACGGAAGGACTGCGCGGAGAGTACAACACCCTGGGTAACATGGGTACCGCCCGCATTAACCGCATCTTCATCGACCGACGCAATACGCAGGGCAACTTCATCTTCACCGAGCCATACGACAACATCGTTACCCCGGTGAGTGACTTCCACTTCACCAACACCTACTCGCCTATCACCAACATCACGCTGAATAGCTGCGGTGACAGAACCAACGGTGAGGATGACTTCAAGGCTATCTTTGCGGTGAATGCCAACAAGCAGCTGGGCGGCGGATTCCGATTCGACTACAAATATGGTCGCGGCTACTACGATGCACAGAGCACGGCGCACTTCAAATATACAATGTGGACTTCTTATCTGGGCGACCGCTACCAGGCGCATTTCCTCTTCAGCACCAATCACCAGAAGGTGACGGAGAACGGAGGTATCACCAATGACGACTACATCAAGCATCCGGAGCTTTTCACCGAGAGTTTCGCCACCAACGAAATTCCTACCGTGCTGCAGCAGAACTGGAATCGCAACGACAACCAACACATCTTCTTCACCCACCGCTACAACGTGGGCTTCAGCCGCAAGGTGAAGATGACCGAGGAAGAAATCAAGGCCAAGAAATTCGCCATGGAGTCTGCTAAGGACAATGCAGCCGAGGAAGCCAAGGAGGAGGCAAGAAAGAAGGCAAGAGAACAAGGAAGGGAGTTTGACGAAAAGGCTTTCGACAAAAATCAGAAGAAGCAGTTCTCTGGTCGCCCTACAGATGCCAAGATTGCCGGCGATGAACCAGCCAAGAACAACAAGGTGATAGCAGCAAACAAGGCTGCCCA
Source organism: uncultured Prevotella sp. (assembly GCA_900551985.1). Taxonomy (GTDB): domain Bacteria; phylum Bacteroidota; class Bacteroidia; order Bacteroidales; family Bacteroidaceae; genus Prevotella. The sequence continues at coordinate 2,529 of URYG01000125.1, read as the reverse complement.
GGACTTCAAGGGCGACAGCATTCGAATTGCAGTAAACAGCAAGGCGATGGCCGACAGTCTGCTCGCTGTAGAGAAGAAGAAAGTGCAAGACTCACTCTTCTACAAGACAGAATATGTTCCGGTAACCAGCTTCATCCACACCGTGCAGTTTGATAACTACAAGCGTATCTACCAGGCTTACCAGACTCCACAGGACTACTATCTCAAGGAGTACTACAATGCCGGCAAGTTTACAGGCGATTCTATCTACGATCAGACCCGCCACTGGCGCATCAAGAACACCGTGGCAATGGGAATGCTCGAGGGATTCAGCAAGTGGGCAAAGGCCGGTCTGAAAGCTTTCGCCAGCTATGACCTCCGCCACTACGAACTGCCGAATACTGAAGGCGGATTCGAGAAGTTCAATGAGCATGCGCTGAGCGTAGGTGGTCAGCTGAGCAAGACCCAGGGCAAGACCCTTCACTATAATGTAGTGGGCGAGGTAGGACTCACCGGAGTAGATGCCGGTACCTTTGCCATTGATGGAAGCGCAGACATCAACCTGCCATTCCTGGGTGACACCGTACAGGTAAGAGGCGATGCTTTCATCCATCACGAAACGCCATCGTTCTACTATCGCAAGTATCATGCCCGACATCTCTGGTGGGATGATGATCTGAGCAAGATTATCCATACCCGCATCATGGGAACTCTGAGATTCGGCAAGACCAACACCACGCTGCGTGTGGCTGTGGATGAAATCAAGAACTATACTTATTTCTCACAGCAATATACGATTACAGAAAATGGTCTGCGCACAGGCGTGATGGTGACACCTATGCAGAGCGGCGATGCCATCAATCTGATTACAGCGCAGCTGCAGCAGGACTTCAAGTTCGGCATTTTCAACTGGCAGAATATGATCACCTACCAGCATACCAGCAGCAAGAGTGCCCTGCCAGTACCTGACCTCAACGTATATACCAACCTCTTCATCAAGTTCAAGGTGGTAAAGGTACTGAATATCGAGTTAGGTGCTGACGCTAGATACTTCACTAGCTACGAGGCTCCGGATTATTCTCCTTACATCGGTCAATATACCGTACAAGGCAACGGCGAGAACAACGTGAAGGTGGGCAACTACCCTATCGTCAATGCCTACGCCAATGTTCACATCAAGCACACCCGCTTCTTCGTAATGATGAGCCACCTGAATGCAGGTCAGGGCGACAAGAACTACTTCTTCACCCCTCACTATCCGATGAACCAGCGAGTTTTCAGAATGGGTGTAAGCTGGAACTTCTTCAACTAGAAAGCGAATCTTTTCTTAATGAATAACAACAAGGAGCGAGGTCCCCCAAAAACCTCGCTCCTTATAATTTAAAAGCAACAATATGATGGTAAAGACAAATTCTATCAAGGCATGGTTTCTCGCCGCCCGCCCCGTCACCCTTTCGGCAGCGGCAGTACCGGTGATGCTGGGAGTAGCCCTGGCATATAAGGATTCCAATGCCCACAGCCAATGGGTTCCAGCCCTGCTCTGTCTGCTCTTCGCTTGGGTGATGCAGATAGATTCAAACCTGGTAAACGACTTCTTCGACTTCAAGCATGGCAACGACGACGAAACCCGATTGGGTCCAAAGAGAGCCTGCGCCGAAGGCTGGATCACGATGAAAGCCATGAAATGGGGCATTATCATCACTACCCTTCTAGGCTGCATCATCGGTTTGCCCCTCGCCTTTTACGGAGGAAAGGAGATGATTATCGTGGGCATCTGCTGCGTGCTCTTCTGTTTCCTCTATACCACCAAGTTGAGTTATCTGGGATTGGGCGACCTGCTGGTACTTCTCTTTTTCGGCATCGTGCCGGTCTGCTGCACCTACTACCTGGTGATGCCGGAAGGAATGCAGGGAATATCAACGGAAGCCATACTTACCTCCATCGCCTGCGGACTGGTAGTAGATACGCTTCTCATCCTGAACAACTATCGCGACTACGACAACGACATCAAAGCGGGCAAGAAGACGCTGATTGTTCACATCGGCAAGAAAAACGGCGAGCGTCTCTACTGCGCACTGGGCAACATCGGTATCCTCATCATGATAGGAATCAACGCATACGAGGTCTTTGAATACGATGCCAATTCGATATTCTTGCCTTTTACCTCTATCTATCTTGTGCTGCACAACAGATCATACGCCAAGATGAGAAAGATAGGAGAAGGCAGAATGCTGAACAAGGTGCTGGGCTATACGGCTCTCAACATCTTCGCCTTCGGCATCATATCCACCTTCATCGTCTTAGGCATGAAGTGTTGGTTTTGATACATAGAATTGGTTTTGATACATAATTAATAATGTACGCGCGTACATTATATATATAATAAAAGAGTAAGAATATGAGGCAACAAGTAAATCTGGAAATCATGCAGTTTGTGGAAACGCAAATCCTGCCCAAATATAACGAATTTGGCGAGAGCCACGGATTGCGCCACGTAACCCGTGTTATCAGAAATGCCCTGAAACTCGTACCTGTAACAGGTGCCGACAT
>URYG01000124.1 GCA_900551985.1 uncultured Prevotella sp. | reverse complement strand
ACGTTTTAATATAAAGGTTATGGCAGCAACGGTATTGAATAGTACACAAGTACACCTCTTGCAAATAATAAATAAAGCGTATGCCAGATAGAATGACCATAGAACAGCGCCACAATAACATGGCGGCAATCAGGGGCAAGAATACCAAACCGGAGATTCTTGTCAGGAAGTTCCTGTGGGCTAGGGGATTCAGGTATCTGCTCAATCATCCACGGTTGCCGGGAAAACCGGATATTGTGCTCAGGAAGTATCGTACCTGCATTCTGGTGAACGGATGCTTCTGGCATGGACATGAGGGATGCAAGTATTACGTGGTTCCGAAATCAAATACCCAGTTCTGGCAGGATAAGATCAGGAGAAATCAGGAACGGGACCATGAGGTGCTGCATCGGTTGGCTGAAATGGGATGGCATACCATCGTCATCTGGGAATGTGAACTGAAACCGGCTGTCAGGGAGAAAACCCTGGAGTCGCTGGCTTTTACGCTGAACCATATCTTCCTGGAAGATCATCATATCAGGAGATATGAATTGCCGGAAGAAAAACCGGCAATGGTGGCGGAGCCGGATCCAAGGCATCGGGTTTAGTACCCTCTCTGCTTTTGCTTCGATAGCATAAAAAATCCCCTGATGGATTCTCTGAAGAGAAGCATCAGGGGATAGGCGTTTTACTTTATCAATCTTTTACTTTATCAATCTTTTACTTGATTTCCTTATTGGTCTGGCTGAAGCCGTCCAGCTGCTTGGCATTGGTGATTGCCTTGCGCGAACAGTAGTTGAAATCTACCTTCTTGTCACCATTGCTCGACTTCCAGCGGATGGTGAGCTTCACTGTCTTGCCTTTGGTGTCTGGCAGGGCATCGTTGAGGTTGAAGGCTACCAGGGCATCGCTTACACGATACTTGGCGTCACCATTCTGATTGTGACGAAGCTCTACCTCGTATGGATTCTCTGGGTTCACACCGGTGAGAAGGTTGATGATGTGTGGCTTCTGACCGCCCCAGAGAGCACGGAAGCGGAGAGTGAGATAACCATCCTCGGCTACTGTTACCCAATCGCGAACGATATCTACCTCATCATTGCCATACTTCGCATCGTTCTCTGCAGGAGTAGAGAGATAAGGTGCTGGCTTCTTGGTGAGAATGCTGTCAATCCAGTTGACGTGTACTACCTGAGAATACTTGTCGCTCTTCTCATTGGTAGCTGTATAGTTGACGAGTGCTCTAACCTCCTTGCCATCAAAGACTGGAGTCTTGAGGTTCTTGGCGAGCAATGTGGTGTTGTCATCCAACTGCAGATAGCAGGCATCTGCATTCTGCTTGACAGTTACTAGGGCATTAGGCAAAACCTGATCCCAGTTGGTATCATCATCAGTGTCACACGACTGGAAGGTGAATGCTGACATCAGCAGGGCTACTGCGAGCCCGATTTTCTTGAAATTGATCTTTCTCATAACTTTTCTTTTTTTAATCTTTCTGTCTATAAAATGCCCGAAGATGCGAAATCTTGCTTCTGATTTGGCAAAAGAAAGTTAAATGTATTTTTGAGATTCCCATTTATTTTGTAGTGTCTTCAATTTACACTACCTTTGCAGAAAGTTGTTGCGCCCGGATAGGGAATGCAGCAAATTGCTAAATAAAATAGGTAGATGAATAAGGTTATCAAGAAGATTTTCAGATCACTTATGTATATAGTTGGCATCGGAGCTATGGCACTGGTGCCCGATGCCTGGCTGTGGCATATCGGAGTGGGGGATTGGCCTCTGCCGCTAGCCATCCTTTGGTGGATTCCCTCTCTGCTCATCATTCTGGCTGAGGTGGGATTGCAGTTGGGCAAGTTTCATCGCACATCGGTGAGAGTGCTTTTCTCTCTCATCCTTTTCTCGGTGATGCCGAAGGTGGTATTCATCTTCTTCGATTTCTTCATGCCTTGGTTCTTCGCCATCCTGCCTGCCCTGGCGGTGATGGGATGGTTCCTGTATGGATTCGTGGAGGGATGGAAGCGACTGGAGGTGAAATACGTGACTTATTCTTCTGCCGATCTGCCTCCCTACTTCGATGGCTATAAGATTCTGCATTTCACGGATCTGCATCTCGGTACCTTTCCGAAGGGTGCCGACTTCGTAAGAAAGGTGGTGGAAAGAGCCAATGCCGAGGGGGTGGAGATGATGCTCTTTACCGGCGACCTGGTGAACAATGCTGCCGATGAGGTGGAACCATACGTGGAAGATCTGAAGAAGCTGCATGCTCCCGATGGTATCTTCTCGGTTTGGGGCAACCACGATTACTGCGAATATAATACCAACCACAGTCTGAGCGCCTTGAGAAAGAACCGCCGACTCCTCTTCCAACTGCAGAATGAGATGGGATGGCACCAGCTGATGAACGAGCATTTTACGGTATCCCACGGTATGGCTTCGATAGAAATCATCGGTGTGGAGAATGCCGGACAGCCTCCGTTTACCAATCGCAGTAACCTGAAGAAGGCGATGAAGGGAGTGGCGAAGGATGCCTTCAAGATAGTGCTTACCCACGATCCGCACCATTGGAGAAGGGAAGTACAGAAGACCGGAGTTCATCTGACCTTGGCGGGACATACCCATGCCGGACAGTTGAAGATAGGTAACTTCACTCCTGCCCACATGGCTTTCAAGGAGTGGGGTGGAGAATACTGGATGGGCAAGCAGCTGCTCTATGTTTCTGCCGGATTGGGCGGATCATTCCCTTTCCGACTGGGTGCCTGGCCTGAGATGACGGTCATCACCCTGAAGCGTGATCTGGGTTAGAAAATAGGCTGGTAGTCAGGCATCTCACAGTTCCCAAAGAATTGGATAAAAACGTTAATTTACTGATGCAAACTGTTAAGTTTTGGTTAAAAAATCGATATTTATTCATTTTGATGAAAAATTATCGCTTAAAAATTTGGTAACTCAAAAATTAATCGTATCTTTGCATCAGTTTTCGCATATATTTGGGCAAATGGGGGGTGTCGAGAGACTGTACTCCATTTGTTTTTTTTTTGCCCAAAAGCGAAATCCCGTTTTTTCCGCTCACTTTTATCATAAGAAATAAGCAAGGTATCATAAGAAATAAGCAAGGTATTCGCCAAGAATACTAATCATAAAGTTCAAAGTTCAAAGTAAAATGAAGATTCCCGTAGAAGAACAATATAAATTCGTGAAACTTACTCTTCCGGATGGAAGCAAGGCTGAAGGAAAGTCGGTGTTGCTGCATGCCTGTTGTGCACCCTGCTCATCGGCTATTGTAGAGTGTATGCTTCGCAATGGCATGAAGCCAACCGTTTATTTCAGCAACAGCAATATCTATCCGCAGCAGGAGTTCGATATCCGCAAGCATGAGCTGATGAGATTCCTGGAGGCGCAGCAGGTGCCTTATGTAGAGGATGAGTACGATCATGAGGAGTGGCTGGCTACCATCAGGGGATTGGAGAAGGAACCGGAGCGGGGAAGCCGCTGTTCGATGTGTTTCCAATATCGTCTGGCCCATGCAGCCCAATATGCCCAGGAGCATGGATTCCATCTGCTAACCACCACGCTGGCTTCTTCCAGATGGAAGAACATCAAGCAGATAGATGCCGCAGGACATATTGCGGTAGAAGGATGCCCGGATGTAGAGTGGTGGGATATGAACTGGAGAAAGGGCGGTTTGCAGAACCGCCGAGGAGAACTGTTGAAACAGAATGAATTCTACAACCAGCTATATTGCGGTTGTGAATTCAGCATGAGATAGATCAAAAAAGGCTGCTTCCCGAAGCGGGAGGCAGCCTTTTTTGATCGTATTTATGAAAGACCTGTAATCTCACCATTAACCACATCGATGCGCTCTGCCTGTGGGCTCTTTGGCAAACCTGGCATACGCATGATAGGACCAGCGATGACTACGATCATCTCGGCACCCATATTCACGGTGATGTCGCGAACGTGAAGCTCGAAGCCCTCTGTAGGGCCGTATGCCTTGGCATCGGTAGAGAAGCTATACTGGGTCTTGGCGATACAGATAGGGAACTTCTCGGCACCCAACTTCTTGATTTCCTCGATCATAGACTTGGCAGAATCGCTCAAGGTTACGCTACCGGCACCATAGAGGTTGAAGGCAACATCCTCAATCTTCTTCTCTACAGGCTCATCGTCATCGTAAGTGAAGTAGAGAGGAGCAGATGGATGCTCATCGATGGTCTTCACAACGAGCTCAGCCAACTCCATTGCACCCTTGCCACCTTCGGCGAAGGCACTGTTGACAGCGAATCCGCAGCTCATCTCCTCGCAGTGCTTGCGCAATACCTCGATTTCTTCATCGGTATCAGTAGCAAACTTGTTGAAGGCGATGACTACAGTCTGACCGAAGCTCTGGAGATTCTTCACGTGCTTGTCGAGGTTCCAATAGCCAGCCTCCATACCAGCTACGTTTGGCTTCTTGATATCTTCCTGAGCTACGCCACCATGCATCTTCAATGCCTGGAGAGTAACGACGAGAACGGTAAGGTCTGGCTGCAAACCAGTCTTGCGGCACTTGATGTTGTAGAACTTCTCTGCACCGAGATCAGCACCGAATCCAGCCTCTGTGATGGCATAGTCGCCATACTCGAGTGCTGCTGCTGTAGCCATCACAGAGTTACAGCCATGAGCGATGTTGGCGAAAGGACCGCAGTGAACGAAAGCAGGAGTTCCCTCTGTGGTCTGAACCAGGTTTGGCTTCAGGGCATCGAGGAGGAGGGCAACGATACTGCCACCTACACCCATATCCTTGACGGTGAATGGCTTGTCATCCTCGGTGATACCCAGGAGAATATTGTCGATGCGACGACGGAGGTCGTCAACACTTGTTGCGAAACACATGATAGCCATGATCTCTGAAGCTGGAGTGATGTCGAATCCTGCCTCTGTCTCGATACCGTTCTTGTCACCGATACCGGTAATGATGCGGCGAAGACCACGATCGTTCACATCCATCACGCGGCGCCAGAGAATCTTCTTGAGCTTGAAGCCCTCAGCTTCATGCTGGAAACGGTAGTTATCGAGCAGGGCTGCAATCATGTTGTTAGCCTCTGTGATAGCGTGGAAGTCGCCAGTGAAGTGAAGATTGATCTTATCCATAGGCAATACCTGGGCATAACCACCGCCGGCAGCACCACCCTTCATACCGAAGCAAGGTCCGAGAGATGGTTCACGCAAGGCAACGACAGCCTTCTTGCCAATCTTCTGCATACCAAGGGCGAGACCTACTGATACGGTGGTCTTGCCATTGCCTGCCTTGGTAGGGCTGATAGCAGTGACGAGGATGAGATGATGGTTCTTAAACTTGTTGGTGTCGATCTTGTCCGTAGTAATCTTAGCGATGTAACGGCCGTAGTTCTCTACTTGGTCTTCATGGATTCCAAGTTCAGCTGCAACCTCATTGATGGGGCGCAATTTTACTGATTTAGCTATTTCAATATCTGTCAACATAAAAAATGTATTTGTATTTTGCTGCAAAGATACGCAAAAGTATTCACATAATTGCATATCAATGTATAAAAAAACAAAAAGTCATTCTATTTTCTGACGTAGAGCTTGAAACCCTTGACGCTGCCCGGTGCGCCCTGCTCGGCACGTGGTAAGTACTCGAATGCAGAGATGGTTACCTCCTTGCCCATATCTACGATTCCGAGATGTGGGAAGTTGGCGCCCTTCTCGGTCTGCCAGTAGGTACTCTCCTGGAGGTCGAACATCTTGTCGAGAGTAGAGTTACCCTTCTCGCTGTCAGCGTAGTAAGCCACCCAGTTGTTGCGGTCGATGCGGTTGCCCTGTGCATCCTGGAGATAAACCTCGGCGATGGCAATCTGGCTGTCGCCGCTCTGACTGCTCTCTGCCTGGATAGCGAAGTAGCGACCGGTTACAGGCTTGTCGAGCTTGATGGTCTGCCAGCCGTTGCCAGCCTTGAACTCGCCCTTCAATACTGGAGTCTCTGAATTGAGATCCATGCGATGACCTGGGTCGTTGTGCTTGTTGCTCTTTTCGAGGTTCAGCTTGTCGAGCTCCGGATGATCCTGGCAGAAAGCGGTAGGAGCCACGGTAGAACCTGGCTTGCCTGCTTCGCCCTTAGGACCTACTACATCGAGCACGATGACCTCGTTCTTGCCCTTCTTCAACCAGCAACCTGGGAGATAGAGGGTCTGCTGAGGACCAATCTGCCAGAATCTGCCGAGGGCATGACCATTGACGTAAACCTGTCCCTTGCCGAATGCCTCCATATTGATAAAGGTGTCGCCCACCTTCTTCAGGTTGAAGTAGCCGCGGTAGTAACCCGCCTTGCTTTCTCCCCATGGGTCGATTTTAATCACTGCATCAGGATGAGCCTTAGCTACGGCCTCTTTTAATTCCGCATCCGCCATGCTATTGCCACTGAGTGCCTTCACTGCATTCTGATAATCATCTGGGATAGCAAGCTGAGTCCATGCCGTTGGTTTCAGAGTGATTTCTCCGTATGGTGATTGCGACGTGATAGTTACATTACCTACAATACCTTTATAGTCCTTGATGGCACGACCAAAGTTGATGCGTCCCATACCTTCCACTACGATAGTCAACTTGCCGCTATCTGGCATAGCTGGCAAATCAAGCGACTGCTCGTTCTTCACACGGTCTATCTTTCCGATGTACTTATTGTCCAAATATACCTGGGCAAAGTCATGGAATTCACCAGTAAGGGTACTTGGCTTATCATTGGCTGGGAGAGATACCACATACGCCATCGTTCCCCAACCCATGTCATACTCCTCGAATGTCTTTGGTGCTTGCTCGACCGTCTTCTTGGTATAACCATAAATAAGTGGTTTATACTCCGTGAACTTGAAAGTAGGCACACTCACCAATGGCATCGGAGCCTTTGGCACAGCAGGCAACTTCTTGCCATCATTGTGCTTTGCCATCATCTCACGCAACTCGAAATATTTAGGAGTTGTATGACCATACTCATTAATAGGCGCATCGTAATCGTATGAGGTAACGTCTGGCTGGAAACCTGGAGAGTTGGCTCCTGCCCAATGGCCGAAGCTGGTTCCACCGTGAGTCATATAGAGAGAGAAGCTGATGCCTTTGCTCAGCATCTCGTCCATTCCTTCTACCATATCCTTGGCTGGGCGTGTCTCGTGGCGTGCTCCCCACTTGTCGAACCAGCCGCTCCAGAACTCTGAACACATCTTTGGAGCATTCGGACGAACTTCACCAAGACGCTTGAACTGCTGGTCGATGTTGGCACCTGTACCGAAGTTCATGGTCCAGGTCAGGTCATCGAGACCATTGTTCAGGAAGTTGGATGACCAGTCGCACTGGAAGAGGCTCACCTTATCGAAGCCACTCTTGCGGACGATGTCACGGATGGCGCTTACGTATGGCTTGTCCTTGCCGTAAGAACCATATTCGTTTTCTACCTGAACCATGATGATAGGACCACCGTTCTGGATGGTGAGTGGAGCCAGCTGCTTGCCCACTTCCTTCTCGAAGATCTCTACTCGCTGCATGAAGTATGGATCCTGCTCACGCAGACGGATATCCTTCTTCTTGAGGAGCCACCAAGGCAGACCGCCCATTTCCCATTCTGCACAAACGTATGGACCTGGGCGAACGATGACATACATGCCGTTCTTCTGAGCGAGGCGGCAGAAAGCTGCCACATCGTTGTTGCCTGTGAAGTCGAACTTGCCTTCCTCCTGCTCGTGGATATTCCAGAACACATAGAGGCAGACGGTATTCATGCCAAGCGCCTTGCACATCTTGATGCGGTGCTCCCAGTAAGCGCGAGGAATACGAGGATAGTGTAACTCGGCAGCCTTCACTACGAAAGGTTTGCCATTGAGAAGGAAAGTCTTGTCGCCAGTAGTGAAGGTGCCACCTTTCTGTGCCGCCATCATCTGAGCTGGTGCCAGTGCCAATAGTGAGGCAAAGGCTAATGTCTTGATTGAAGTTGATAATGTCATTATACTTATTTTTTAGTATTCTCGATAAAACATTTGCAAAGATAATGGAAAATCTCCTTTATGAAGGATAAAAATCGTTCAATAAAGAGGATTTTTCGTTAAAAACAGATTAATCATGGATTTTTTTAGGGTATCTGATACTTATTAATGAGGATTTTAGTGAAAAGAGGAGAAATTCTTGTTCCATTCTTCTCTTTTCTCGTTTTATTATCGTATCTTTGCACTCGAAATCAAATTGTAACAGGAATGATCAAGTCAATGACGATAAATATAGGCTATCAGGCCAAGAAAGATAACGCTGGTGGGAATGGACTCATCGGTAACATCAACGTACAGACACCTTGCGGACAAGGTGTATAAAAACCCGGGCACAAACGTGTTCGGGCTTTTTTATTCCCCTATATATAATTAAGGTGGAATTTGCCTATATATAATAAAGTGGAAATTGACTGGTTTTACAAGAATGACAGTGTGTACAATTATATATATATTTATTAACTTATAAAATAAAGGATTAACGAAAATGATGAAAACAGAATGGAGAGGTTTCAAGGGAAACCTGTGGCAGAGTGAAGTGAATCTTCGTGATTTCGTTCAGAACAACTACACTAGCTACGACGGCGATGAGTCGTTCCTTGCAGAACCTACTCAGGCTACCAACACCCTTTGGGGTATGTTGAAGGAACTCCAGAAAGAGGAGCGTGCCAAGGGTGGTGTGCTCGATATGGAGACCGAGGTGGTTTCTGGATTGACAGCTTATGGTGCTGCCTACATTGGCGAGGGTACTAAGGAGTTGGAGAAGGTGGTTGGTCTGCAGACCGATAAGCCTTTGAAGCGTGCCTTCATGCCATACGGTGGTATCAAGATGGCAGAGCAGGCTTGTACTACATACGGCTACCAGCCATCGGAGAAGCTGCACGAGATTTTCCACAAGTATTGCAAAACTCATAATGACGGCGTGTTTGATGCTTATACCCCTGAGATGAAACTCGTGCGCCATAACCACATCCTCACTGGTCTGCCTGATACATACGGTCGTGGCCGTATCGTAGGTGACTATCGTCGTGTGGCTCTTTATGGTATCGATTTCCTCATCAAGGAGAAGCAGAACGACCTCGCTAACATGGGTGACCGTGAGATGATCGACGAGGTAATCCGTCTCCGCGAGGAGGTTTCTATGCAGATCAAGGCGCTCAAGGGCTTGAAGGAGATGGCTCAGTTGTATGGTTACGATATCAGCCAGCCTGCTAAGAACGCTCGCGAGGCTGTACAGTGGTTGTACTTCGGTTACCTCGGTGCAGTGAAGACTCAGAATGGTGCTGCGATGTCTGTAGGTCGTATCTCTACCTTCCTCGATATCTATATCCAGCGCGATTTGAACGAGGGTACTCTTACTGAGGATGAGGCTCAGGAGCTCATCGACCACCTGGTCATGAAGTTCCGTATGGTGAAGTTCGCCCGTATCCCTTCTTACAACGAGCTCTTTACAGGTGACCCTGTATGGGCTACTCTCGAGGTAGGTGGTATGGGTCAGGATGGCCGCTCTATGGTTACCAAGAACGACTTCCGTTTCCTCCACACATTGGAGAACATGGGTCCTTCACCAGAGC
>URYG01000123.1 GCA_900551985.1 uncultured Prevotella sp. | reverse complement strand
CTTGGCTCTGCCTAACAAAGAGGTGAGGATAGGTTTGTATCGCAGTATGTTGCCTCATTATCTGACCTCAAAGACTGCAATGTGCAATACCACCATCGCCAAGATGTCGGTGCTTATTAAACATGGCAAGATAGACGAAGCCTTACAGTTATTGAAATCGTTTTGGGAGACGGTGCCTTATTGCGACAACACCCATTACGAAGGTCATTACCAGCAAACGATGTATATCATCTTTGCCTTGCTCACGAATTTCAGGATTATAGTGGAGCAACTAAAAGAAAGGTTAGCAATTTATGTGATGGAGCTGAAGTTTGGGAAGACTGCCCAGGAGGCTCTTGAGCAGATAGAAAGCAAGCATTATGCCGATGCCTTTGCCATGAGAGGCAAGGAAATTATCAAGGTAGGCATGAGCTTCAATATCAAAGAAGACAACACCATCGTGTTCGATTGGAAATTATAAAAAATTTCTTTAAAAAAGTTTGTTATATCAAAGATTATTTGTATCTTTGCAGCAACAGAACTCGTTTGCATCCCATTAGAACTGCAAGCGAGTCATTTTTATATATAAACATATGAATAAGAGACCAAGAACCATACAAGAACAATTGACCAGACTCAAAGAAAAGGGTATGACAATTTGAATCATGTTAAAGTAGGGTTTGATTTTGAAATATGAAGAAAAATAGAAAAGGAAAGAGCCTTCTCGGCTTGCTGGTTTTATTTTTTGCGGTAAGTTTCTGTAGTGGTTGTCGAGGTTGCTCGAATGTGCAATTAGGCTGCCAGGAGGATGGTATGCTGTGGGAAATATCCGGCAACGGATTGTCGCACAAATCATACCTGTTTGGTACGATGCATGGTGACGGGCACAACTATAAACTGGAAGAAATCTTCACGGCGTTTTCTCAGCTGCGTGAGGTCTTAGGAAATGTGTCTTGCATCTATCTTGAACAGAGCAAAGATTTTAACGATTCTGCGGTTGTTGCTGATTGTGTGGCATCTGCTTCTGTTTTTGTGAAAGCAGATGAAGCAAACGAATATAATGCGCTGCCCCTGGGCGAAAGTTATCGAGGCTTATTTGATAGCAAAGAGAAGTTTCGGCTTGTAGATAACTTTTTCAGCGAAAAGATGCGCCGATCTTCTTATACGCAATTTAAGCCTGCATACTGGGTGGAGCGCCTTCGCCTGAACAGGATGAAGGGAAGTGCCAAGGCTGTGAGTGTTGATGATTGCCTGTATCATTATGCTTTGCAAAAGAACATCAAGGTTTCCGGTTTGGAAACCTATGAGGAATCGGCAAGGGCTTTGGTAGAAGCAACAAGGGATTCTGCCGAATAAAAACAGAAGCTGAAGAGTTTGAAAGAGCAAGTTGCTGATTTATATGAGGTGATTGCCCAAATGGAAAAGGTAGCCCAAATGGAAAAGGTATCGGCATCCACATCTTCCAAAGAATTGTATCTGTCGGGGGATTTGGAGAAGCTGTACTCCAAGAATCTATCTTTCATTCCCAATGAAGTGTATGAACAGAAAATGGGAGCCGAAAGGAATAACAGATGGTTGAGGAAAATAGAAGATATTTTAAAGGATAGGACTTGTTTGATAGCCGTTGGAGCGATGCATCTTCCAGGAGATAAAGGGCTGATTGCTTTGTTACGAGATAAAGGATACGATGTTCAACCTGCAAGATAAAAGCATACCCTCTATTACTAAAGATACAACTTTATCCTATCATAACAAGACTTTCAGTCATATTTATCACTTTTTCGAGCAAATATTTTGCGTCTCACCAATAAATACTTGCATATTCCAAATATTTATTGTATTTTTGTAGGCAAATAAAGAATTTGACACAACAATTTAATCAAAACAGAAAAATAAAATGAACGATTTTCTGCCACAACTCAAGAAACTCCAACCCATCACCATTGCCAAAAGCGGCAAGACGATGACGGGCAAGGAGATTTTCTTCATGATAAGAACTGGGGAAAACGATACTTTCATCATCCCAGTTGACAAAAAACTGAAGCCGGTGGAGGCTGACTATCATTACTATTCGGGCGATACGGCTCAACTCCTGCGCAGCATCGACAGCATCAAGGAGGAGATGGCTTTCCAAATCTCCTGGAACGAGAGCGAGGCTACCGACGTGAGCCTCAGCCAGAACCCTCACTTGCTCTACCAACTCATCCGTTGCAAGAACCTCATCGATGAGAAGGGGCACGCCATATCCGTTCACCCAGACACCTCTGTGCTCCAACTGGTATTAAAGAAATTCGGCAGAAACATCGAACCGCATTTTATCATTGCCGCCAAGGATTCTTCGGATGCTGAAGAATATGACGGAGCCAAGAAATACGAAGCCAACAAGTTGTATTTCAGTCTTCTGTCAGACAGTTTCGTCTTGTCTGACGATGTCATTTATCCCATCGCCCCTATCGGCGACAACTATCAGCAACTCAGCTATTTCAGCACCCGTTTCTCCGAAGATATGCTGGAAGAATACCTCTCCGTATTCTTTTCCTTCATCGAAAACGTGCTGGTGGCTTACGAGGATTATACCGTGGAATTCTCCGACTCCGACATCGTACCTACCCCTTCTCTTTCGTTTGAGAAGATAGATGCCGACAAGACCCTGTTCCTTCGACTCGTAGAATCATACAAGGGATTGCCGCTCGATTTCGTGCAGCAGTTCGACCTGAGCATGGTTGCATCACTCTCGCTCGACCAAAAGATTGTGGTGAAGCGACTCGCCCATCTGCCAATCGACGAAATCACCAACAACCTCAGAAAGGAAATCATACAATACGCCCCTAGCAAGGCGGCACAGAAGGACGTGTATGTGGAGGACAATCTCTTCATCATCCCCGAGGAGACGGCAGGTCCGTTCCTGCTCCAATCGCTCCCTTCCCTGCTGAGAACCTACCAGCTCATCGGTGCCGAGAAACTGCGTGAGTACAAGGTGAAGCCAATGACGCCTAAGCTGAACATCAGCCTCTCGTCGGGCATCGACTTCCTGGAGGGCGACGCCAGCATCACGCTCGAAGGCGAACAGTTCTCGCTCCAGCAAATCCTCTCGCAATACAACAAGAAGAAATACATCCAGCTGTCGGACGGCAACCGTGCCATCATCGAGGACGGATACATGCGCCGTCTGGAACGTATCTTCAAGAAAAAGGACAAGGATGGAAAGGTCAAAGTGTCGTTCTTCGACCTGCCTGAGATAGAAGACCTCATCAACGAGCCTTTGGAGGGTGAGGCGTTCAAGCATCACCGTGAAGTATATGAGGGCTTCAACCACCTTGCCGAGGAAACCCTGAAGGCACCAAAACTGAACGCCCAGTTGCGCCCATACCAGGCAGAGGGAATCAAATGGATAAAATATCTCTACGACAACAACCTGGGAGGCTGTCTCGCCGACGACATGGGTCTCGGCAAGACCGTGCAGACCATCGGTGTCCTCACCCTCATCTATCCGAAGGTGAAGAAACCTACGCTCATCGTAATGCCTCGCAGCCTGCTCTTCAACTGGCAGAACGAGTTGAAGAAGTTCGCCCCACAACTCTCTGTCTATACCTATTATGCCGGCGACCGAGACATCAAGGAGGCGATGAAGCACCAGGTGATACTGACCACCTACGCCATCGTGCGCAACGACATCGAGACCTACTCCAAGCAGAAGTTCCATTATGTGATTCTCGACGAGAGCCAAAACATCAAGAACACTACCACGCAGACCACCCAAGCCACCCTCGTGCTCCATGCCGAACACAGACTGGCATTGAGCGGTACGCCGGTGGAGAACAATCTGACGGAGCTATACTCGCTCTTCCGTTTCCTCAACCCAACGATGTTTGGCAGTTTGGACGATTTCAACAGCCGTTACACGGGTCCTATCCAGCGCGACAACGACAAGGACACCCTGTTGAGCCTCCGCAAGAAGATATTCCCATTCATGCTTCGCCGACTGAAAAAGGACGTACTCAAAGACCTGCCCGACCGCATCGAGCAGACCCTCTACGTGGAGATGAGTACAGAGCAGCACGACTTCTACGAGCGAAGAAGACAATACTACTACATGGTAGTGTTCTTGGTGTTTTGGCTCTCGTCGAGACCAGACGATAGCCGCCGAGGGCATCCAGAAGTCGCAGTTTGTAATGTTCCAGGCACTCAACGAACTTCGCCGCATCGCCTCCATCCCAGAGAGCCTCAGCGACGGACACATCAAGTCGCCTAAGCTCGACCTGCTGACCGACACCCTCCTCGAAGCCGTAGCCAACGGACACAAGGTGGTGGTATTCTTCAACTTCATCGCAGGTATCGAAGAACTCAGCGAGCGACTGGACCAAAACGGTGTGGACTATGCCTGCATGACAGGTTCAACGAGAGACCGCAAGAGCATCGTGGAGCGATTCCAGAACGACCCACAATGCCGAGTGATGCTGATGACGCTGAAGACGGGTGGCGTGGGTTTGAACCTGACAGCCGCCGACACCGTGTTCATCTTCGAGCCATGGTGGAACAAGGCTGCCGAGGAACAAGCCATCAACCGTCTGCACCGTTTCGGACAGAAGGCAAAGGTGCTCAGCTACTCGCTCATCACCCAGCAAACCATCGAGGAGAAGATACAGCTCCTGCAACAGCAGAAGGCCGAACTCTTCGAGGGCTTGATAGGTGCCGACAGTTCATCTTCCAAGCATCTGTCGGAAGATGACATCAACTTCATTCTGGGATAAAAACATCATTTCATAACAGAAACAAGACATGGCAACAGAAACAACACTCTGGGACATAAGCGACAAGCGACCAGAGAAAATCATATACGTTCCGGAAGGGACGGAGAATGAACAAATAATAAGTTCCTTCATGCACGGACATGATTTAAGTAAACTACAGGAAACAGCTTACGACGTGCGTGAAACCTTTAAGAAGTACAAATTGGTGGCACTGGACAAGGACGGCAAGAAATACGAGCCAGCCCCTATCACGCTTATGTACTCCAACAAGAAGAAACTGAAGAAGGATTATGCTGCGTATCTTGCTATCATGAAGCATACCAACAACTTCTTCCTATATTACGACAAATGGTCGGAACCTGTAAAAAAACTCTTCAAGCAGACTGCCGCCAACCATTACATCCTACATACAGACGCAACCAAGATTCTCGGCGAACCTAGCATCACAGAGAGCAGGTATTTCTGGGACGATCCTAAGATCAACCAGAAACTTGGCAATTGGTATGACACCATAAAGGCAAAAGCACCAATTTCTAACAAGAACACATACGGGCTCTCTAATTATTACCTTGAATTGGCAAGCAGCTCTTATTATGCCCAGACATTGCCTTCACTCTTCCCAGAGTTGATGAATATCGAGAAATGCGAGGAGTTGCCTGATGCGGAAGCATACAAGACCTATAGCGGTGAGAATACGATTTTCACCGTCGTGCCTATCATGTCTTCACTCTTCGACAGCGGACAGCTGAACCTGGGGCGAAACAAGCTGCCAGCCAGCGAAGTGAAGAAGATTTCCAAGCTTCTCAACCTCCCTGAATTTTTCACGGATGGCAACAAATATTTCTCCAACATCTGCGCTTCGTTTGTGCTCAATTTCTACACCATCTATTGCATGGACTTGTACAACAACGACTTGACGGAGACACAAGACCTATTGAAGGATCTCTTCAAGAACCTGGATGAAATGCAAGAGTACCTGATGCCTATCCTTTTGCCACACATCACAGGATTCAGGAAAAATCTGTTCGACTATTGCAGTTGTGGGTATCAGATAAACGTTCTTCAGTCGGTATTGAAGGAATTCCACAAAGAAGGCTGGTTGCCGATAGACAAACTTTTGTTCCATTGCCGAGTGAGTCCAAAAAACACAGAGAGACAATTTTTGCTGTTTCACTACTCAGACCTCTTCAAGGCCAATTTTTGTAATGAATATGATGGCAAAACACTCTTTTGCGACGACACCATCCAAGAGTTGACCTACCCTTACCTCAAGGCGGCGCTCTTCATGATGGCGGCATTCGGTTTCGTGGAGATAGCCTACAAGGAGAAGCCCGACGAGGGAGCCACCTCTTATTATGACACCTTAGCTTATGTACGACTCACCAACCTGGGGCTCTATGCCCTGGGCATCAAGAGGAAATATGTGCGCACCAAGGAGGCAGAAATCCATTACTTCGAACTGGACACCGAACGCCTCATCATCAAGTCGCTGGTGGACAACAATCCGTACGAGTCGCTCCTAGGCAACATGGCGACAGCCATCTCCAAGAAGATGTACAAGGTGAGCTACGAGAGTTTTCTGAATGGTTGTGAGAAGCTGCAGGACATCAACAGCAAGATTGACTTCTTCAAGGAATACATCTCTTCCCAGGACTTGCCCGACAACTGGGCACAGTTCTTCAAGGACATCAAGAAGCGATGCAAGCCGATGAAGGCACCAAAGAAGAAATATTCCCTGCTGCAGATTCCGAACGATGACAAGGAGTTGCAGCACATCATCCTCACCGACCCTACCATCCGCAAGTACACGCTGAAGGCTGAGGGCTTCATCCTCCTGGTGGAGACGAACTTTAAAAGCAAGGTGGTGGAAGCGCTCAAGAAGTATGGATATCTGATATAAAAACAGACTATGCAAGAGATAGGAACATAGCCAATGGCTTCCTAACTCTTGCATAGTCAAAAAACTGATAAAATCGACTGATATTACAGCCACGCTCCGAATCTTGCGCTTGGCAATGGGGCGGTGAAGTAATAGTTCTGGTCGTTATTCTTATCCAGGAAATTCACCTGCTTCATGCCGAAGAATGGCAAGCCATTCGGGAAGAGGCGGGCAAAATCGGTTACGCCACCCGAGAGAGCAGGACTGTTATCCTGATACTCGAAATTCCAGGTCTTGTCGAATGCCAATGGAGCACCCTGGGCCACATCATCAATCTCGCAATTGATGTTCATCTTGTCGCTCTGAGTGAAACTCTTGAAGAGTGGGTTGAGCTGACCAGCCACGCTGCTCTTGATATCGGTATCAAACCAGATGCCAAGCGCTGCATCCTTCGCCATCTGCTCTACTCCTGTCTCTGTAGATGCAAAGTAGTAGTTTGGTGTAAGACGGCTGTGCTCCATGTCTGCACCATCCATCTTTGGCTGCTTCAAGCCGAAACGGGAATCGTAGATGAGGTTGTTCACGAAGATTGGCTTCGCTGCCTTCTCTACCCAAACAGAACCACCCTTCTTGTTCTTGGAACGGCGCCATCCGCAGTTGATGATGGTGTTGTTATAGGCAGTCATCTCGCTGAGAGGAATCACCTCGCTATTGCCGGCATTAGAAAGCTTGAAGGCGTTAGTGCAGGCGTTGTAGATGATGTTGTTGGCTACATCGAGCTTGCAACCCGCCTTCACGTTGATGGCCTCGCCGCCATCGGCTGCATTTCCGCCATCGGCGAAGATATTGTTGATAATCACACCATTACCACCGGTAAAGTAAGTCTGGTCGTTGTAGTTATCGTGGAAGAAACTGTTTGCCATCACAAACTTGCCGTTCACATTACAGAAGTGGAAGGCTGGCACACCACCATCGATGGTGGTCTTGAAAAGCTTGTTCTGGAAAGAAGCTGAACTCTCGGTAGGAGTAGCACCGGCATAGCCTACATCCACGTGGTTGAGTACCACCTCTTCTGAATTGTAGCCGCAGATGATGCCGCCCCAATCAGCAGGCTTCTTGGTATCAGAAGTGATGGTAACTGGCTTCTCGGCGGTTCCCAGGCAATAGAGATTGCCCAATACTACGATTTCCACAGGCACCTGAACCTCTGATTTGCAGGTAACGGTTACGCCCGGCTCGATGTAGAGCGATGTTCCTACAGGAATCTCAACGCTCTCGCTCAGGGTGGTATCCTTACTCCAAACCACAGAACCTACAGGATATTCTGCCACCTTGGTTGTGATGACATCCTTAGAACCCTGGTTCTCATTGCCATCACTTCCATTATTCACGTAATCGTATGGATTGATATTATCGTTCTCGCAAGATGTGGAGAACATAGCAGCTGCTGCCATCATAAGTAAAGCAGCAAAAGTATTTATCTTTTTCATTATTTTCCTTTTTTCTTTTTTACCTTTTTACCTTTTAAAGCTTGTATCTTACTCCCAGCAGGAAGGTTCTGCCATACTTATAAGTACCCACGATGGTCTTATCACTCTTCTGACCCTCATACTCCAGATTGCTCTTGTTTACGGTCTTCAAGTATCTCTCGCGCTTGGCATCGAGCAGATTGTTTGCCTTGAAGAAGATGGAGATGCCGTTCTTGAATTGCTTCTCGGCACTCAGGTCGAGACCGAACATCGCCTTGTCCCACTGGTCGGCATTCTTGAAAGGAGAAACCAGGGCGAGCTTGGTGCCCGTGAAGGAAGAGGCCAACTGCGCATTCCAGCCATTCTCGGTATCCTTATATAATAAGGAGATGTTGGCGGTATGAGGAGCCTGGTTAACAAGCGGACGAGTCTGGGTTACGCCCGATTTATACTCGGCACTACCCTCCTTGTACTCACGCTTCGAGGTGGTGATTTCAGAATGGGTGTAAGTATAATTCGCCTTTACGCCGAAGTGGCGGATGTATTTGATGACGTCGATTTCGAAGCCCATATTCTTGGCATTACCCAGGTTATCAGGCATGTAGTAGGCATCGGTTCCGGCACCAATCTTGCCATCCGATGTTACGAACACCTGCTCGATAGGGTCTTTCAGATACTTATAGAATACGCCGGCAAGAATCTGCTCTGTCTTGCTTGGGAACCACTCCCAGCGCAGGTCGATGTTGTCGATGCGGGCACGCTTCAGGTTTGGATTACCTTTTTCCTGATACTCCTCGCCCATTATCTGATAAGGTACTATCTCGTAGAAGCCCGGACGGTTGATGGAGCGATAGTAAGAGAGACGCACGTTCATCTTCTTGGTTGGCGTCCACTTGATGGATGCCGATGGCAGATAATCCCAGTAGCTCTGCTCGCCCACCTGTCCCATGTTGCGGAAGTGCTGGAGCATGGTGTAAATCTGGTTGGTATGCTCGGCACGGAAACCGGCATTCAGTTCGCCCACCTTGCTCTTCAGGGTTACCATGGCGTAGGCTCCGCCGATGTGCTCCTTGGAATCGTAGTTGAGCTGAGAAGCCTGAGAATAAGGAGTCTTGCAAACCCAATCGATTTTATCAAACTGGTCTATTCCGTTGCCATCCAGTTTCTGCGAAATGTCGGCAGGATTGAAGATGTAAGAATAATATCTGTTGCTGCGCTCCTTTCTGCGATACTGTGCGCCCGCCTTCCAGAGCGCCTCTACATCGTTTGCGAAATGGGTATTGTAAGAAAGGTTGATGTAACCCGCCCAGTCGGTATCCTTGTTGTGCTGGAATCGTCGCTCTGCACTCTTAGGCAGGGTCTTGATGATGTTCTTGTCGGCACCCCCGGCTGTTCTGCTCACGGTGTTCGTCAGGGTGACGTAGGTTCTATCCGGATCTTCCTCCTTTGCCTGCGAGAAGATGCCCGACCAATCGAGGGTAAAATCCTTGGTAAGATGATGCGTACCCTTCAGGTTGG
>URYG01000122.1 GCA_900551985.1 uncultured Prevotella sp. | reverse complement strand
TGCGTGGTTACCGTAGGATTCTCCACACGGGAGTAATCAGGTGCCTTGATCTTGTCGGTGAATGCTTCCGCCATAACGGCAGCATTGTCGAATTCGTAGGCAAGGGTGTTATATACTGGAACGCTCAGCGAATCGTAAGCATCGCGGCGCTCGTATTCCA
This sequence comes from uncultured Prevotella sp., assembly GCA_900551985.1. Classification (GTDB taxonomy): domain Bacteria; phylum Bacteroidota; class Bacteroidia; order Bacteroidales; family Bacteroidaceae; genus Prevotella. The sequence goes on along the minus strand of URYG01000122.1, from coordinate 9,471 downwards.
AATGAATGGCTTTCGTTTGTTTCTTCATCATTTTATGATTTTATGTGATATTTTGTTTGCAAAAGTACAAAAAAGAAATCAAATAGACAATAGATTGCATAAAAAAACGAGTTGCGAATGCTTTTTTTATGCATTGCAACTCGTTTGAGAGAGAGTATTGTTTATTCTATTCTATGTTTCCGATGGTTCCTGGGCTTGTTAGTTTCCGCTCATACCACCCGTCTGGATTCCCTGCTTTTCTTCCTGGAAATCGTTCTTGATGTTGGATTTCGCCTGCTGGAATTGCTTCTTGGTGTTGCCGAACTTCCAGGTAAGGGTGAGACTGATCTGGCGCAGAGGCACCTTTACCGTCATATTCTGAACATAGTCTGAACCCATGGTCTTCTGCTTGATGTTGAGCTTGTCATCGGTTGGTGTGAGGAACATCAGACTCAAGTCCAGCTTATCCTTGACGATGGATTTCGAGAGGGTGGAGTAGAAGAAAGCCATTCCGCTCTGATAGCCCTGCAGGGTGTGCTGCTTGCTCTGGATGATGCTTCCTACCGTCCATTGCACCTCCCAAGGCAGAGTCTGTTGCAGATTGATCATCGTACTGCTGTTCCAGCCATGATTCTTCCATCCCAGGACCTCGCTGCGCAGATCGTTGTAGCTCAGACTCTCGTTCAGCATCAATCTCGTCTTCTTGAACACCAGCCAGTTGGCAAAGACATTCAGGCTGGCGTTGCGAGTCTTCGAAACATTGCCGTAGGTGGTGTTGAGCAGGTTGTCTGCATCGATGAACGAATACTGCTCTATCTGGTTGTTGCAGAATCCGTAGCCCAGAGTCGTGCTCAGGATGAATCTTGGGTTGTAGTAATTGAATACCATGTTCAACTGATGCGACTTCACAACGTCGAGGTCTGTATTACCATAGCTGATGGCTGTAGGATCACTGCGATCTACATACGGGTTAAGATAGGTGATTCCCGGACGGGTGATTCTCATGCTGTAGTTCACACCGAGATTCATTCCAGGAGTGATGCTGTAGGAGAGGCTGGCACTCGGCACGAGGTTACCGTAGTTCTTGTCGAAGTTGTCGCCCTTGCCCTGCTCGAATTTCACTTTCTCCCAGGTCTGTTCGTATCGGGTTCCCAGCATGGTTCCTATCTTTCCGAAGTTTCCTTTCCATTCAGCATAGGCAGCCAGGATGTTCTGGGTGTTCTTATACTCCATACTGTTGGCAGGATTCAGCGTTTCGCTTTTATCTGCAGCCACGTCGTAGTAGCGGGAGTCGCTCTTGTTGATGCGGGCAATATACTTGGCTCCGAAGTTCAGGCGCTGGGTGGCGCTGAGCGAATGGGTGAAATCTGCCTGGAATGTATGTTCCGTTCCGCGTGTCTTGCTCTTCGAGAGCAGGTCGTGGAGCTGGAGAGCCGTCACATGACTGATATTGTCGTAGAACGTATAGTTGTCGATGTGAGAAGGGTTGGTGCTGAAGAGATAGCTGAGGATGAGATAGTTCGTGCGCTCCTTGTTGAAGAACCGCTGATAATCGAGACTTCCGTTGAAGGAGGTGTTGCCCATATCCTGCTTCATCTCATTGCCGTATTCGAATCCTTCGCCGTAGATTCCGCCTGCCATCTTTGTGAGTGGGTGACCCGTAATCTTCTGGCTGAAGGAGGTCAGACCAGCTGTGGCACTGATGTTGCTCAGCGAATCGAGTTCGTAGCTCAGACTGATGTTGCCCATGGAGAAGGGCTGCTTCATATCCGAATTCTGATAATAGTTCATCGTGCTTCCGTCCTTCTGGATTCGGTCGAAGGAGATGGTGGTTCCATCCATGCGCTGATGATTGTACATTCCGTTGGCACTGTAGGTAAGCTTGCCCTGCTGACCGCTGATGAAGGCGGAGATGCGCTGCGTCTGGTTACCGGCAGCAGCACTGATGTTGCCATTATAGCCATTGCTGAGGTCGTTGCCTCCGGCGCCGTTCACGGCTTGCTTGTTGAGTACGATGTTGAGCACGCCTCCCGTACCTTCAGCATCATACTTGGCTCCCGGATTGGTGATTACCTCAATGTTCTTGACCATGGTTGCCGGCATTGCCTTGAAAATCTGCGATGGGTTGGCAGAGAACATCGGGTTGGGTTTTCCATCCACATACACCTTGAAGCTGGATGAACCGTTCACGGTAATGTTATCCTGTCCATCCACGGTAACCATCGGCACCTTGCGCAGCATGTCGAGAACGGTAGAAGCCTTGGCGTCAGCATCCTGCTGCACGTTGTAGGTCATCTTGTCGGTCTCCATCTTTACCAGCGGTTTGGATGCAACCACGGTAACTGCGTTGAGATCTACATCTTTCCAGAGGGAATCTGTGACCTCAGCATCGCTCTGTGCGAAACTTTCGAGCGAGCAGACGAGCAGAGTGCTCATCAAAATCATATTTTTCTTATTCATATTCTTCGTTTTAAAATATCCTTGTTTGTTAACTATCTTTTTGCCTTTTTGTTTGTTTGACGATGCAAAGATAATAGATTCTTTTGGACTGGCAATGACTCTGGGAGGGGTTTAACCCAACAATAACTTTCCGAAAGCCGTCCTTAACATTGAGATAACATTAATTTATCAGAAACCCTGCGAAAAGCATAAAATGTAAGCCATTCATTCGTTTTTCTCAACTTTATTTTGTAATTTCGCAGCGAAATAGAAAATTCAGAATAAAAATATAAATCAGTTATGATGAAATCAACTAAAATGAGCCTCAGGGCTCTTACGTTTAGTGCGGCACTCTGTGCTTCGTTCGGAACATCGCTTTCTGCCATTGCCGAGACCATCGAAGTGCAGAAGCTGAAACATGCAGGTCCTTATCCTGTAGCTACCCCTTGGATGGCGGATAGCGTGAATGTGAAGGGTGAGAAATTCTCGATGGAGGGTGTGCTCGACTCTCCGCTCTCGTTTACCTTATTGAATAATGGTAAGGAGGTGGCTGCTTCCCAGCTCCTGGCTGATAGCAGGCAGAATGCTCTCCATCTGGCTTCGTTCACCATATCGAACACCAGCCGTACCCAGGCTACCATCGAGGTGAAGGGACTGAAGCAGTATCGTCTCTTTGTGGATGGTGAGCAGGTGAAAGTGAATGGCGATAAGGCGGAGACAGTCCTGATGCCTTCTACTCATACCGTAGTCATCAAGTACCTCACCGCTTCAACTGCCGATGCTTCCGCTTCAGAAAAGAATGCTTCAGAAAAATCATCTTCTTCAGAGAAGAAAGCTGATCAGGATTTCAAGATCAGCATTACTGCGGCAGACGGCAAGCAGCTGAGCGTGGGCGAATCTTCTGCCAGCACCAAGCGTACCTTTAATATATACGATGTAATCTGCATGCCTAACTATGCGAGCGTTCAGATGTCGCCAAACGGCAAGTTCATGATCGTGAGCAAGACTTGGGTGGATCGTCAGGGCAAGAACCATAGCGTCAATGAATTGAGAAACTGCCAGACCAACAAGGTGGTTGCTTCTTTCGAGGAAAGTGTAAGATGGATGCCTCGCACCAACAAACTGTACTTTACCGAGAAGGCGAGCGACAGTTCCATTGCCGGCGAAGGAAAGGCAGATGGCGAGGTTCAGCTGATTGCCATCAATCCGATGAATATGGAGCGCGAAGTACTGGCTGCAAACATTCCTGAGGGATGGTTCCAGTTTACTCCAGATGAGAAATCGCTCATCTATACGCTTTATGAGGAAGGCAGAAAGAAGGATCCTCAGGTGTACGATGTAAAGGAACCTGATGACCGTCAGCCTGGATGGAGAACCCGCAGCTATCTGGCTAAGTATGATCTGGCTTCAGGCATTCTCCAGCCGCTTACTTTCGGCTATCACAATGTTTATCTCAACGATATTTCCGCAGATTCCCGCTATCTGCTCATCGGCAAGAGTGAGGAGCGCCTTACCAAGCGTCCTACTACGCTCAACTCCCTCTATCGTCTCGATCTGAACGATATGAGTGTTGAGGCGCTGGTAGAGAAGGGTGAATTCCTGAACAGTGCCCAGTTCTCGCCAGACGGCAAGAGCATTCTCGTTACCGGTTCGCCTGAGGCTTTCGATGGTATTGGAAAGAATGTGGAGGAGGGACAGACTCCTAGTATGGTTGACACCCAGCTCTATCTGATGAACCTGGCGGATAAGAAGGTTCGCCCGATGACCAGGGATTTCAATCCTAACGTGCAGAGCGTGGATTGGAGCAAGGCGGATGGAAACATCTACTTTACGGCAGAGGATAAAGACTGCATGCATCTCTTCCAGCTGAATCCGAAGTCGGGCAAGTTTACATTGCTCAAGACTCCGGAGGAGAACATCAAGAGCTTCTCCATCGCAGCAGCTGCTCCGGAAATGGCGTTCTCAGGACAGAGCGCTTCCAATGCCGACCGACTCTACAAGATGAGCACCAAGGCGCAGAAGTCGCTGCTCGTAGATGATCTCAGTGCCCGCCTGCTGAAAGACATCGAGTTGGGCGAGTGCAAGGCTTGGACCTTCGTGAATTCCCGTGGCGACACCCTTTGCTGCCGTTACTATCTGCCACCTCATTTCGATGCTTCCAAGAAGTATCCGATGGTGGTGAACTACTATGGCGGTTGCAGTCCTACCACACGTATGTTCCAGAGCCGCTATCCTCATCATGTCTATGCAGCGATGGGTTATGTGGTCCTGATCGTGAACCCAAGCGGAGCCACTGGTTTCGGTCAGAAGTTCTCAGCCCGCCACGTGGATACTGCCGGCGAGGGAGTGGCTGAGGATATTATCTCCAGCACCCAGGCATTCTGTGATGAGCATAGTTTCGTAAACCGCAAGAAGATTGGTTGCATCGGTGCCAGCTATGGTGGTTTCATGACCCAGTATCTTCAGACCAAGACCGATCTCTTTGCCGCAGCCATTTCTCATGCTGGCATCAGCGACCATACCAGCTATTGGGGCGAAGGCTATTGGGGCTACAGCTACAGCGAGGTTTCCATGGCTAACGAGTATCCTTGGACCAACAAGCATCTCTTCGTAGATCAGAGTCCGCTCTACAATGCAGACAAGATTCATACTCCATTGCTCTTCGTGCACGGAACAGCCGATAACAATGTGCCAGTGGGAGAGAGCATCCAGCTCTATACGGCTTTGAAGCTCCTCGGCCGTCCTACGGCGATGGTTCTGGTAGATGGTCAGGATCACCACATCATCGATTACGAGAAGCGATTGAAGTGGCAGAACACCATCTTCGCATGGTTTGCCAAGTGGCTGCAGGATGATGGCAGCTGGTGGAAAGAAATGTATGGAGAGGAGAAAATGTAGTTGAAGTCTCGGCAGAAATGCCGGCTTCAGCCTCTATCAAATAAAAAAGAGATTATATTCCTGTTAGTTGGGAATATAATCTCTTTTTGTGTTCTTGCTTATTGCAAATATAATCTCTTTTCTTTTATATGTTTATTTCTTATTGCTCAGTGAAATGAGTAGGGAGATGAAGGCGAAGGAAATGCCCACGATGCAGACTCCCAGCCAGTCGGCTTGGGTCCACACGTATCCGGCACAGAACGTACCGAGCGAACCACCGATGAAATAAGTCGTCATGAAGATGGTGTTGGCGCGGTTGGAAGCCTGCGGAATCTCCTGCAGACAGCCGCTCTGATTGCTGAGCTGCTGACATTGCAGTCCGATATCTACCAGGATGATGGCTGCGATGAGTCCTGCATAGGTGTCGCCGAAGAGGAGGGCTATTGCCCAGGCGATGATTTGCATGGCTGCTCCGAAGAGGCTGAACTTGTGGATTCCGAACCTTGGAACCAGCTTTCCTACGCTGCTTGCCGCCACGGCTCCCATGATTCCGCAGAGTCCGAGCATTCCCACCATGTCGCTGCCTGCACAGAAAGGAGGCTGGGCAAGATGGAAGGCGAGGCACGACCAGATCGCCATCATGCTTCCGAAACCGAAGGCGGCACGGATGGAGTAGATGCGGATAGAAGGGTGGAGGATGAAGATCTCAGCCACGGTAGTCATCAGTCCTCTGTAGGTTCCCACATAGTTGCGCTTCATCTCAGGCATCATCAGCATCATGATTCCCATGCAGACCACCATGATGAGGGCGGCGAAGAAGAACATCTCCCGCCATCCCAGCCATTCGCCGATGTAACCGCTGATTACTCGCGAGGCAAGAATACCCGTAAGCAGTCCGGAGAGCACAAAGCCCATGTTCCTGCTCTTGTTCTTGGGCTCCGAGAACTGTCCGGCTATCGGGATGAAGAACTGTGGAATCACGGAACAGGCGCCGATGAGCAGGGAAGCTCCCCAGAGCATCCATACGTTTTGTGCCACAGCCATCACGATCGCCATCAAGGCTGCGATGGTCATGTTCACGAGGATGAGTTTCTTGCGCGAAAACATGTCGCCCATAGGGATGAGGAAGAACAGCCCCAGCGCATACCCTATCTGGGTAATCACGGTGATGAGGTTGGCGCTCTGCTCGGTAATGCCCAGATCGTGGCGGATCAGTTCGAGCAGCGGCTGGTTGTAGTAGCAGTTGGCTACTGTGAGTCCTGCGATGATAGCCATCATCAGGAGAATGCTGCGGGGAATGCCCTGATTTTCTTTTAGCTGTATCATTTTTCTGTTTATCTGTTACTCTTTTCTGCTTGTCTTAGACTCTTTTCTTCTTGTCTTAGACTCTTTTCCGAGTGCAAAGTTACAGAAAAGTTCGCTGCCTACCAAGCTTTGAGGCTCGATTTCTTAGAAAAAGTTTCCTTCTCTGCAGAAAAAGTTTCCTTCTCAGCAGAAAAATCCTCCTTCTCAGCAGAAAAAGTTTTTGCTTTCTTCCTCGCGCGTACCTTATTATATGTATATAGCTCAGCTTTGCCAGGGTGTTGGCGCGCACCTTTGTTACGCTAAAAAACACCGAAAAGTGTTAAAATCGGGCTGTTTTCGAGCACATCAAAAACTTTAACTTTCGTTAGCACTTTGTAAATAACTGAATATCAGTAGATTGTGATTTTGTTACAAAATACCCCTAAAAAAAAACACAAAAAAAAGTTCGCCGTATCAAAAAAATGCTTACCTTTGCATCAGTTTTAATAAACGAATGATTGTTTTACAGATTTAAAAAGCAAAGAAAATGAAGAAATTAGTTTTTATGTTCGTAGCTATCGCAGCTATCTCTTTCGCATCATGTGGTAACAAAACAGCTCAGAACACAGCTTCTGCTGATTCTGACACAGCTGTAGTTGATTCAGCTGCTGATTCAGTTGCTGTTGATTCAGCTGCTACTGATTCAGTTAAGTAATTTAGAATTACTTGCGAACGAAAAATGAGAGAAACAACCGCTGGACTTCGGTCTAGCGGCTTTTTCGTTTTATAGACCTAGGGTCTTTTGGGGAGAACGCCCTGGGTATGAAAGCAATCAACTATGCGCCCTGTAAGGGCAAAAGCTTAAAAGAAACCAAAGAAAAAGATAAATATATGATAGATTCAAGTGCCTTCCAAGGCAAAAAGGCAGCCTACTATACGCTGGGCTGCAAACTCAATTTCTCGGAAACCTCCACTTTCGGCAAGATGCTCGAAGATATGGGCGTCATTACGGCACAGAAGGGGGAGAAAGCAGACATTTGTCTCATCAATACTTGCTCGGTAACAGAAGTTGCCGATCATAAGTGCCGTCAGGCTATCCATCGCATGGTGCGACAGAATCCTGGTGCCTTCGTCATCGTTACCGGTTGCTATGCGCAGCTGGAGTCGGAGAACGTGAGCAAGATAGAAGGTGTTGACCTGGTGTTGGGCGCCAACGAGAAGGCCCACTTGATTCAGTATCTCAGCGATGCATGGGCCAAGAAGTTTGCCGCAGAAAACGGACTTCCTGTCACCGGCGAGAATCAAGAATCTTCAGATTCAGCCCTTCATCAGCACCACAGCGTGAAGACCAAGGAGATCAAGACCTTCCAGCCTTCATGTTCCCGTGGCAATCGTACCCGCTACTTTCTGAAGGTGCAGGATGGCTGCAACTACTACTGTACCTATTGCACCATTCCTTTCGCCCGTGGCAATTCCCGCAACCCAAGCATCGAGTCGCTCGTGGCTCAGTGTGAGCAGGCGGCAGCTGAGGGCGGCAAGGAAATCGTGATTACCGGTGTGAACATCGGTGACTTTGGACAGACCACCCACGAGCGCTTCCTCGACCTTGTGAAGGCGATGGACCAGGTGGAAGGAATCAAGCGTTACCGCATCTCCAGTTTGGAGCCGGATCTCTGTGATGATGACCTCATTGCCTACTGCGCCGAGAGCCGTGCCTTCATGCCTCACTTCCATATTCCGCTGCAGAGCGGAAGCGACGAGGTTCTCAAGCTGATGCACCGCCGTTACGACAAGGCGCTCTTCGCCCACAAGGTGAACCTGATCAAGGAGAAGATGCCTGATGCGTTTATCGGTGTGGATGTGATGGTGGGCTGTCGTGGTGAGACTCCGGAGTGCTTCGAGGAGTGCTATGAGTTCCTGAAGAGCCTGCCTGTTACGCAGCTCCACGTGTTCCCATACTCCGAGCGTCCTGGAACCGCAGCCTTGAAGATTCCATACGTGGTAGATGAGAAGGAGAAGAAGCTGCGCTCCAAGCGTCTGCTGGAGTTGAGCGACCAGAAAACTCAGGAGTTCTATGCCCAGTACATCGGTACCGAGGCAGAGGTGCTCTTCGAGAAGGCGCCAAGAGGCAAGGCTATGCATGGTTTCACCAAGAACTATGTCCGTGTGGAACTTTCGCCTGCTCTCGCCAAGGAGGAATACGACAATCAGCTCATCAAGGTTCGTCTGGGTGGTTTCAATCACGACAAGACTGCGTTGAAAGCAGAGCTTATTTGATAGTTCAAAGTAAAGGCTAATCATAAAGTTCAAAGCTCAAACTTCAAAGTTCAATGTACTACAATGATTTTGGCTCCTGGATCCGGAAGCAGTTTCCTGATTTCCGGGTTCAGAAGATTTCTATAGATGCAGGATTCTCCTGTCCTAACCGTGATGGAAGAATCTCGAGCGGCGGATGCACGTACTGCGACAACCGTACGTTCAATCCCAGCTATTGCGACCGCAGGAAGTCGATTACGGAGCAGTTGGAGGAGGGTAAGGCCTTCTTCAGCAGGAAGTATCCGGATATGAAGTATCTGGCTTATTTCCAGGCTTATACCAATACCTACGCCAAGGTGGAACTCCTCCGTCAGATGTACGAGGAGGCGCTGCAGGTAGAGGATGTGGTAGGAATCGTGATAGGAACCCGTCCTGATTGCGTGAGCGATGAATTGCTGGATTATCTCGAGGCGTTGAACCGGCGCACCTTCGTGCTGGTGGAGTATGGCATTGAGAGTGTCAACGATGAGACCCTGAAGCGCATCAACCGTGGTCATGATTTCGCCTGCTGCCGGGATGCGGTGGAGCGCACTCACGCCAGGGGAATCCTCACGGGTTGGCAAGCATCTTCTGCCC
>URYG01000121.1 GCA_900551985.1 uncultured Prevotella sp. | reverse complement strand
GGGGGATTCGCGCCTTTTTAAATGTTTGTATGAATCAGCCACTCCTATGGCAGCCGATTCCTTGCGAAGCCTGAAATCATACTTCAAATTATCCGTATCAACTAATCGGAAATGCTTCTCCCCAAACCGAGTCGTATCCTTTAAGTTCTCATATATGGTATTCGTAAACTTCAAACTATCTTCAGTATTCATCTTTTCTGTACGAAGTACACAATGATCGAAGCTGAAATTACATACTTCACCGTTCTTCGGTGAAGTCCATACCACCTCATCATCATGATATCCTGTAACTATAGAATTCACGACCTTCAAGTTTAGAATTGGAGGAACAATACCTATAGCTGTGGCACGACGTCCATCAAAAGGATAGAACTGAGCTATGGTGCATCCGTTCACTTCCACATCACCACCCTTTACATAAAGCGTATGATTCAAAGTGTTGGATAACTGACAATTATACAACTGCACCTTAGCCGAATCAACAGCCAGACCATATCCCTGGCAATTATGAATGGTAGAATGCTGTAAAAGCAACTTCTGACGAGTGATATCCGAACAAGGTTCTATCCTAATACCGTGATAAGCACTGTGGATGTCAGCATAGCTGATGACATTATCCGATGAAGAAGGCATGAAATGAATACCTTGCCACCGGCCAGGCGTCCGATCATAAGGAAGATAGTCGAACATATTATCCATACGATCTCCCCGCATCACCACCTCTTTATCTTTCTCTCCCAAGATGCGCAACGAACCATAAACATCAAGTCCGGCATTCTCATGAAAATAGAAATGCGTACCAGCCCCAACAGACAGTGTTACGAGACTATCAACAACCATTCCGCCATATACAACAACCGGACGGCTGCTCTGTATCGTAGTATCTTTCCTGATTCGAAGATTTTTGCATAAAACAGCATCCCAGGAGTAAGCTTTTAAGTTTACTTTCTGCAGCACCCCACTTTCCAATGTAAAGAGCAGATTATCCTCCACCAACTGAGGTGTATTCTGATATTGCTGATGCGAAGTAAGTTCTACGAAAACACGAATACTATCGCCCTTTCTCACCTCTATATCCTGAGTCTGGTAGCCGGCAGTCGATCCTAGGAACGAACCATCCACATTCACCCGAAATCCTGTCTGGTTACCATTTTCCAGTCTGACAGTAGAACAACGCAGCGACTTTCCCGAATGATTATACACCCAAAAGCTTCGAGTAGGTGTAGGCACATTGGAGAACGTAGTATCCAGGCTTACCGTATCTGCAGAAAACGCAAGCAGGTGAGAACGTGACGAAGAAAAACTCTCCTCATCAGCACATCCAGCCATCGCTACAGAAGCCATACAAGCGATCATGATATTATAAAAAAATCCCTTTTTCCGTTTCATATTTATAGAACGGAAAAAGGGATTAAATATTGTATTACTCTAACCAATCTCTAGTTAGCAATTTTCCATGAAAACCAATATCCTACTACATAAACATAGCAAAGATAGAAGAACCTATTACGGTCATCACACCACAAACCACGATAGACAAGCTACTCATTGCACCTTCAATAGTACCCATCTCCATAGCTTTAGCCGTACCCAAGGCGTGAGCAGAACAACCGATGGCAATACCCTTGGCAATAGGTTCCTTGATACAAAGTAGCTTGAGAAACTTCTCAGCAAAGATATTGCCAATCACACCTGTAATGATGATTACGACTACAGTTACAGAAACATGGCCACCCAATTCCTCAGAAACACCAATACCGATGGCTGTGGTAATGGATTTTGGCAAGAATGTAACATAGGCTGCATGGTCGAAGTGGAACACCAAAGCCAGAAGAAGTACAGAGCAGAGACTTGCCAAGACACCCGACAAGATACCGATGAGCACAGCACGGTAATTCTTCTTCAGCAATTCTACCTGCTGATAAAGCGGAACTGCCAGACAGATGGTAGCCGGTGTAAGCAGATAACTGATGATATTGGCACCCGCATTGTAAGTCTTGTAATCTACTCCCGTAATCAGCAAGGTACAAATAACCAAAATGATGGAAATCAGCAACGGATTCATCAAAGACCATCCTGTCTTAATCTTCAAAAACAGTCCGATGGCGTACGCAGCCAAACTTATCAAAACGCCGAAAAAGACAGAATCCTGAAACAAGGAAATCATTTCTTTGCCTCCTTTCCTCTTTTGATAACAAACTGAGTGAACCATCCAGAAACAGCCATCACCACAAAAGTACTGACAACAGTCACTACAATATACTGCAGCCATACACTGGCAATGGAGTGCCAGGAGTCGATGAGTCCCACAGCAGCCGGAATAAACATCACGGGCATTACAGCAATGAGGAAGCTACTGGTTTCCCTTATATGCTTCACCTTGATAACCTTGAGTTCCAATGCTGCGAACAATAAGATAATACCATAAATACTGGCAGGTATCGGCAACGGCAACAGATAATGGAGCAATTCTCCAGCGAAAGAGAACGCTATGATAATTAAAAACTGAATTAAAAGTTTCATCCTAAATACAAATTACTTTAAATATTAAGCATCATTATCACCAACAAGCAACTTACAAAACTGCTTCCACATAAGAAACAATCGCTTGCGCCGTTTTCTCTACACCCAAGCGAACCGTATCCAGACAAACGTCGTAATCGTTGGCATTTCCCCAAGTCAACCCCGTATAGTAACTATGATAAGCCACACGGCAATCATCTACGTGTTCCACAAACTCAGCTGCCTCAGCATAAGAAAGCTCCTGCTCCTCCTGGATCTCCGCAATACGAGCCTTTACATCGCCCTTGAGGAACACCGACACCAAGTCTTTTCGTTCACGGAAGATGTAATTGCCACAACGCCCGATTACGACACAATTCTCCAGTCCTATCATATCAGCCAAGACACGAAGAGGTTTTTCTGTGAGCAATCTTTGGTTCTCACCCAGGGAAGACATAGAAAAGAGCAGTTCGTCAACAGGATCTTCATCGAAGAAAGCTTCCATCTCATCCAAGACTCCACGCTCTTCCGCCATTTCCATCAAATTCTTACGGGTATAAAACGGAATACCATAATGTTCTGCAAGCAGTCTGCCTACCCGAACAGCGCCACATCCACATTGGCGCGCAATCGTAATAATCATGATAGTATAAATTTTAAATTAAACGTATATCGTATATAAAGCAAGAAAGCTAAGAAGATTTGATTCTTCTTAGCTTTCTAAAGTCGGGGCGACAGGATTCGAACCTGCGACCACCTGTTCCCAAAACAGGCGCGCTACCGGGCTGCGCTACACCCCGCTTTCTTCTCACAATGAAATTACTTCTTTGCAGTAAGCATCATTTCTGAATTGCGGGTGCAAAGGTACAACATTTTTCTTATTCCACCAAATTTTTCCGCAACTTTTTTTGTAAAAATATGCATTTATTCAGTTTTTTCCTAAAAAAAGGGCAACTTCCGAAGAAATTGCCCCTTTATACCTTATTATATATGACGATTGATGATTTTTCAGCAACCGCACTGTTTTACCATTACGCCTTGATGATGCCTTCCTCTACGAAAATCTTCTTCAAGATTTCAACAGCCTTCTCTACCTGCTCTCTTGTATGAGTAGCCATAAGAGCAAAACGCACCAATGTGTCCTGAGGAGCACATGCTGGTGGGATAACAGGATTGATGAACACACCTGCATCATAAGCCAGCTTGGTAACAACGAATGTCTTCTCTGCATCACGAACGTAGAGAGGAATGATAGGACTCTCAGTCTCACCAATCTCGAAACCTTCCTCACGGAAACGCTTCAAAGCATAGTTGGTAACATCCCAAAGATGCTCAAAACGCTCTGGTTCCTCCTGGATGATATGGAGAGCCTCGAGAGCAGCAGCCGTTGCAGCTGGAGTGTTAGATGCACTGAAGATGTAAGTACGGCAGTTGTGACGGAGGAAATTGATAGTATCCTTATCAGAAGCGATGAAACCACCGATAGATGCCAGACTCTTAGAGAAGGTACCCATGATAAGATCCACCTCATCTGTCAGACCGAAATGATCGCAGACACCACGTCCCTGCTTACCAAACACGCCAAGGCCATGAGCCTCATCTACCATGATAGAGCAGTTGTACTTATGCTTCAGCTTCACAATCTCTGGCAAGTTAGCCAAATCGCCCTCCATAGAGAACACGCCATCCACAACGATGAGCTTGACTGCATCCTCAGGAAGCTTAGAGAGCACGCGCTCCAAATCTTCCATATCGTTGTGCTTGTAGTGAAGCTGGGTAGCGAATGAAAGACGACGGCCATCTACGATACTGGCATGATCACGGTCGTCACAGATGATATAATCACCGCGGCCTACAACACATGCCAACACGCCCTGGTTTACAGAGAAACCAGTAGAGAAGCACAATGTCTCATCCTTGCCCATAAACTCAGCAAGCTCTTTTTCGAGCTGCACATGCAAATCGAGTGTACCATTGAGGAAGCGGCTACCAGCACAGCCTGAGCCATACTTGTCGAGAGCAGCCTTAGCTGCATCGATAACACGCTGATCATTAGTCAAACCCTGGTAAGCATTAGAACCGAACATCAGGATCTTATGACCATCGATGTCAGTTACCTCTGTCATCTGCTTACTTGTGATCTCACGGAAGTATGGATACACACCGGCTTCCATATACTTCTGAGGTACACGATAATTCTTGTATCTTTCTTGTAATTGTCCCATTATAATAGGTGTACTTTATTTCTATTTTAATTTATTTTCTAGTTTCAGGGTGCAAAGATACAAAAAAAGACTAATATAACCGCTTTTTTCCTAAGAAAGTTTACTTTTATGCTTTTTTTAGTAGATATTTCTTGCCATTTTAGGGATTTTTATTACTTTTGCAGTTTAAAAATACAATTTCTTGACTAAGATATGAAAAAAAAGATAGTTTTCATCATGAACCCGATTTCTGGAACCAGCAGCAAAGCGGCGGTTCCCAGTTTGATAGATTCTACTTTGGACAAGGAGCAGTTCGAGTACGAGATAAAAATGACTGAAAGACCAGGACACGCCTCAGAACTGGCAGCCGAAGCCAGAGACAACCACGCAGACATCGTGGTTGCCGTAGGTGGCGATGGCACCGTGAACGAGGTAGCCCGTTCCCTCGTCCATTCCGACTCAGCATTAGGCATTCTGCCTTGCGGCTCAGGAAACGGCCTGGCGCGCCACCTGCTGTTGCCAATGAACTTGAAGAAGAGCATTGAGATCATCAACGCCTGCGAAATACACGACCTTGACTACGGAGTCATCAACGAATACCCATTCTTCTGCACTTGCGGAATGGGCTTCGACGCCTTTGTCAGCATGAAGTTTGCAGAAAGCGGAAAGCGCGGACCTATCAGCTATGCAGAGAACATTCTGAGAGAAGGCTTGAAATATGAGCCTGAAACATATACTCTGGAGGATGAGACTGGAACAAAACAATACAAAGCGTTTCTCATCTCATGCGCCAACGCTTCCCAATACGGCAACAACGCCTATATTGCCCCACAGGCATCTATGAGCGACGGACTGATGGATGTAGTCATCATGGAACCGTTTGATGTCATCGAAGCCTCACAGGTTAGTTTCGATATGTTCAATAAGACCCTCGACAAGAACTCGAAGATCAAGTCATTCCGCTGCAAGAAGCTCCACATCACCCGCAGCAAGCCGGGTGTCATCCATTATGATGGCGACCCTGTGATGACTGGCGCTGACATAGATGTGCACATGGAAGAAAAAGGCATCAAGATGATTGTAAATCCGTTTGCAGACAAGAGTGTGCGCAAGCCGAACGTCATCCAATCAGCCTTTGCCGATTTCTTCAATGACATCAATGTTGTACGCGATGACATTCACAAAGACATCCAGCGCCAAAGCAAGCGAGTAGGAGCCATCAGCAAGCTCGTACAGAGAAAGCTGAACCTCTAGTCCCTACCTGATATAGAATTCTTCAGTAATTTTCGCATACCACTCTGACCGGTTCCCCTCGGAATCGGTCATTGTTTTTATAGTATTTTCCATTCCATTATACCGATGTTTTGCAAATGACAGAAGATAACGTTTCGGCTGTTTGCGCTCTACAGTCTTAACGCCACACTGCCGGATAAGATAAAAACCTAGCATACAAGCTTCCGACACAACCACCTCAAGAACCTCAGAAGGAACTATCACGGAAAAAACGCCATCATCACTCAACAGCATTTTTGCACCCCTGAAAAGATCCCTGAAAGGCAAACTATCCGTATGGCGGGCCATCGTACGTTTGCTGTCTGGATTTTTCAGGCTATTCAAGAAGAAAGGAGGATTGCTTACGATTGCATCAAAAGACTCCTCAGAATGAAAGTCCTGCAATCTGCAACACTCTATTCCGACGCGATCGGCAAAAGGACTTGCCGCCACATTCTCAGCAGCCTCCTCACAAGCCTCTCCATCCATATCAATACCCAGCACCTGCGCCTCTGGGAAGCGCTGCGCCATCATCAGCGAAATGAGTCCGGTCCCCGACCCGATATCCAAAATGCGTTTACCGCCAGGTGCCCATGCTCCCAGCAGCACACCATCCGTTCCCACCTTCATGGCGCAACGCTCCTGATGAATCCCAAATTGTTTGAATTTAAATCCTGTCATAGTTTTACTTTTAAGATAGTAACGCAAAAATCAGCATTTTATTACAGTCTTCTTGTCTATATCAATAATAATATATAATAAAGAGGTGATTTTCGGAAAAAACGATGGGATTCTCGGCAAAAATCACTAACTTTGCACCCTATAAGCATATATTCAAGAGAATATGCACTCCGAAAAGTGTTTATCAAAATAAAACAGGAACAGAAATTCATATACACCCCAAAAGTGTTTATCAAATAGAATATGAACAGAAATTCGAATACACAAATCCAGATGATAGCCGACTTTGAGGGCGATGCATCCGTATTGATACAAGAAAGGGAGGCTGGAATCTATCCTACCCTCTGCACTCGCGACCTGGTGGTTTTTCCATCCGTGCTTACTCCTATCCTGATAGGCAGGACGGAAAGCAAGGAGCTGGCAAACATGCTGGAGCAAAATCCAGAAACAGTATTCTGCATCTTTTGCCAGAAGCATGCGGACATAGATTCACCTAATCAGAAAGACTTGTACGAGACCGGAACATTTGCCAAGCTGATGAGAGTCATCAACATGCCAAACGAAGAGCACCAGAAGACCATCATCGTGCAGGGTTTAGGCCGATGCAAGCTGAAGCAGATAGTAGATAAGGATCCATTCTATCTTGCAGATGTAGAAAGTCTGCCAGAGACCTGGCCTACCGAAAAGGAAGCCAAGGATCCTATGTTCAAGGCATTGACCCAAACATTCTTCGAGGAATCTATCAAATTCATTCAGTACAATGAGAACATTCCCAACGAGGCTGTCTATGCAATCAATGAGATTACCAATCGCTTCGTGAAATGCAACTTCATCTGCACATCCCTTCCTTTTACGGCAGAAGACAAGATCAAGATGCTGGAACAGGAGAAGCTGTCGGAGCGACTGATAGAGGCTCTCAAGGCCTTGCACAAGGAGCAGAAACTGCTCTACCTGCAAAATGAAATCAGAAACAAGACCCAGTTTGATCTCGACGAGCAGCAGAAGGAATATTATCTGAAGCAGCAGATCAAGAACATCAAGGAAGAGCTGGGCGAAGGCGAAAGCAGTCCGGAGAAGAAGGAGCTGCTCGAAAAAGCCAAGACCAAGAAATGGAACGAGGCAACCCAGAAGGTTTTCCAGAAAGAGTTAGCCAAACTCGACAACATCCATCCTCAGAGTCCAGACTACCCTATCCAGCTCAACTATCTGCAGACGCTGGTAGATTTGCCTTGGGGCGAATATACCGAGGATGACCTCAGCCTGTCTCATGCCCAGAAGATTCTCAACCAGGACCACTATGGCATGGAGAAAGTAAAGGAGCGCATCCTGGAATATCTTGCCGTAAGATCGCTGAAGGGTGGAATGCAGAGTCCGATTCTCTGCCTCTATGGTCCTCCGGGAGTCGGCAAGACCAGTCTGGGCAAGAGCATTGCCAAGGCCATGAAGCGCAAATACGTGAGAATGTCTCTGGGCGGTCTGCACGATGAAGCCGAGATTCGCGGTCACCGCCGCACTTATATCGGAGCCATGCCTGGCCGCATTGTCAAGAACATCCTCAAGGCAGGCAGCAGCAACCCAGTCTTCATTCTCGACGAGATAGACAAGGTTTCAGCCAACAACCATCAGGGCGATCCAGCATCAGCCTTGCTTGAAGTACTCGACCCAGAGCAGAACAACACCTTCCACGACAATTACCTGGATGTGGATTACGATCTCTCTAAGGTTCTCTTCATCGCAACCGCCAATGACATCAGCTCAATCCCACGTCCTTTGCTCGACCGAATGGAACTCATCGAAGTAGGCGGCTACATTACGGAGGAGAAGATAGAGATTGCCAAGCGCCACCTGATTCCGAAGGAATTGGAGAATACAGGTCTCGACAAGTTCACCCCGAAGGTAAGCTTCAACAAGGCAGCCATCGAGGGCATCATCGAGCACTACACCCGAGAAAGCGGCGTGCGCCAGCTCAAGAAGCAGATCAACAAGGGATTGCGCAAGATGGCCTACAAGCTCGCCTATTCCAAGGAGTTGGAGAAGCCATCCATCACCGCATCAGACCTGAAGGAGATTCTCGGCACGGCCCCATTCACCCGCGACATCTATCAGGGCAACGATTATGCCGGAGTAGTGACTGGACTTGCATGGACCTCTGTGGGCGGTGAGATTCTCTTTATCGAAACCTCTCTGAGCAAGGGACGACAGGGCAAGCTTACCCTGACCGGTAACCTGGGAGATGTGATGAAGGAATCGGCAGTCATCGCCTTGGAATACATCAAGGCGCATATCGACCTGTTGGGCGTGGATTACCGCATCTTTGAAAACTGGAACATCCATATCCACGTACCCGAAGGTGCAACGCCAAAAGACGGTCCTTCGGCAGGTATTACCATTGCCACCAGTATCGCTTCGGCCATCACCCAGCGCAAGGTTCGCAAGAACATAGCCATGACCGGCGAGATTACCCTTCGCGGCAAGGTGCTCCCAGTGGGCGGCATCAAGGAGAAGATCCTGGCAGCCAAGCGTGCCGGCATTACCGACATCGTGATCTGCAAGGAAAACAAGAAGAACATCCTCGACATTCCAGAGAAGTATCTCAAGGGCGTAGAGTTCCATTATGTAGAAGATGTAGCAGATGTCTGGGAGTTTGCCCTCACTGACGAGAAGGTAAAGCACCCTATCGACTTCACCATTCCAGAAAAAGACAAAAAAGAAAAGAAATGAAATTTGAACTACAAGTAACAGATAAGGCAAGCGATGCTCGCACCGGCATCATCACCACCGACCACGGCCAGATCAAGACTCCGATCTTCATGCCTGTGGGAACTGTGGGTAGCGTAAAGGGTGTACATTTCGAAGAATTGCGCCAGCAGGTAAAGGCTCAGATCATTCTGGGAAACACCTACCATCTCTACCTGCGCCCGGGACTCGAAGTCATCAAGGCGGCAGGCGGAGTAGGCAATGTACTTGGCAGCTTCGC
>URYG01000120.1 GCA_900551985.1 uncultured Prevotella sp. | reverse complement strand
TGGCTATCGTTTGTCCCGAACAAATCATAGATGAAGAGCTGAAACGACAAACGGTCTTTCAAGAAAGCCTTATATGCGGAAACATTCGTGCAAAACATAGGCTTGTACAGATACTGGTTCTCCTCATAGCCTTTTGTAATATACGACATCATCAACGTAAACATTCCTAATTTGGTGTTGAGCGTATTGTCAAAACGGAAAGAAGCCATTGGTTTATTGAGCGATTTCCCATCGTGCTTCTCCATATCAAACCATTGCTTGTCAACGGATGCTGTAAGCGAAGGATACCAGATGCCAAACGAAGGGCGCAAGTTGATGGATGCAGCTACGTCATTATACGAATTCCCATTCACAGGCTTCATCAAGCCTATTGCTGGATTATCCTTATAAGTCTCCACTGTTGACATAATTGGATGTGAAGTATGACTGTAGGTCATGTCGAAAGTCAACCACTTGTAAGCCAATTCGTAGTTGAGATTTTTGCTTATCTCAGACACTAAGAATGGATTTCCCGTTTCATACGTGTAGCGGTTGTCATACTGAATACCGCTACGCAAGTAATTATAGGAAGGACGATCGATGTCGGTAGCATAGCTCAACTGCATCTGTACCTTGCCCACAGGCATCGATAAGCTGAGCGATGGGAACCAGTTGCCATACGACTTGCTTTGCCCAGGCATATACTTACCATATTCATAGTAGTTGAAGTCGATGTATTCGTATCTCAGTCCTGCCTCCATGCTCACGTTTCCGAAATCTCTTGAATAGGTCAAGAATGAAGAAGTCATACTTTCTGTAATACGGCTGTCGTCATCCGGCACGAAGTTGGTTGGTACCACTTGATACTTGGATGTGCGATGCGTGTTGGAATATTCACCACCCAAAGATAAGTCGCCGCCCAACAAAGGATAGGAAAGCACCAACTTGGAAGCCAACAAACGATATTTCTTGTCTGTAAGGCTATGAACCGTCTGGCTTTGCGCGTCCATCCCCACTTCCTGATATTGCTCTTTTGTAACAACGTCCTCGTTATTCTTCGACCAAAGCCAGTCGGTATTGAAGTCGATGCCGAGTTTGCCAATCTTTCCTACATAGTAAACATTGCTTGAAAGAGTACTCTTCTGCTCGAAGAAACTACCGTGGCTGTCAGAACTTTCCGTTTGTTCATCGTCTTGCCATATTTCTGTAGCCATATTGGCTTCGCAGGTCTGTTTCGGATTTCTCAGAAAGCCAAAGTTGGCACCGATAGAATTGTTGGCATCCAACTGGTAGCTGGCATCCAGGCGGAAGTTCATGGCTTCTACTATACTTACTTGTCTGTTTTCACTCTTCTGGTTCCAGGTCTTGTCAAGATAAGTCTTCTGTTGTAAGTCTTGATTGTTTGGCTGGTACTGCTTTGCTCCAAAGGCGTATGCGCCCAAATCCAAGCCATTCTTGCGATAGCTCATATTCAATTGGCTATATCCACCGAAGTTTTTCTCCTCATCATATTCACCTGTGGTTGAGGCATCAAATCCGAAGCCCTCGCCTTGTATCTTCTTCGTTGTGATACGGATGACCGCCTTGGTGCTGGCTGCGTAACGGGCACCAGGGTTAGTGATTACTTCCACCGACTTGATGTTATCGGAATGCAAACGGTCCAGCTCGCTCTTGTCTCTCATCTGTCGTCCATTGATATAGATAACAGGCTCACCACGTCCGAATACCTTGATGCTGCCATTTTGGGCAGACACGTTAGGGATGCGGTCGAGCAGGTTCTCTATGGTTCCTGCCTTCTCAAGGACGGTTCCGACAACGGTTGTCGTCATTCCGCCATTCTTCAGGATAGTCTTAGGCAGTGATGACTTCACGACTACTTCGCCGAGCATCTTGCTGTCTTCTTCCATCTTGATAATGCCGATGTTCTCGCCCTCACAATCCTTGCAGACGGTCTTATAGCCTACGGATGTCACCTTGATGATTCCGCCGTTGCAGGAAGAGTCGATGACAAAGCTGCCATCCTCTCCACTCACTGCGCCCTTGACGAAAGCCGAGTCTGTTCTATTCAATAATACTACATTGGCAAACGCCAAAGGTTCTCCCTTAGCATCCGTCACCTTACCGGTGATATTCTGCGCCATCATCGGAGTCATAGCCGAGAGGCACAACGCTGTGGTAAAAATTACTTTTTCCTTCATATAGCTACAGTTTTGCTTGTTTTTTTTATTTTTCTGCTGCAAAAGTATAGCTTTATAGGAAAAAGCCTTTGACACAAAAGTGTATTTCTCAAGAGTGTGGCTTAAGAATTACACTTTTGTGTATATCTTATTCTTTTCATCACCAAATCTGCAAGTACGATGGCGGATTCCTTCTCATCCCTCGGTGCATCCTTTGACTTCCATGCCACGATGAAGCGGATTCGGGCAGCGGTTACCTTGTAGCCTTTCAACTCCCATTTGCCTAGTTTCTCCTTCATCTTGATGGAGAGCTGGGCTATGTCTCTGCCTGTTGATGGGAGACAGAGGCAATGGTCGTGGTAGGTTAGCGGCATACCGCTTCTCAGGCAAAGGATAGCATCTTTGTGAGGCTTGGAGAAGCCCAGGTTTACATCCTTGTGTGAGAGCTGAAGCACTATTTCGTTGGGCTCATCGTAGGCTCGGGCATCATAGAGATGCTGGGCACTTTTCAGGCTGTCGAAGAGATTGCCGTTGGTGTGGATGGCAAGCGTACGCTTGGCACGGGTCATGCCCACATAGTATCGGCGCAGTATGTCATCGGTAGGATGCTCGGGATGGGTAATGAGCATCAGTACATGATCGAACTCATGGCCTTTTGCCTTGTGGATGGTGCTGACCACGATGTCTGATTTCGAGATGTCACAGAAATCTTCTACTGATGATTCGAACACGAACTCCCTCAGGTCGCTGTAGTATTTGGCACGATTGGTCTGCTCAAATATCTGAAGGCTGCGGCGCAGGTATGGCAATGCCTGGCTGCTGGCATACTTTTGGAATGTCTGCTGCTTGGCTGCTTCCCAAATATCATCGGGGATGATAGGGGATTTCGTTTCCTTGATGCCTTGGTCTATCTTCTTCAAGAAGTATCTTACCTCTGCCAGATTCCAGAAGCGCAAGCCATCCATTGATTGCACCAGCTTAGCCTTGATGCCATGGCTGTGAAGAAGAGCCAGCATGATGACAGCCTCCTCATTGGTCTGCGTGAGGATACTGATGGTTTCGTTCTTCTTGCGGGAAGATGCATCGGCTTCTTTTGAAGCGTTACTTCCCAGTAATCGCATCACATCTTCTAGGATAGGCTGATACATATAAACCTTTTTCTCCTGAATCTCGTATGGATGCTTCACGATTCTTACCTCTCCATCTTCTTGACTCATGGAGATGATAGGGGTAGATTTGATTCGCTGACGGATGTTGCGGGCGAAGTCGTTGGCAGCATCCACGATGTAGCGAAGACTGCGGTAATTCTCTGTCATCTCGATGAAACGGCTGTGTTCTGTCTGGGTCAGTTCATAGAGATACTGCGAGTTGGAACCCCTAAACTCATAGATGTTCTGGTCATCATCTCCTACGGCTATCACCCTCATCTCTTCGTTGGCTTTCATCAGAGCTGTGACAAGGGCATAGTCATCCTTGCTCATGTCTTGCGCTTCGTCGATAACGAGCACGGTCTTGCTGATGCGATTGGGTTCCACTTCTCCATTGTTGATCATTTCGGCGGCTTGCTTAACCACATCTCCTGCCTCATCCAGATTGCCAACCCTGCCCAGCAGGTCGAAGCAGTAGGAATGGAAGGTCTTGATTTCTACGAAATGGGCGGCATTGCCGATGAGTTGCATCAGTCGCTGTTTGAACTCGGTAGCGGCTGCACGCGAGAAAGTGAGCATCAGGAGTTGCTCGTGCTTTACATCTTCCAACAGCAGGAGAGAGGCAAGCTTATGTACGAGCACACGTGTCTTGCCGCTGCCAGGACCGGCAGCGACTACGATGCAGCGAGACTCATGGTCGTCGATGATTTCCTTCTGTCGCTTGGAGAGCATTCCGAAGAGTTGCTTATACTTTGAAGGTGTTACGTTGCGCTCTATCTCAGTCTCCCGGTTGCCTTTGAAGTATTTTGAGATGAAGCGCTGGTAGTCCATCTGGAAGTAATCCTGCACATATTGCAGGGCGTCGTCGTAATCCCTTACCATCAGGTTGGCATATTCGCCCACGATATGTATCTGCTGAATCTTCTGCTTGTAGAATTCATTGAGCATGCGATAATCCTCCTGCTTATAGCGGAGGCGAAGTTCCTTGGTGCGCTTAATCGCCATCGCATTGTAGAGTACCAGGAATCCTCCTTCCAGCTTCATGGCTCCTATCTTGGAGAGATAGAGCAAGGCTTCCTCCACGTCTTCCAACTGCAGGGAAGAGAAGTCGGAGAAGAGTGACTGGTTGCTGGATTTCAGATCGTTCAGAAGTTCGACTACCGAGAATTGGAGAGGCTTCTCTTTTGAATCTACAGAAGAGCTATTGTTGCTCTCTTCTGTTATAGTTTTACTGTTTTCTTCAGCCAGGCTGTATAGTCTTTCGATAATGAATCGGCAAACCTCAATTCGTCTTTCGAATCGCTTGATGATGGTCTCTATATCCTTGTCTCTTGTCACGATGAGATTGCGGACGCCGTCTTCCTTCTTGTGCGCATAGCCCTTCACGGCTAAGAAGTATAGCAGTGTGCGGATTTGCTTTTCGGTTGAAGTGTTGATACCGTCATGTACGGCATTGTCATTGAGTTGCTTGTATGTAATGTGCAGCGATTCATCCGGGATATGTTCCAGAATGTATCTTTCCAGTTTGGCGAAGTTCTCCAGCATCTGCTGAGGCTTGCGTTGCTTGTCGCTGATGTCTTGCAGATAGGCAGAGATGTCACGGGTATCGGCAAGGATGCCTTCCTGTCGCATTCGGTCAACGGAAGAGATGACGTCTCGCTTGCTGAGTCCTAGGATGTCGGCAAGGTAATCGATGCGGGATTCTGCCTCGCTATCCTGTGCCTTGGCTATATGCTTCTGGGTGATGAGCGACTTGATGATGCGGATGGCATTCTGCATCTCATCTTCCGAGAACAGGGGTGATTCGGTGAGGCGCAGTCTTGCCTCGTCCATGTTCTTGACGGTGATACCTGTGGCATAGACGTGCGGAATGTTGTTGCCACGCTCAATGTATCCGCTCTGTTCGAGAGCAGAAAGGGCGGTGCGGACACGGGTTTCTATGTCGGATACCGAGTCATCCCAACCGGCTTGGCGGGCTATCTCCAGTGCCGAACAACTTACGTGTGGACGCTGCTTGGTAAGATCTTTAATGGCTTTCCATACCTGCTGTATCTCGCTGATGCTCAGTTTGGTTTGGTTGAGCAGGATGAAGTGTTTGTCCAAGTCCTCGTCGCTATAGAGTACATAGCATTTGGCATCGAGGTGTGGATCTCTTCCAGCACGTCCAGCCTCCTGTACATAGTTCTCCAGAGAGTCGGAAATGTCGTAGTGGATAACCAGCCCCACATCGCTCTTATCTACTCCCATACCGAAGGCGGAGGTGGCAACGATGATTCTAACCTTATCGCTCATGAAGGCATCCTGATTGTGTATCTTCTCATCTGCATCCATCTTGCCATTATAGGGCAGGGCGGAAATTCCGTCACGGGTCAGCTTTTGGGCGAGTTCCCGGGTTCGCT
Source organism: uncultured Prevotella sp. (assembly GCA_900551985.1). Taxonomy (GTDB): domain Bacteria; phylum Bacteroidota; class Bacteroidia; order Bacteroidales; family Bacteroidaceae; genus Prevotella. The sequence goes on along the minus strand of URYG01000120.1, from coordinate 4,033 downwards.
TGGTGCGGGATACATAGATGATGGTAGGGCAATCTGCCTGCTCTACCAGCGAGCGCAGTAGATTGTATTTGTTGCCGTCACTATCTACGTGGATAACGGAATAGTGCAGGTTGGTACGTGAGGCTGATGAGGCGAAGAGCTGGAGGTCTGTGCCCAGCCAATGCTTGAAATAGTCGCAGATGTCCTGCACCACCTTCTGTTTTGCAGTGGCGGTGAAGCAAGATACGGGTATCAGGGTCTGACCATGATTGCGGGCCATAGCGTCCTTGCCAAACTTGCGTTCCTGATATTCCTTGATAAACTTGCCGATATATAGGTAATCCACACGGAAGTCTTGGCCCCATGCAGAGAAGCAGTGGGCTTCATCAATGACGAATCTCACCACATGCCGTGCCATCAGAATGCGCTCGATGGTTTTGGAGCGCAACATCTCTGGTGCTATATATAATAAGGTGGCATCTCCGCTCTGCACTCGTTCGATGGCTAGGGAGCGGGAGATAGGGTCGAGGAGACCGTTGATGGTTACGGCATCGGTGAAGCCGCGGTCTGCGAGGTTATCTACCTGGTCTTTCATCAATGATTGCAGAGGCGAGATAACCACGGTGAGTCCATGTATGGTTCTGCCATCCATCAGGGCTGGCAACTGGAAGGTGAGCGACTTGCCGCCACCCGTAGGAAATATCGCCAATAATGACTTGCCATCCACTGCTGCCTGCGATGCCTGTTCCTGCAGCGGTTCGCCGTCATAGGTACGGAAGGCATCATAGCCAAAGAGCTGTTTCAGGTTGTAATGAATGTCGAGCATGCGGTTGCAATACTCGCAGCCATCGGTGCATTGGGTATGGCAGAGCATATAGATGATATGTTCTACTTCGGGATAATGGCAGAGTACCCAACCTGGGGTTACAGATTGGTAATCGTCTGTGCCTATGAGGGCCAAGGCGTATGCCAAGCCGCAGGGTGACTGGGCTGCAAGGGCCGGAATGTTGGCATGGGCGCAAATATGATTCTTGTATTCAGAAAGAATGTATTCTGAAAGATTGTTTTCAGAAAGATTGTTTTCAGAATGAATGAATTCTAAAACGCCTATCATTGCGTCATCCTTCTCTATGGCTCCCACATACATCAGGAATCCTCTGAATTCCTCTTCATGCTGGAGCAGCAAGGTGAAGATTTTTCTCTTCCTTTCTGATAATTGATTCCATGCGGCGATTTCATCCATCAACAGTTCCTTGGCTTTCTCGCAGTCGTTGACAGGATTATTCATCTGCTCGCTCATCAGTTTGTCGTCCTTTACCAGATGATGGTAAGGGCGCTTGGGGAAGAGGAGTGGGGAGAGATAGAGGGTATCTATCAGTATGCCGTTGAGTTGGAGATAGTGGGCATCGTGATGAATGAGGTTATGCCCGCAGATATAGTCAACCTTTCCTTCTTGCAGGAACTTGTTCAGTGCCGTTTGCGATGCTTGGTGAAAGGTGGCTCCGTCATAACTTAATGCTCCGATGTCGTGTATTTTATGGTCTTTCAGTCCCACTTCGGTATCCACGAAGGCAATGTTCCTGCTTCTGGCATCTTTCTTCTTGATGTCAGAGCTTACGGTGAGATTGTTCTTCCTTCCAAAGAGGCGACTGAATATTGACATAATCTTCGATGTTTATATTTCCACCGCAAATTTACAATTATTATTTGATATATGCAAATAATCAAGCGCTTTTATGTTCTTTAACAATTTTTCGTGCAGTATTCATGCTGGTTTCATATCTATATATAGATAAATTGTGCAAAATAATATACTTATGGATTCAAATATACAAACTTTAGTATTTAAAGCAAAACAAGGAGATAATAGTGCTTTCAGCACATTGTATCAGATATATTATCCTAAAATGAAAGGTATATGTATCAATATTCTTAAAGAGGACAAGGATGTCGTTGATGACCTTGTCCAAGATGCATTTATACTTGCGCTTGTATCTTTGAAAGAACTGAAGAATCCTAACAGATTCGGTCAATGGCTTACAAGTATAACTTCTAATCTTGCATTAAAATACAAAGAAAAGGGTAATACATTAAGATATATTTCTTTATCTGATATAGATGAAAGTGTGATTGACTGCTGTGATGATTATAGAAATACAGTATCTTCTATCCAATACGAGGATATTATGGCTGAAATCGATAAATTACCAGTTGGATACAAAAAGGTATTCAAGCTTTCTGTGCTAGATGGTTTGTCTCATCAGGAAATTGCAAAGTTGCTTGATATAGCTCCACATAGTTCTTCTTCGCAATTAGCGAGAGCTAAGGCTTTGTTGAGAAACAAATTGAGCCAGAGAACAATACTAATTATGGTATTGGTCCTCATCATTATTCCTGTATATAAGCAACTTATAACCAAAAAACAGCTTATTTCAGAAAATGATACCAATATAACACGCAGACGTAAAATAAAAGGTCAAGTTAGTACAGCATCAAAGAACGATGTTGACTCTACAAACTGTACCCCAAAGCAGAATCCATGTACTCATTATCACAATACGCTAACTTTGGAGAGTTTAGCAACAATCCATGACACAATGGAAATAAAACATAATATAATTGCAAATATAACAGATACATTGCAAGATGAAAAGCTGTTTGCTGTAAATAGAACTGATAGTATCTTGGTAAAAGATTCTATCATCGCCCCTAATCTCTATAAGGAATCATGGATTACAGAAAATCTTGAGGTTCACAAAAGGAATAAGTGGCAATTATTGGCTGCAGGTTCTTTGGGTACGACTCTTGTACAGAGTGTATGTAAGTTTATAAAAAGTAACGATATTACTAGTGATTTGCCTTCTGGTCCGGACCAGCCAACAGACCCAACCAACCCTTCTGGGAAGTATTTCACGACATGGGAAGACTATGCAAAAGAGCTACATCGCATATCCCAGGCAGACCCTACTACAGAAAATGTAGCCATGGCAGATATTGCAGACCACAATAGTGGAGAAATAGTAGAAGTAGAACATCATGACAAGCCAATAACATTGAGCATTGCTGTAAATAAAAACATAGGTAAAAGATGGAGTTTAGAGACAGGACTTCAATATTCTTATCTGAAATCATATCTCATTCTTGGTACTGGCAGCTATCGTGTTGACAAGGAACAAAAGCTTCACTATCTTGGTGTTCCTTTCAAACTGTCTTATCAATTTATGAAGTTTAAGAGATTGTCAACTTATGGTTCTGTAGGCACTGGTATTCTGATTCCTATATATGGAAAAACTGATGCAGATTATATCGTTGGAGATAAGTCTGCATACACAACAGATTGGAAACTGACGCTCCCGATACAGTGGTCTGTAAATACAAACATCGGAATCCAATATCAGTTTGCACCAAATCTGAATCTGTTTATAGAACCAACCATAAATTGGTACATTCCGAATGGTAGCTGTATTAAGAATGCTTGGACAGAACGTCCATTCACATTTACCGTTCCGTTTGGAATAAGGTTCTCTTGGTAAAAAGTCTCTTTTCGCATGCAGTCTTTTTGGCAAATCTGTATCTATATGATAAAAGGTCAAAACATTATATAGATATGCAGAAAAGACATACAGATAGAAAGATGTACTTCCATGACTTGGAAATCACATCTAAAGAGTTTTACGTCAGCTATTTATCAACTTTCAAAAAGTTGACTTCGAAAAGTAGAGTATTAGAGGTGGGGTGTGGCGAAGGAGGCAATTTAGTCCCCTTTGCCCAACTTGGCTGTAGAGTTACTGGAATAGACATAGCAGAATGCAGAATAATAGATGCGAAAGCATACTTTTCGGAAATCTGCGAAAATGCCACATTCGTGTGTTGCGACTTTATGAAATACCATGCGCCAGTCAATGAAGAGGAAAAGTTTGACGTGATTTTATTACATGATGTAATAGAACATGTTCCAGCGAAAGGAGAATTTCTGTTACACCTCAAAAGTTTTCTAAAGTCAACAGGCGTTCTCTTTGTCGGATTCCCTGCATGGCAGATGCCGTTTGGTGGA
>URYG01000119.1 GCA_900551985.1 uncultured Prevotella sp. | reverse complement strand
AGAGCGTCAGATTGTGGTTCTGAATGTCGTGGGTTCGAGTCCCACCTTCCACCCAGGATAAACCCTGCAAGATTTATTTCTTGCAGGGTTTCTTGTTATATTATCATATTAGTTCTTGCTATATGATATATCTACAATTAAGGTATAGACTACGAAAAAGCCTGCTAAGAGAAAAAAAACTCCTAGCAGGCTTTTTATATAACAATCAATATAAATGATTATCTGATAACCTTTACCTCGCCGTTCTTAGCAATCTTAACGATACTTGAAGGCTGGTGAGGCTTATGCTCCTGGCGACGGGTCCAGCACACGTAATCTACCGCATTCAGTATCTCTTCTGAGATATCACGATAGTTCTGAGCTGCAGGCTCGCCACTTACATTGGCACTTGTACTTACGATAGGCTTCTGGAAACGATAGCAAAGCTGCTTGCTGAATTCCTCGTAAGTAACTCGCATAGCCAAACTACCATCTTCTGCTACAAGATTGTTAGCCACCCCATTCGCATCATCCAGGATGATGGTAGTAGGCTTAACAGGCATAGCTGCATCGATGAAATCCCAAGCCACCTGAGGCACGTTACGGAAATAACGAGCCATACGGTCTGCCGAGTCGATGAGACAGATAAGCGCCTTAGAATCGTCGCGCCGTTTAATCTCATATACTTTCTTCACAGCCTCAGGATTGGTTGCATCACAACCGATGCCCCAAACTGTATCTGTAGGATAGAGAATCACTCCACCCTTTCGCATGCATTCTACTGCATTCTTAATATCTTCTTCTCTAGTCATTTTCTAAACCTTTTGAAAATTGAACTTTGAATTTAAAATCTAAATTACTGTAATCCTGCATCAGAATCAGGTGCTTTCTGGCATTCATAGTATGCTATATCCTTCATTCCATTGAGGAAGGCAGAAGCTTCCATACGCTTTTTACCAGCAAGCTGCAACTCATAGATATTGAGCCAATGGTCGATACAAGCTACCTGCAAATGACCTTCTTCTATTCTGAAACATCCTACAGGAGCCATACCTCGTGAATCATCGCTAACTGTGGTCTTGAAAATCTTAAGCACCTGCTCTTTCACAGCATCTTTCTTCTTGATGTTGGTCCAGGCACCCGGATATGGTGAGAGACCACGTATGAAATCGTGTACCTGCTTAGCAGGCTTATGGAAATCAATGCAGCAAGTATCCTTGAATATTTTAGGAGCAGACTTGAGCTCTACCCCCTCACCGATGAATTCTTCCTGAGCAATGCTCGAAATATTACCATCTGATGCAATCAACTGATCGATAGTTTCCAAAGCGATTTCAGCACCTAAATGCATCAATCCGTCATATACATACTCTACATTCGCCTCACTAGGAATAGGGAAACGCTTCTGCATAATGATGCGACCCGTATCTATATCATGATCGAGGAAGAAGGTAGTAACACCCGTCTCAGTCTCACCATTGATAACTGCCCAGTTGATAGGAGCTGCACCGCGATACTGTGGCAACAAGGCAGCATGAACATTGAATGTACCAAACTTTGGCATTGCCCACACAGCCTCTGGCAACATACGGAATGCCACCACTACCTGCAAGTCTGCCTGATAGCTTTTGAGCTGTTCCAGGAACTCGGGATCTTTCATCTTCACGGGCTGAAGCACTGGCAGTCCATGCTCAACAGCATACTGCTTTACCTGAGAAGGCTGCAAGGTGTCCTGATGTCTGCCCACAGGTTTATCAGGCTGTGTAACCACAGCCACCACATTGTAGCCGCCCTCTACAAGGCGCTTGAGGGATTCCACAGCAAACTCTGGAGTTCCCATAAATATGATTCTTAAATCTTTCTTTGTCATACTGTTCATTGATTAATATTATTACTCTGCAGACATATCAGCCACAATGTGGCGATACACTTCATACACCTTGGTACGACTGATATAGCCCTTCAACACACCATTAATATCTACTACAGGCAACTGCGCAGCATCAGTCTTATCAAACTTTAGCATCACCTCATCCATCCTCTCATTCTCACTAATTACGGCAGAAGGCAGCAGCATAAGCTGTTTCACCTTGAAATGCTTATAGAGTTCTGTTCGGAAGATGATGTGGCGAATCTTGGTAATATCTATAATTCCCTTTAAAACGCCAGCCTCATCAAGCACTGGCAAGAAATTATTATTGCTTCTACTGATCTCACTCACCAGCTTTTCCATCGACAAATCTTCCTTGATTGGATGATAATCCTTCTCTACCAAGCTCTGCATACTCATCAGAGTGAGCGCAGCACGATCAATGTGGTGCGTGAGAAGCTTGCCCTCTCTAGCCAAACGCAAGGCATAGATACTATGACTCTCGAAGATACTGATGGTAAGGAGCGAAGATATGCACACAATCATAAGTGGCATAAAAAGCTGATAACCACCTGTAAGTTCGGCAATAAGGAAAATACCGGTAAGTGGAGCATGCATCACGCCCGTTATCAGACCTGCCATTCCCATCAAGGTGAAATTCTGCTCCGGCACATAAACACCTACCTCGTAAACATTCCAGAGTCGGGCAAAGAAGAAACCGGCAAATCCACCGATGATAAGCGAAGGAGCAAAGGTTCCACCACATCCTCCACTACCATTGGTTGCAGAAGTGGCAAAAACCTTGGTAAAGGTCACCAAGCCGATATAGAGAATCAGCAGATTTTGATGACCAGAGAAAAGAGAACGGTTCATCACCTGCCCCCACTCTGCCTCATTCTGTCCCTTGAGAAGCACATTTACTGCCGAATATCCCTCACCATAAAGAGAAGGAAGAAGGAAAATGAGCGAACTCAGAATGAGTCCACCAAAAACCAACTTACAATAAGGATGATTCTTCATCTTGGCAAAAAGACCTTCACACCATGACATCGTGCGCATGAAGTAAAGACTCATCAAACCACAGAAGATACCCAACAGGATACATGCTGGCGTACGATTCAACTCCCATGGATTGGTAAGAGTAAAATCGAAAAGCGAACTGTCACCCATAAAGATATAGGTAAAACAGGTAGCAGTAACACAACTGATCAGGATTGGCAGAAGTGAAGCCATACTAAGATCAACCATCAGTACTTCGAGGGTGAAGACGAGTCCTGCAATTGGAGCCTTGAAGACTCCAGCAATAGCAGCACTGGCTCCACAGCCCACCAGCAGAATCATGGTCTTCTTATCCATACGGAAAATCTGTCCCAGATTAGAACCGATAGCAGAACCGGTAAGCACAATAGGTGCCTCAGCTCCAACAGATCCACCAAAGCCAATGGTAATACCAGAAGCTACCACCGAAGACCAGCAGTTATGTCCTTTTAGTCGGGAGTTCTTGGTCGAGATGGCGTAAAGCACACGGGTAATACCATGCGAAATATTGTCCCTCACCACATACTTGATAAAAAGCGAGGTAAGGTAAATACCAATAATAGGGAAAAGCAGAAAGAGCAGATTATAACTGCTCTGCTGGAACCCGGAAGTAAGCAGCAACTGTATTTCGTGCACGATACCATGCAGGAAGAAACCTGCCACAGAAGCAAGCAAACCTATCACAAAGGCGAGGATAAGAGTCATCTGACGGTCGGAAATATGTTCCTTCTGCCAAACAACAAATCTTTCTATCCTGCTTTGTTTGTATTCTGATAACTCTTCATCCATTTAACTTTTAACTTTAATCTTTGAACTTTGAACTTTATGATATGCTGCAATGGTAATCATAAAGTTCCAAGTTCAATGTTCAATGTTCAATGTTCTAGAATTCCGATGTAAAGTGGAATTTGATATGTTCGAAGTCTTGCTGAGCCATACTCAACACATAGCCAGAATCGGCGAGGAACACATCACGTCCCTCAATATCCTTTGCCATATACTGGTACTTACGCTTCTTGAAGTTCTCCAATTCCTTCTCATCGTCAGCCTCAATCCAACATGCCTTATGCAAATGAACAGGCTCCCAACGGCACTTGGCATTGTACTCGTTCTCCAAACGATACTGGATAACCTCGAACTGCAACTGACCAACAGTACCCACGATGCGACGACCATTGAACTGGTTGACGAACAACTGTGCAACACCCTCGTTCATCAACTGCTCCAATCCCTTCTGGAACTGCTTGCTCTTCATTGGGTCATCGTTCTCGATGTACTTGAAGAGAAGTGGAGAGAACGAAGGCAATCCACGGAAATGAATCTTCTCGCCCTCAGTAAGTGTATCACCAATCTTGAAGATGCCGTTATCTGGCAAACCAACGATATCGCCAGGATAAGCCTCATCGATGGTACTCTTACGCTGCGCCATAAACTGGGTAGGCGAAGAGAAACGCACTGTCTTGTCGAGACGCACATGGTAGTAAGGCTGATTACGCACAAACTTACCAGAGCAAATCTTGCAGAATGCAATACATGAACGGTGGTTAGGGTCGATATTAGCGGTAATCTTGAAGATAAAACCAGTAAACTTAGGCTCTTCTGGTTCTACCATACGCTCTTCAGCCTTGGTAGGCTTTGGTGATGGAGCAATCTGCACGAAGCAATCCAAAAGTTCCTGCACACCGAAGTTGTTCAAGGCAGAACCAAAGAATACCGGTGCAACTTCTGCTGAACGATAGGTTTCTACATCAAACTCCGGATAAACGCCATCCACCAATTCCAGTTCTTCGCGCAACTGATTTGCCTCTCGCTCACCTACTCGCTCATCGAGTTCCTTAGACTGAATATCTACCTCTACCTTCTCGGCAACACGCTGCTTATTAGGTGTAAAAAGATTGAGCTGATGCTCATAAATATTGTAAACGCCCTTGAAACGTGCGCCCTGACCGATAGGCCAAGACAAAGGACGAACAGAAATCTTCAACTCTTCCTCCAGCTCATCAAGGACATCGAAAGGATCACGACCCTCACGGTCCATCTTATTGATAAAGATGATAACAGGAGTATTGCGCATACGACACACCTCCATCAGCTTACGAGTCTGTGCCTCTACACCTTTCGCAGAATCCACAACGATGATAGCAGAATCCACGGCGGTGAGAGTACGATAAGTATCCTCGCAGAAATCCTGGTGACCCGGAGTATCGAGAATATTCACCTTATAAGGCTCGCCACTCTGACCATCAGGCAGATAGTCGAACTCCATCACAGAAGTTGATACGGAAATACCACGCTGCTTCTCGATATCCATCCAGTCGGAAGTAGCAGTCTTACGAATCTTATTATTTTTAACGGCACCAGCCACCTGAATCTGTCCACCAAAGAGAAGGAACTTCTCGGTCAGTGTGGTCTTACCTGCATCAGGGTGAGAAATAATGGCAAACGTTCTTCTTCTTTCAATCTCTTTCATCAATAATATATATTATAATATGTATATCCTAAAAAAAATAAATACTAATCTCTAATTACTAAAAAACACTTGTTCCGCCAGCAGATTACATATCGTCATCCTCAAACTTCAAGCCTTCAGTACGATCCTTGATATAGTAATCACTGAGCAATCCCACGAAAATTGAGATTTCCTTGATAGCTTTCTCTGTTTCAGGGGTAATCTCCTTCTTTTGCAATCTGAGCATCATAACTCCGTAAAGTGCATCGAGACAGGTCTCAACCTCATTAATATCCTTATCACCACGGTTGCGCAACTCTACAATAAAAGGCAACACCTTGTAATACTCAGCATTGTAAATAGGGAACTTCGAACTCTGAAGGAGTCTGCCGTGCAAATCAATGACATCCTGCAATAACACTCTATTAATGTCAAGATGCCCGCTCTCACGCTTACCTTCTTCATTCATCATACGAATGAGGTTACCAAACCAATCGAGTTCCTCGTCTTTCTGTTCTGGTGTGAAATCGAATCGTTCGATATAGTTTTTCTTAATCACCGGCAGCGAACATCCGTAGGCACGGATAATATCCTCTATCTGCCACATATATAAGAGGTATTCTGCAATACTTTCCTTTCTTAATTTCTGTGCTACAAACATAACTTAAAATTCTGGTAAATGATAAAGATTAAACATCGTTCCAAAAAGAGCGATGATTGAGAAAATAATCACGATACTTCCTATCACCTTATTGATGATAAGGATTCCATTTGTATCAAACTTACCTCTGATCTTATCAACGAGCCAAGTGAGTCCAAACCACCACAACAAGGCTCCAAACATAATGCTCAGATAACCCATGCCCATCTCTAGCGGCATATCCGGAACCACAAAGGCAAACTGTGCAAAGGTAGCCATAAAGAGAAACACAATGAGCGGATTACTCAAGGTAACCAGGAAAGCCGTAATTCCATTATGCCATAAAGTACCCTGCTTATTGCTCGACTTATGCATATTCTTCATCGGATCACTCTTGAAGCAATAGATTCCGAACACCAGCAGCAAAACACTACCAAAAATTTGCAGGTAGAACTTGTTCTGCGCATTATTCACAAAGTCCATCACGAAACTCATACCTAAACCTGTGAAAAGTGCATATACGATATCACTGCACGCAGCACCAATGCCCGTGACGAACCCAAACCAGCGTCCCTTGTTGAGCGTACGCTGAATACAAAGAATGCCTACAGGACCCATAGGGGCGGAGGCAATCACTCCGATGATAATTCCTTTGAATATAAAGTCAAGGATGTTTATCTCTATTGGAAATGCTAAACTCATTTTTCGTACATTATTCTATAACAGCGGGCAAAGTTACAAAAAAAAGGGCACATTTGCAATATTTTTGCCCAAAACTTCTAAAATTATACTTTTTTATACAAGAAAAAGTTGATATTTTCAAAAGGATTCATTATCTTTGCAGCATAAATAAACAATTCTAACTAATTTAAAAAGTAACATGACTGAAAATACATTAAAACCGTACGTTATTGGTTTAGACCTCGGCGGTACTAATTCTGTGTTCGGAATCGTTGATGCTCGTGGCGAAATCAAGGCAACAACAGCTATCAAAACTGGTGGTTATGATAAAGTAGATGATTATGTAAAGGCATCTGTAGAGGCACTCCAGCCAATCATCGAGACCGTAGGTGGTATCGAGAAGATCAAGGCAATGGGTATCGGTGCCCCTAACGGCAACTTCTATACGGGTGCTATCGAGTTTGCTCCAAACTTGGCTTGGGCTCACGATGGCGTTGTACCTTTGGCAGATATGTTCAGCAAAGCTCTCGGTATCCCTGTAGCTCTTACTAACGATGCAAACGCTGCTGCACTTGGCGAAATGACTTATGGTGCTGCTCGTGGTATGAAGAACTTCATTGACATTACCCTCGGTACAGGTGTAGGTTCTGGTATTGTCATCAATGGTCAGATGCTCTATGGAAGCGATGGTTTCGCAGGTGAGCTGGGTCATGTTATCATGGTTCCAGGCGAGGCTGGTCGTCCTTGCGGTTGCGGTAGAAGAGGTTGCTTGGAGACATACTGCTCTGCTACTGGTGTAGCTCGCACAGCACGTGAGTTCCTGGAGACAAGCGATGAGCCTTCTTTGCTCCGCGAGATGGATCCAGAGAAGATTACTTCTTACGATGTCAGCGTTGCTGCCGGCAAGGGTGATGCTTTGGCTAAGCGCATCTACGACTTCACTGGCAAGATGCTCGGTGAGGCTTGCGCTAACTTCGCAGCATTCTCTGCTCCTGAGGCATTTGTATTCTTCGGCGGTCTCACCAAGGCAGGTGACCTCTTGATGAAGCCTTTGAAGGAAGCTTACGACAAGAACGTGCTCAAGATTTACAAGGGCAAGGCTAAGTTCCTCGTTTCTACTCTTGATGGTAGTTCTGCTGCTGTACTTGGTGCAAGTGCTGTAGCTTGGGATTTATAATATGTGATTATGTGTTCTCTTTATTAGAGTTCATTATATAAAAGTAAAAAAGAGTTTGGTGTTCTTCTGAACGTCAAACTCTTTTTTTTTGCAATCATCACAATATCATGCATTCAAGATGCAAAGAAAAAGCTTTAGCCCCAAAGGACTAAAGCTCTAACCAATTCTGAATCATCTTTTTTCCATCAGGTGTCAGCACACTTTCTGGATGAAACTGGATGCCTCGAATATCATAATTCTTATGCTTGAGGCCCATTATCTGACCATCATCACTTACAGCCGTTATATCCAGACAATCAGGGAAACCACTTTTATCTACGACCCATGAATGATATCTGCCGATTTCTATACGCTTAGGCAATCCTTCAAAGACGGGGTCATTACCAAACTGAGTACATGGTGTAGCTACCCCATGATAAACCTCAGAAAGATTGGTAAGTTTAGCACCGAAAGCCTCACCTATAGCCTGATGTCCCAGACAAACTCCCAGCATTGGCTTCCTGCCAGCATACTTCTTAATCACATCCATCAGAAGTCCTGCCTCCGAAGGAATACCAGGTCCTGGGCTCAATATGATCTTGTCGAAGCGGTCAAGCTCCGACAGCTGAAACTGATCGTTACGGAATACCGTAACCTCAGCACCCAACTCCTTTACCAAATGGGCAAGATTATAAGTAAAGGAGTCGTAATTATCTATGATAACTATTTTCATCTTCATTGTATATTATTGATTATTTATTAGTGATTATACCTCACTAATCATTAATCACTACTCACTAATCACTACCTAAAGCTTCTCAGCAATATGAATTGCCTTAGTCAAAGCTCCTAGTTTATTATTACACTCTTCCAATTCATACTGGTCGTTGCTCTTCGCCACAACTCCACTTCCTGCCTGGAACCAGAGTTCGCCATTACGACTGATAAAGGTACGAATTACAATAGCCTGATTCAAATCACCGTTCAGTCCTATGAATCCGATACATCCGCCATAGGCACCACGATTGTGAGGTTCCAATTCTGAGATAATCTGCATCGCTCTCACCTTAGGCGCACCACTCAAGGTACCAGCAGGGAAAGTATCAATGAATTCCTTAATATGGTCAGCATCCTGATCCAATGTTCCGCTCACACGGCTCACCAGATGAATCACGTGACTGTAAAACTGCATATCCTTATAGAAATCCACCTTCACATTGTGGCAGTTACGGCTCAAATCATTTCGTGCCAAATCCACAAGCATGACATGCTCTGCATTCTCTTTCGGGTCATTACGGAGGAATTCTGCTGCCTTTCTATCCTGTTCCATATCACCCGTTCGGCGGGTCGTTCCAGCAATAGGATCAATGAAAGCCTTCTCTCCTACAATACGATTATGAGTTTCAGGTGAAGAACCGAAGATACGGAAGCCACCAAAATCGAAATAGAAGAGATAAGGTGATGGATTGATGCTGCGTAAGGCACGGTAGAGCTTGAAGTCATCACCCTCATAATGCTGCACAAATCTACGGCTCACCACAATCTGGAACACATCGCCACGCATACAATGCTGGATACACTTGCGAATATTCGCCTTGTGCTCCTCATCAGTAAGAGTAGAGGTTGTTTCGCCTACCGGATGGAAATCATAAGGCTTCACATTCGCCTTGTTCACCGCCTTCATCAATGCATCCAACTCTGCATTGCCTGCAGCCCTATTTGCTGCAGAAGCCTGATCATCAGCAGTTCCCTCTTCGCCATACTGTTCGTTCAAGGCAATAAGCTGCATTGTATTATTGAAATGATCAAATACGATGATGTCCTTATACATAATATAATAGATATCCGGCGCATCATTCTTTGCCATCGTGGTATCCTTTACAGGAATATTCTCGAAATAGCGTACAGCATTGAAGGTAGTGAATCCATAAAGTCCACAGAAATTCTTCCCCTCTCCCTCTACATGGAAACTTTGGATGAACTCATTGAAAGCTTTCGAAATGGCGAGCTTACAATCTTCTCCCTTTCCTTCGCCGAAGGCTGGAAGTTGCTGTTTCTCTACACTACCATCAGGATAAGTCTTGATAACCTCTCCATGACTCAAGTCCTGTATTCATATAATTTTGCGTTTGTCGT
>URYG01000118.1 GCA_900551985.1 uncultured Prevotella sp. | reverse complement strand
TACATAAAATAAAGACTTGCTGTCCCACGAATTGGCACAAGTGCAAGCTAACTTTGCACACAGAAACCAAAATAGTAAAGTTATGAAGAAGAAAAAGTTATTTTTCAAGGAATGTCATCTCGCAGGTCGCCAATATCATGACGCCAATGAAGTTTGGGAAGAGTTGAAGGTCGGCACTCTGCTTGAATTACAAAGAGACCAAGAGAACCCATACGACAAGAATGCTGTCGCTGTGGTTTACTCAAAGGTGGCAGATAACAACGAGAAAGAAGAATATCTGCTGGGCTATCTTCCTCGCACTTCCAATACAGAGATTGCCCAATTATTGGAAATGGGGTGGGCATCTGTCTTTGAATGCCGCATCAGCAAAATCAACGAAGATGCCCATTACGAGAACCAAATTCGCTTGACCATTCGCATCAAGCAAAACCAACAAGCACAGAATTGTGTCGAAAGCTAACCCTAATATCAGGCCAGGTCGTAGGGACCTGTATGGTGCGACGTGGCCTTGACCTTTCTGTGCTTACCTACAAAGGGACAGGATACGCCTCTCACACGTCGGTCTTCGGATGCAGACTTCGGGAGGATTTCCTGTCCCTTTTTCTTATTTACGGAATAATCAACATCTTATATTATCGTTTCATGACGATTTTAAGCATTCTTTCTTGATGCTCATTCATATCATCCACATTCCATTCCAATCCAAAACGACGTTTAGCCGTCTCATTCTTAACCCCATCATCATAATTGTCTTGACATATTTGCAACATGATTCTGAACTTTAGAGATGCTGTACTAACTTGATTTGACTTTGAATCCAAATAACGGTTTTTCTTATCAATTGGATTCCAGTCAGAACCGGAGCTATTAGCATCGGAACCAATCATGGCAAAATTTCCAAAAAAATTGATATCTTCTGAGCTGATAGGTTTATCGCGACCAGCCTTAGCCTGAGGATAATAATGTTCAAGGCTCTTGCGAGTTCGAGAGAAATAGAAGTTATTAAATACCTCTAATTCAAAATCACTACATCCCAAATCTTGAAAGAATCCGATACGTTTTGCATCTCCTTTCTTAGTTTTTTCTCCACGTAGCTCTTCCGCATACTTTCTCCATATTTTATAGTCTGTATAATCAAACACATAGAGAGGTATATTGGGCGCTCCCTTAGGATAGATGCGATCAAAGTCCCGTTCTACATTTTCCTGTTCTACATTCAGATGTCCATTTCGTATCATCGTATCATCAAAGCTATTAGGCTTTGGCTGGTTTCTTTCATTGAGTTTTTCCGCATTCAGATACACATCAAAGAAATACTTATCAGCCAAATCTCTCATAAAGCCAAGATAATCACTAATATTATCGCTCTCAAACAAATGGTACAGACAATAAAACAGGTAGTTCTTGCGTTGCTTCGCCGTAAAAGTTACCTCGAACATAGATAGCAACTGTACCAGCTCTGCCTGCACAGGTTTGTCTTCCGACAAATCCTTCAGATAGACAGCATTTCCATTTTTATAGTAACGCTGTAACTTCCACGGATTTTCAGAAATACGGTCCTCACCGAGCGTATGATGAACCACATAATTATCCAAGAAATACTTAGCCTTCAACAGATTATAAGCAAACCGTTTTACGAAATCAGCCGTGATGGTAATCTTCTCAAACTCATGAAGCAGTTCCTTGTCATCAAGAGATAATTTCAAAGGATCAAATCCTTGTTCCTTCATCCTCGTAATCTTCAACACAATCAAGAGGAAATTAGGGAAGTCTATGATTGGCTGGAATCTATCATTTTCATCTAACGTCATGCTCTGGGGCACTGGCTTAACAGGAGTATCCAACAATTCTGCAATCGTTTTTCTACCCAAAGAATTACCTGCATTAGCTGGCATGTCGGCAAATGCATCAAATGACTCTAAGACGAAACTATCCATGTTCGCACCAAAAACAGTTTTCATATCAGACATTTTTTGCTGAACGTAGAAGCACATATCACTACATGCTTCCCAGATACGGCTGAACTTCTCCATTGAGGTATTATCCCCGATAAATTGCTCACTCAATTTTGCCTTAACAATCTCATGCTTCTCCAGCTGTTCACCACGAGAGTTCATCACCTCAAAATAATGGTTCAGCTCCACATCCTTCGGCACTCGATAATGTATGATATGGACATGATCCAAGAAATACTCTTTGAATTTATCCACATCAGTTTGAGCCATACCAACAATCTCATCCAATCCTGCTTTTGCGGACTCGAAGCCCTTCTTGATACCAAGGTCAGGCATCTCGCCAAGGTCATCTTTCTCTCCACTCCCTGATAATGCCTTTATCGTCGAAGCAGAAGCTTTTCGTGCCGAATAAGTCAAGCTATTATTAATGTTCTGCACTCCCAAAGCTCTAAGTATGATGTAAATCGTAGTCAAACGTTGTTGACCATCTATCACCTCATATTTGTTCTCATCACGCTTATAAGTAACAAGAGTCCCTATGTAATAAACCGTTTTGCCCATATCCATAGAATCATGTACATCTTTTATCAAAGCACAGATTTCATCTCGTTCCCACGCATAGTTACGTTGGTAGATAGGAATTACGTATGTAATAGGTGCTCCGTGATTATCACAATAGATTTCCTTGATAGAACACTCTTTCAAAATACTTTTCAAATCATTCATAGTCTTCTACTATTTATTATAAAAACGATTTACTTCAAAGAAATAGAGATAATTCAGATAGACTCCATCGCCATCATGCCCATCCAAATTCCCGGCATTTGCTCTGCCATTCTTTTTCCCATCCTTTATGTCGCTATCAGACAAAGGGGTTAGCTTATCTGCCAACACGCTGAGTAATGTAGTGGGAGTATCCTGCCTGGCTATCAACTTGTACATATTAAATGAATTCTTCAAGTTCTCATTAGTTCCCATAATGAAATTCTGAGCAGAAAGCCATCCCAGATTTGTATATTGCGCTCTAAGCGAATAAGCCCAAACAAAGGCATAAACGACAAATTGCTCAAATAGCTCCATATCTTCTTTGGTTGGATATGACTCCGGACAAAACCTATCTACATACAGGAGTACCGAAGTATCAAACAGCAATCGGGCAATACCATTGCCTACTCCCTTCTTGAAATAGCGATCCAATGTCTTCACTATAATATTGTCGTTGATATAGAATCCCTCGTACTTACTATTATCTTGAATGTCCTTTAGTATGGCATAATAATGCTTCGTATATTCAAAGAAAGGTTTGCCTGCTATAATTGGAGCATCCAACTGAAATGCATTGATATTGCGAGTTCCAGAAACGAATGGCATAGCAGAAGAATTTACCATATCTGCATAACAATAAGCACTCTTATAGAATTGAGCATAAGGAGTTCGTGCAGAACGAGTAATCCCCTTGAACATGTGGATATTACGTTCATCCAACACTTCTGCCCTATTGCCATTTACCCATTCTTTGATACGATACAGATAGTTTCCGAAAAAATCTGCCAAACCACTTTGAGATATTTGTTCCCATCCCTTGACGATTCTTTCAACCTCAGTCTCCTCTATACCAATCATTTCACGCAAATGATAAGCTTTCAGCAAATCATGTGGATATAGAGCTTTGCCACGAGCATTCTGAGAGTCAAAGAACTGAAAGGCTTCAGAAACGTCAGATGTGACAACAACGATAAGCTCGCATCTGTTCTCAACAAATTCTTCCAGTCTTCTACACTCTCGTTCCTTTACATAATAGTCTTCTTTCTGTTGTTGTTTTTCTTTCAAATCAGGTTTGCTGACACGTCGTTCCAATGCTCGATAATTATTGGATATATTACGGGCATTATACTCATTGTCATATAATTCTTGTTGGAGAAAAGCTATATCGTTCTTCCCCAAGGCCTTTAGCAACAAAGAGAACGTAATGATTCTCTGCAAGCCATCAACTATATCATACGAGCCTTGGCTTGATGCTCGATGAAGAATTAGAGTACCTACCCTGTAACTTTCTTTATTGTCATTCATCGCTTCGATAATATCATCAAGCAACTGTATTGCATTACGAGCAGTCCACTTATATGGACGCTGATAGATCGGAATCGACAGATTCACACCATTTATGGGTTCCCCACCATTCGAAATCGTTTGACGAAGAAGTAAATCACCAATAGTAGTTATAGACAAAGCAAGCTTATCCTTTTGGGATTGTTGTCCTACTAATTGTTGTTCTACTGACTGTTGCTCAACTATATGTATTTGCGAATTATCGTCTTTCGCCCTATTGATAATGATAGTATTCTCTATGGTATCTCCCATCGTCCAATACTTATACCCATCAATATGAAGATAAGGGAAATTATATTTCCACCATTGTTGTGGAACACCAAATTCTCTTTGTGACTGCACAAAAAAGACGAATTCCGCATCAGACAAGGCACATTTATTCCTCACAATGTACTCATGAGGACACGTAGGCATTGTCTTGGCAAAAATCCATTGACATTTACCTATCAAACGGCGTAATTTTACTTCATCATAGTTCATATTTTATGAAATTATTTGTTATGTCGGCACAAAGATAAGAAAAACTTGTATCAAATCATAGGACAAGTTCTTTTTTTTAAGAAAAAATGTATCACAAATCAATAAAATCGCAAAAAACTCGTTATTTAATGTAGATAAAATCGTATATAACATGAGAACTCAAGCGAAATTCAAAGAATACATTTGGTTGGTAAACACCATCAACAAAGCCCGAGCTATTTCTTTTGCAGATATTCAAAAGAAATGGCTTGAAACGGACATGAGCGAAGGAATTGAATTGGCTCGTTCAACCTTCAATCGACACAAAGATGCCATAGAAGACATTTTTGGCATATACATCGAGTGCAACAGGAAAAACGGATATAAATATTCTATTGGAAATCCTGAAGCATTAGAGTCTGACTCCATACAAAACTGGATGTTAGCCACACTTGCATCCAACAATATTATTAGCGAATGTGTATCGCTTCAAGATAGAATCGTGCTTGAAACTGTACCATATGAAGGCGAAAGCCTCAAACTAATCCTTGATGCCATGAAACGAAACATCAAGATAACTATTCTTTACAAGAGGTATGGCAATACAAATGCCAAAAGCTATACTATCGAGCCATATTGCATAAAATTGCATAAGCAACGTTGGTATGTATTGGGACACTTCCATTATACAGAAGCAGAAACCCAAGAAGTAAAGGATTACTATGCCCTATTCTCACTTGACAGAATCAAAAGCATAGAATCCACAGATATCAAATTTGAGATAGCTCAAGACTTCAACGCTCAAGATTACTTCAAGGAATATTACGGAGTGCTGATTGGCGACGGTACTACTGTTGAACGAATTAGATTTAGAGCTTACGATTACGAACTGTATCGAGTAAAAGACTTACCCCTCCATGCTACTCAAAAAGCTATCGCAAAAGGCGACAACTATATGGACTTCGAAATTACCATGCGCCCTACCGTAGATTTCTTTGGATATTTAATGAGCCGGGGAAGCCAATTGAGAATCCTCTCACCAGAATGGTTGGCTGAACAGATACACGACTTACATCGAGATGCAATGAAAATGTATGAAGAAATGGAATAGGAATAGGGATAGGAATAGGAATAGGCAAGACCATGGCTCAAAGCACCATGATCTTGCCCTTTTCTATTCTGACTTTTGCCACACCCATCTCGTTCAGCGCCGTGATGATTTCCTGCAGGCTTGCCCTGCGGGAGAAGCGGAAGTGCGAACAGAAGCAAGACTGGATGTGGTTCGGGAGAAGCGGAAGTGGATGAGCTTATCCATATTCGCCTGGGATTGGAAGACTACGGTCTTGTTGTACCAGGCTCCGATGTCGCTCATCGCCTCTGCCAGCGTAACCTGATCCATATCGAAATCGCCTTCCAGCCAGTCGGAGGCTGAAGGCGAAGCCTTAGACACTACTATCTTATCCGACTGGAGCGTAGCAGTCTGACCCGGACGCATTTCCACCTCCGTATCGGCATTGCTCACCTTCACCTTGCCCTGCATCAGCGTAACCTTTGGGGCATCCTTGCGATAGGCTTTCACGTCGAATATGGTGCCTAACACCTGCGTCTGCATCTCGCCCGCCTTTACTACAAAAGGACGATGAGGGTTCTTGGTTACCTCGAAATGAGCCTCACCCTTCAGACGGACTTCTCGGACTTGATGGGCTGCATCGGCAGCACGGCCTTCTTTGCCGGCTTCCTTATCGGTTGATGCATCATCGAAAGACGCAGGATATTCGAGCGTAGAATTGGCGTTGAGCATCACCTTGGTGCCATCGCTCAGCGTTACTAAGGTGGTGGTTGCTGCCGGGGTAGAAACCACGCAATAGCCATCGCTCAGGGTCTGCTCCACCTGCTGGGGAGAGGTGACCTCCGAGAAAAGCTCCATAGAGAACTCCGTTGGCTGAGAAATCTCCTGGGATGAACGGAAAATAAAAAGAAAGAGGCTTGCCGCTACTGCAACTGAGGCTGTAATCCAAGTCAGGATTCGAGCCTTGGAAACCTTTCTGGAAGAAGATTTGCCTTCGATTTCTCTTCCGATTTCATCTCCAATTTCCCTTCCGATTTCGTTTCCGATTACTCCTCCGATTTCATTCTCTATCTTTTTCTCTGATAATTCATCTTCTGCCTTCTGTAGAGTTTCTTTCTCTGAAGAAATATGCTTCTTCTCGAAGGCTTCCCAAGCCGCCAGCGTTTCCTCCTTCGAAGGCTCATCGCCCAAGGCTTCCCCGAATATCCGGGTAAGTCGGGCTTCAGAAACATTTTCTGCCTCTGCATCCTTCGGTTCCTGAAGGAAAGGATGATGCTGCAAAGAATGGCTGAAAGAATCCATTCTATGATTCTTTCCCTTTCCTAGTTCCAGTTCTTGATCTTGATTCTTATTCATGACTTTTCCTCCTAATTCTCTATGTTTGTATGCTTCATTCGCTCGCGCAAGATGGCGAGTGCCTTGGAAATATGCTTCTTCACGGTGTTGGGACTGATGCCCAGCCTATCGGCTGCCTGCTGATAGGTGAGATGCTCGAAATAGCAGAGGCGGAGAATCGTGCAGGTGGGTTCCTTCAGCTCCCTCGCTATCTGCTCTGCCTGTTGCAGCAGGCGCTCGTGCTCCTCATACTGGGTACTCATATCATACCGGGTGGCCTCTATCAGCGCCTCTACGTTGGTCTGTTCCACCTGCTGGTGCTTGAGCCAGTTGAGGCAGGCATTTCTCACCGATGCATAGAGCCAGCTCCTCCTTGTTTCCATCTGCAAGGAGGAGAATTGGTTCCACGCCTTCTCGAAAACATCTCCCACAATGTCACGGGCCTCGTTGCCGTCTCCCAAAAGGGACACGGCATAACGCACCAATCGAGGATACATTTCCAGGAATAGCTGCTTAAAGTCGTTGTCTTTCGCTCTGTCCTGCGCCACTACCTTTATATTTATTTCTTGTTGCATTGAATGTGTATCTCACATTCATGAAAATTTTCTGATTATCAGCATATCGGGTAAACGTGCGATGCGACTGCGTGCCGTTTGCTTCGAAATAATAATATCCTGTATGCAAGAGGTCTTGCACTACAAACATCACCTTGAGAGCATCGTTCTTCATGAAGTTCTTGGAAACCCTGAACTCCATGTTGCCCATACATTTCTTTCTTCCGATTCCCATCGCCGCCTTCGTGCTGACATTGCCCGAAAGATTCAGGAACCACCGGTGGGGGAGCCTCAGATTGTTGTTCATGCTGAAGGTAAACCGCGGCTGATTGCCTAACTCGGGGATATTGAGATGATCTACATTCTCATGACTGTAGAAGACACTCGCCGTGAGGTTGGGGTACCAGATTCCAAACGAAGGCGCCACACGGATATTGGCTCCACAATGGTAGGAATGAGGCACCGAAGCCATCGTCTGCAAAAGCACACTCGGATGATTCACCTCGTCGTAAGGCTTATACCAGGTCATGTACATGTCGAGCACATAGTTGTAGTAAGCCATAAACGACAGCCACTTGTAATTACCAGAGAGATTGAAACTGTGCTGCTTCTGAGGCTTGAGATGAGGGTCGCCCGACTTGTACTCGTACTTGCTGTCGTAGTCGATGCTGCTCTGAAGCATGACGTAGATAGGACTGTACTTGTTCAGACGATAGGAGAAGGCAAGATTCAGATTATCCTTGCTGTAGCCAACAGATACGAAGGGAATCCAATCCCTGTAGCTGGGACTCTGTTCCGCCTGCAGCACATCCTTCTCGTAATAATCGGTCTTCTGGTATTCGTATCGCAAACCGGCTCCATAGTTCATGCGCCCGATGTTCAGATAATACTCCAGGAATCCGGCATAGATAGACTGGCGGATGTGGTTGAAGGCATCGGCAGAAAAGCCGCTCTGGGTGAAGTCGTTGCGGCGGTTGGTAAACATCTCTTCCGTTCCGAAGGAAAGCCTACCCTTCCACAAAGGTCCCGACACCACCAGCTTGGCAGCATAGAGATTACTCTTCACCTTGCTCTCTGATTCCGCATCCAGCTTTCCGTCGTTTATCGCCGTCTGGGTGCTCTGGCTCACCTTATTATAGAAGTCGCCATTGAAATTGATGTTCCATTTGCCGAAATCGCCATTATAATAGGCGTTCACGCTATGCGACCAATGGGGCTTGCTCTTCGAAAACAGATCTACGCCCATGCTTTCCGTCAGTTTGCCATCCTCCAATACATCGGTAGATCCCCAGCTGTGGGTGTAGTTGTTGCCTATCATATTGGTTGTTTCATAGCGCATACCCAGCGATTGCTGCTCGGAAATCTCATAGTTGAAACCTGCGTTCATAAGAATCTCTCCACCGAGGGTATTCGTGGTTCTGCGGCTGTTGAAATCCCAGTCGCTGGTGGTATGGAGCTGGGTTTCGGAATGGGCGGTGGTGTGCGAGCGATCCAATCCCGCTCCCACTTCGCCAAAAATATCGAGTCCGCCCGTGCGATAGTTCAACTGCACATCCTCATAGCCATGAGGCGAATAACGGCCCTGGGAATATTCAGAATAAAGGCTTCCGCTCAAGCCCTGTCCGCGCTTGCGAACGGCACGCAGACGGATCACGGCATTGGTCTTGGAACTATACTGCGCTCCGGGAACGGTAACGATTTCTGCCTTCAGAATATCCTTGGCGCTCAACCGTTTGAGTTCATTCAGATTCTCCAGTTTTCTGCCGTTGAGATAAATTTCGGGCGCTCCACGGCCGATGATTTCCCAACTGCCTGCTTCGCCCGAAACGAAAGGCAACTGGCTGATCATATCTTCGGCAGAGCCCAGTTCGCCCAGGATGGTACCTGATACCAGGGTGGTGAAGGCGCCGTCCTTATACACCACATTGGGGCGAGTACTCTTGATGGTTACCGCCTTCAGCTGCTGGGTGTCGGGATGCAGACCGATGTTCATGACAGGCTTGCAGGCCAAGGTCTGCGACTTATAGCCCACAAACGAAACCTTCAGCATCACATCCTTATCGGCATAAGGAAGCACGAAGCTTCCATCCTCTGCCGTTACGCAACCGGCCACATAAGCCTTGTTGAAGGTAGAAATCAACACCACGTTGGCGAAAGGCAAAGGCTTCTGGTGCTCATCCACCACGCGGCCCTTGATCTGTTCCACCCGGGTCGTCTTGCCCGTGTATTGAACGGCAAAATAGGTATTGTGCTCTACGAAGGAGAAAGGTTTCCCTTGCAGTACCATCTCCAGGGCTTCCTTCTGCCTCTTAGCCTGGATATTGGCTGTAACGTGATATTGGTCGGTAGCCTGATAGGCAAAGAGGATATTCTTCTCGCCCGCCTTTTCAATCTTCTTCAACACGGAAGTAAGCGTTTCGTTATGCACCTGAAAGGTCACACCTCTGCTTTGAGCAAATAGGGAAATGCTCAAGACAAGACACAGTATAAGGGAAGTCGTTCTTTTCATCATTTTTCTTGTTTTTATGATTCTACTTTGTTCATAATACAACATCCCCC
>URYG01000117.1 GCA_900551985.1 uncultured Prevotella sp. | reverse complement strand
GTATCCGTCTGGCGCAGACCTTGGGTATCGTCGTAAAGAGCGTAGCCACCAGGTCGTGGAAACCATTAAATACGCTCAGCACGATGACAAGTGCCATCGTAGCCACAGCCACTCCAATCACAGAGATGGAGCTGATCACGTTGATAACGTGTGTACTCTTCTTGGAAAAGAGATACCTGCGAGCAATAAAGAATGGAAAATTCATTTGTCTTTTTACCTTATTAATATAGTATAGGGAGTCAAGTCATAACGCCTTGACTCCCTTCATTTCTTAGAATACGATTATTGTTTCAAGAGTTCGTCGATGCGCTCCAGATAATCCAGGCTGTCGTCCAGGAAGAAACGGAGCTCAGGAATGATGCGCAACTGATTTCTCACCTTTCTGCCCAGGTCGAAGCGGATGGTCTTCTCGTTGGCATTGATATTCTTCAGTATCTCCTCACCCTTTTCAGATGGGAACACGCTGAGGTAAGCGGTGCAGATGCTAAGATCCGGACTCACTCTTACCTTAGTAACACTTACCATCACACCATGCATCATACGGGTCTGTGACTGGAAGATAAGACTCAACTCCTTCTGGAGCAGTCTTGATATACGGTTTTGTCTTGTTTCTTGCATAACTATTAACTATAAACTATTAATTATAAACTATTCAAGGTCCACGTGTGTAACGTCCACCTGCTCATGCAGGAATATCAACGCCGACTCCTTGAATTTCTCCTCACTTTCTGTAGTCAGATACTTGCAGCTACCACCCTTTGTCACCATCTGTTCCATCTTCGGATGTCGCTGCAGATAATCCTGCAGACTGTTTGCCACATACTGTCCCTGTGGCACCACTCTCACACCGTCGGGAAGATTCTTCACGATGCTGCTCATGAGCAGTGGATAATGGGTGCAACCCAGGATGATGGTATCGATGTCCTCATCCATACGCATCAACTGGTCGATGCGCTTCTTGACGAAATAATCAGCACCAGGACTATCAGCCTCGTTAGCCTCTACGATAGCAGCCCAGAGCGGACAAGCCACTCCGCTTACCTGGATATCCGGCCAGAGCTTGCCAATCTCCATCTTGTAGCTTTCACTCTTGATGGTTCCCTCTGTGGCAAGGATGCCTACATGGCGGCTCTTGGTCAGGGTACCAATCACCTCGGCAGTAGGGCGGATGATACCGAGTACCCTTCTCTCAGGATCCAGTTCCGGAATGTCTCTCTGCTGGATAGAGCGCAAAGCCTTAGCCGATGCCGTATTGCAACCCAGGATCACCAGATGGCAACCCATGGAAAAGAGCTTCAGCACAGCCTGGCGCGTGAACTTATACACCACCTCGAAGGAGCGCGAACCGTATGGCGCACGGGCATTGTCGCCCAGATACATATAGTCGTACTGCGGTAACATCTGGCGCAAGCCATGCAGGATGGTCAAGCCGCCATATCCGGAATCAAAGATTCCGATAGGTCCGGGATTGGATGGCAGAATCATTTCAGTTTCTCCTCCAGCACTGCTGTAATATCCTCACCCATCTCTTCACTCAGATAAGGTGTGGCGTTGTTGTCGGTATTGATGATGAAGGCAAATCCCTTCTCCTTGCCAATCTGCTTGGCAGCCTCGTTGATCTGTGCCTTGAGAGGAGCATACGCATCGGTCTCAGCCTGATTCAGGAGTTTGGCAGCCTCAGCCTTGAAGGCGATGTTCTTCTCCATCAACTCACGCAGTTCAGCCTGGCGCTTCTCCAGGATAGTCTTGGCATACGAGCGCTGACCGTCAAGGAATTCCTCATACTTGGTATTAAACTCAGTTTCCACGCGCTTGGTTTCCTCATCATACTTTGCGCGGAGTTCATCCATATTATGCTTGGCTATGGCGTAACCAGGCATGGTATGAAAAACCTGCTCAAAGCTGAAGTAGCCAAATCGCAATGCTGGCTGTGCAACGATGGCTGCTGGTTGTTCCGCCGGAGTCTGATTCTGCTGTGCAGAAGCCGAGAGGGCAACAAGAGCGAGCGCCAAAAATAGGAGATTCTTTTTCATAATGCGTGATACCTTATTATATATGATATGAATATACTAGATGATAAATAAGGGCAGGCACTTGTGCCTGCCCTTAGCTTTTCTATCGAAATACTTACGTTTGATTACTTGATCTTAGCCTGTACTTCCTTGGTAACATCTACCACGTTGGCGCCAGTATAGATAGCTGTGCCTTCCTCCATGATGTATGTATAGTTACCAGCCTTACCTACAGCCTCGATAGCTGTACGTACCTTAGCGATGATAGGCTGCATGAGCTCACTGCTCTTCTTCTGCAACTCCTGCTGACCATCCTGGTAAGCCTGCTGAATCTTCTGCTGAAGACCCTGCAATTCTGTTTCCTTCTGCTGCTTGGCAGTAGCATTCATTGTGCTTGCGCCCTTCTGGTACTCGTCTGCCTTGCGCTGGAACTCATCCTGCATAGACTTGAGGTCGTTCTCCTTCTGCTTCTGGAGAGCTTCCAACTCGCCGTTGGCCTTAGCTACGTCTGGCAAAGACTGCATGATCTGCTGAGTATTTACCTTACCGAACTTCTGTGCCATCATTGTCATTGGTGCGCAAAGCATCAACATTAAAATAAGCTTTTTCATTTCTGTTTATTCTTTTTTAATTATTATTCTTAATTGGTTATGCCGAGGGCGGTGTTTTCCTGCCGCATCCTCTCTTATCGGCTGCAAATATACAATTATTTCTTGAAATAACCTAGATTATTTCCAGGAATAACACTTATTATTTGTTAGAATAGCCTAATTTCTGGAGAACCTCGTTGCTGATGTCTATTTTTGGCGAGCCAAAAATGATTCCATTGTTGCTGGCTCTGTCGAGAACAAGCGAGTAGCCGCGCAGGTTGGAAATCTCCTTTACGGCATTGTAAATCTCCTCCTGGATAGGTTCCATCAGTGCCTCGCGCTTCTTGTAAAGCTCTCCCTCGGCACCGAAGTATTTCTTCTTCAGGTCGCTGGCTTCCTTCTCCTTCTGCATAATGGAGTCCTGCTTGGCCTTCTTCTGCTCCTGTGAGAGGAATACTACCTCGTTCTGATAGTTCTTGTACATGGTGCTTGCTTCCAGATTGAGCGCCTCTACCTCGGCCTGCCACTTGCGGCTCACCTGGTTCAACTGTTCGTTGGCACGCTCATAAGCTGGGATATTGCGCAGGATGTACTCCATATCCACCAATGCATATTTCTGTGCATGTGCTGAGATGGCTGCTACAGCCATCATCAGCATCAATACTATTTTCTTCATAAAATCCGTCTTTAGAATTCCTGACCCAAGATGAAGTGGAACTGGCTTCCACCCTTCTTATACTGGCTTCCGTTCCATACTTTGTCGAAACCGTAAGCCCAGTCAATACCCATCAGACCCACCATTGGCAGGAA
Source organism: uncultured Prevotella sp. (assembly GCA_900551985.1). Classification (GTDB taxonomy): domain Bacteria; phylum Bacteroidota; class Bacteroidia; order Bacteroidales; family Bacteroidaceae; genus Prevotella. Next base: position 6,726 of record URYG01000117.1, on the reverse strand, counting down.
GATACGCACACCTACACCGGCACTGCGCTTCATGCTGAATGGATTGAAGTCCTTGGTATCATACCAGGCGTTACCTGCCTCTACGAAGGTCAAACCATAGATTGTGGTATTGCCCAGGAGGAATGGATAACGCAACTCCAATGAGAAGCGGTCGTATGCATAAGCATAGTAACCGGTGGTACGGCCGTAAGATACGGAACCGTTCTCGTAACCACGGAGTCCGATGGTTTCCTCACCATAATAGGATGAATAACCGCTCATACCGTCACCACCCACATAGTAGGTCTCGAATGGACTCTTCTTGTACTTGTTGTAAGCACCGAGCAAACCGAGCTCTACACGGGTCATCAATACGAAGCACTTCTGACCCTCTGTAAGTGCGGTATAGGTCTTTGCCTTGAACTTCCACTTGTGATACTCAATCCAGCGGTATTTCTCCTGCTGCTCTGCAGAGTAGGTTGGAGACTGGGAGTTGTTGGCGAGGTTCTTGTAATCCTTGTTGTCGAACGCACTCCATGGTGGAGTAAGGTTCACACTTGCCTCAAACTCTGAACCACGACGTGGGAAGAGCTGGTTGTCGGTTGATGTACGGTTCAATGCGATGGTCAAGTTCAAGTTGTTCGCATTACCGTTGGTCATCAACATATAGCTCCAGTTCTTCATCATGTAGCGCTGGTAAGCCAACTGCACAGACAAGGTGAAGTAATCATCCGGCCAACGGAGGCGCTTACCCCAACCGAGGCTCACACCCACCATCTGGATGTACTTGTCTGGATCGTAATAATTCTCGTAGTTATTATAGTAACCCGTACCATAACCATACATGTAGCTCATGTAGTTATTCATGTAGGCACTATTATAATAGTTGCTTGACACGTCTGTACTCTTACTGTAGTATGCACCTACGCTGAACTGGATAGGGCGCTTGCCGCCAAACCAGTTGGTAGAGTAGCTTACGTTGTAGCTCTGATAGTAGGTACCATTGGTCTGTGCACCGATACTCAGCACCTCACCATCACCGATAGGCATGATACCACGATGCTCCTTGTTCTTGTTGAAGAGGTTTGCCATAGAGAAGTTGTTGAGCTTCAAGCCCACACGTCCGATGACACCCGTCTGACCCCAACCGAGCGAGAACTCAATCTGGTCGTTACTCTTCTGCTCCAGGTTCCAGTTTACATCCACAGTACCGTCCTCGTAGTTAGGCTTTACATCTGGTGAAACCTTCTCAGCATCGAAGTGACCCATGGAAGCCAACTCACGAGCCGAACGCATCAGGGCATCCTTAGAGAAGAGGTCGCCTGGCTTGGTACGGAGCTCACGGCGTACTACGTTCTCATAGAGACGGGTATTACCGTTGATACGTACGTGGCTCAGGTAAGCCTGAGGTCCCTCTGTCACGCGCATCTCCAGATCGATGGAATCGCCGTCGATGTTCACTTCGGCAGGATTGATGTTAGAGAACACGTAACCATTGTTGTAATAGAGGTTGCCCACAGCATCTTCATCTTCCTGCAATCGCTTGCCCAGGAGTTTCTGATTATATACATCGCCCTTCTTCATACCGAGCACGGCATTCAGATAGTCGGTAGCATATACGGTGTTGCCCACCCAGTTGATATTGCGGATAAAGTAGCGCTTACCCTCATCTACCTTGACATATACGTTGACGTGCTTCTCGTCGAAGTTGCTTACGCTGTCTTCCAGGATCTGCGCATCACGATAACCATACTCGTAGTATTTGTCGATGAGTTTCTGCTTGTCTTCCTTCCATCTCTCAGGAGTAAACTTCTTCGATTTGAAGAAAGTAGCAAACTTGCCAGCCTCGTGGGTCTTGGCAAAGGCACCCTTCGAGAAGAGTCCACCCTTGATCTTTCTGTCCGAGAGTTTCTCGTTACCGTCGATGGTAATCTGGTGAACCTTGATTTTCTGTTTCTTATCTACGATCACGTCCAGGATTACCTGGCCCTTGTTAGCCACATCGTCGCGCTGGTTGATCTGGATTTCAGCATTCTTGAAGCCCTTGTCATCGAAGTATTTCTTGGCAAGGATCTTGGCACGGTCGAGCATGTTAGGTGTTACCTGAGTACCCTTAACCATACCTAGCTTCTGCTCCATATCCTCACGCTCGCTCTTCTTCAATCCCACGTAGTGGATGTCAGAGATACGAGGTCTTACCGCGAGATAGATGTGAAGATAAAGTTTTTCACCCACGATAGAGTCGGCAGCGATAGCGACTTTAGAGAAAAGTCCATGTTTCCAATAGCGCTTGACGGCATTGGTAATAGCGTCGCCTGGCACTTCAATCTCTTCTCCCACTGTCAGGCCCGAGATACCGGTGAGTACATAGTCTTCGTATCCTTCCACACCCGACACGTTGATACCTCCAAGGGTCAAGGTGCGAGGGGTTCCGGCATACGAGATATCTGGATGTACTATCTTATCCTGTGCCATAACCTGCGCACTCGCCATGATGCCGAATAGCAGGATGAAAATCTTTCTTAGCTTGTTCATTTATACCTTATTATATATATAGTATCTATTTTTCGTCCTTTTTCCCCCTTTTACTTCTCTTCCTCTGCTTCTACCTGAGCCTCGGTCTTGCCGAAACGGCGCTGGCGCGACTGGTAGCTCTCGATAGCCTTGTGCAAGCACTCCTCGTTGAAGTCTGGCCAATAGGTATCGCAGAAATACAACTCAGAATAGGCAATCTGCCACAACAGGTAGTTGCTGATACGCAACTCGCCACCTGTACGGATCAGAAGTTCTGGGTCTGGCATGAAGTTGGTCTCCAGGTGCTTCTCGAAGTTCTCCTCGGTAAGCATCTTCTCAACCTCCTCGTAGCTGGCGCCCTTCTCCATAGCCTCCTTCACGGTTTCCTTCATCGCCTTCATGATTTCCCAGCGCGAAGAGTAGCTCAGGGCTACTACCATGGTCATGGCATCGTTCTTGGCGGTATGGTCCATGGTCTCCTGCAACTTGTCCTGCACAGCCTGTGGCAGACGCTTCAAGTCGCCGATCACGCGGAATCGCACATTGTTCTTCATGAAGATTTCATCCTCCAGAGAAGTCAGTACCAGTCCCATCAGGGCAGAAATCTCGTCGGCAGGACGATTCCAGTTTTCAGTAGAGAAAGTATAGAGAGTAAGGTACTTCACACCGAGGCGAGTACATTCTGATGTAATGCAACGCACTGCGTCAACTCCAGCCTGGTGGCCGTAGCTGCGATCCTTACCTCTTTCTGTTGCCCAGCGTCCATTGCCATCCATGATGATAGCGATGTGCTCAGGTATTCTGTTCATATCCAAGTTGTTCATATCTTATTCTTTAATTAAGAGTTCTTATTCTTCTTTATTACACGTTTTACACTTTGCGCTGAAGCTGTAGGTGAACGAGACCTGCAGCATGGAATAGCAGTCCTGGTTTTTCCAGAGTCCGCTGCTCTTGATGCCATAAGGGTCTTTCACCCCATCCAGTTCATCGTTCAGCGAGAAATGGATGCTCCAATCTACGCCTACGTTCATCCGCTCGTTTATCTTGTATTTCGCCCCGATGCCCAAAGGCACGTTGGCGGTAAATATATTCTTCTGCTCTCCCTTCACAAAGGTAGCTCCCAGACCTCCGAAGATGAAAGGCACCAGCCTCCTGGCTCCTCTGTAGTCCCTGCCTGTGCCGTAGGGCCAGAAGTTGTACTCGAAGACGAGGCTCATATCCACCAGGGTATTGCTGAAGGAGTAGGCTTTCCCATCCAGGTCGGGATAATCGGTCTTCACCTTGTCGTTAGAGCCTTTCAGCTTGCCCAGTCCCAGGTTGAACCGCAGATCCTTGTAGGGATCGAAGTTGTATCTTCCCACGATGGCAGCCATCGGCTGCTGATGGGCAAGGATATTGCCGTTCAGGTCGCCCTCGTAGGCAACCAGTCCCACGCCGGCACCCATCTCCATACGATACTGGTAATCGTCCTGTGCCCTCATCACCTGGGGTGGTAAGAGGAACAAGACCGGCAGCAACAAGCATTTACACAAGCTTCTCCTCATGTCTATACCTTACGCGATATGAATATGATTGATTCCCGACGGTCTTATTCGAAGATGGTCTGGTCCTTGATCCAGGCATCCTTGTTGAAGCGACCCTTCCATACGCTGCCGTTTCTTACTACCCAGTAGAAGTTGTCCTTGTCGCGGCAGAAGCCGAAGCGCTGGGTGGTAGCAGAGAATCCTGCTGGCATGGTTACGAGTGTATCTACACCCCATGTCAGTCCGTTGTTCTTGCTCTTATACCATTTGCCGTTGCTGCCGAGGGCTACGAAGCCGGAATCAGCACCGCAAACGAGCACCTGATCCATCATTGGCATCTTTCCACTCTGGTAAGCATCATATTCTATATAGTTCCATGCGCTCTCTGAAGCATTGGCAGAGTAATCAGCCACATGATTCCAGAGTGTAGCGATGGTATCACCATAGCTTGCATCACGGGTACCGAGCAGGAGAACATTCTCTACATTCTTCACAGAAGCAATGGTAGATACATTCATGCTCAGGCTCTGGGTTGGCAGGAGTGAGAAATCTGCATCCAACTGCTGGGCAGCCCAGGTTGCGCCATTGTCCTTAGACACGGCGATGCCTGTAGCGGTAAAGGCATAGAGATACTTGCTGCTGGCACCTACCAACTGCTTGAGCTGGCTATCCTCGCCTACCTGATTCCAGGTTGCAGCATCAGTAGAAGCATACACCTTGCCATCTGAGAGGATATAGAGCTGATCGCCCATCTGCACGGCGTTCTGATAATCGGCAGCTGCGAAAGTCTGGTTGGCTGTTACCTCATCCCAATTGTTACCGTCGCTTGCAGCACTCTTGTATATCTTCATTCCCCCGAGGGTCTTGCCGAATACATAGATATGGCTTCCCAGGGCGAGCGCCTTCAGGTCGCTGAGGGCAGCGAGCTGATCATTAAACTGAGCCTTGGTTTGCCAGTTGAACTCATCGCCTTCCTGCTGATGCACGTTCACCTTTACGGTGTAAGTAACGTAGGCATTGAGCGAGTTGTTATATACACGAACCTGTCGTGGCTGAGAGAAGTCGATGGAATCGGTACTTGAATAATACTTTGCCGAGTCAATCTTCTCAGGATAATCCTTGTGCATGATGAAGATAGGGCTGCTGTTCTTGCTGCTGATGGTAGCCAATACGGCAGCGGTCCTTGTCTTGGTAGGCAAGGAATCTACGTTATAGATCTGGCGTGTAGCCTGATCTATATAAAAATGATAGTTAGCTCCATTCACTTTATCAGCAATCAGAGTATCCTTGCCTGCAGTAGTCTTCGTGTATCTACCGAGCTTTCCCAAGGAGAAACTCGTGATGGCTGTATCATTTGTATATTCTACTACTGTCTCGTCGCTGCTCAAGCATGAAGAGAGCGACAAAGTAGCTGCAACAAGTGCTATAAAAGCTAAAAATTTACTTTTCATTCTATCCAATTTTTCTTTTTAGCTGCAAATTTACGGAGAATTCTTTAAAAAATCGCCCTTTTCTCCTTATTATTATGCAATTTATTGATTTTAGGGGCATTTTTTATATTTTTTAGTGATTTAAAGGAGTAAAAACGAAGAAATCCCGCCTCTCTTACGAGAAACGGGATTCCATATTTAGTATAAATTCGAAATGTCGAATTAGAGCTGTGGACCAGCAGCAACGAGAGCCTTACCAGCCTCGTTTGTCTCATACTTCTTGAAGTTCTTGATGAAACGAGCAGCCAAATCCTTAGCCTTCTCCTCCCACTGAGAAGCCTCAGCGTATGTATCACGTGGATCCAAGATCTCAGTAGCTACACCTGGCAACTCTGTTGGAACCTTGAAGTCGAACATAGGGATCTGCTTTGTAGGAGCCTTGTCGATGTCACCATTCAGGATAGCGTCGATGATACCACGTGTATCGCGGATAGAGATACGCTTGCCTGTACCGTTCCAACCTGTGTTAACGAGGTAAGCCTTAGCGTTGTTCTTGTTCATCTTCTTAACCAACTCCTGAGCGTACTTTGTTGGGTGCAACTCCAAGAATGCCTGACCGAAGCAAGCAGAGAATGTTGGAGTAGGCTCTGTGATACCGCGCTCTGTACCAGCCAACTTAGCTGTGAAACCAGAGAGGAAGTAGTACTGAGTCTGCTCTGGAGTCAGGATAGATACTGGAGGCAATACACCGAATGCATCAGCTGAAAGGAAGATAACCTGCTTAGCAGCTGGAGCAGAAGAACCTGGCTGGATGTTGTTGATGTGGAAGATTGGGTAAGAAACACGAGTGTTCTCTGTTACGCTCTTATCAGCGAAGTCAATCTTACCATCAGCAGCTACAGTTACGTTCTCGAGGAGAGCGTTGCGCTTGATAGCGTTGTAGATATCTGGCTCAGACTCCTTGTCCAAGTTGATAACCTTAGCGTAGCAACCACCTTCGAAGTTGAATACACCATTGTCATCCCATCCGTGCTCATCGTCACCGATCAACTTACGCTTAGGGTCTGTTGACAATGTAGTCTTACCTGTACCAGAAAGACCGAAGAAGATAGCTGTATTCTCACCGTTCATATCGCAGTTAGCAGAGCAGTGCATAGAAGCCATACCCTTCAATGGCAAGAAGTAGTTCATCATAGAGAACATACCCTTCTTCATCTCACCACCATACCATGTGTTGATGATAACCTGCTCCTTAGATGTTACGTTGAAAGCAACGCAAG
>URYG01000116.1 GCA_900551985.1 uncultured Prevotella sp. | reverse complement strand
GAACCAAGGACCAGAAGCTTCAGGACATTCACCATCGACTGGATCATCTCTACCTTGTAGATGTGCTGATGGCGCACTATATCACGAATCATGTGAAAGATATCAAGGGCAGATTTCTGCTTGTCATCCGATAACTGATACACCACATCTGCCGTAATCTCCTCATCCACCAGGATACACTCCGCCTCAAAATCCCCCGACATCCTGGAAAAAGCAATGACATGCTTGGGCGAGACGACCAGCAATTCACCTGTCGAAAGCGTCCTGTCGGAATCATTGGCTTCAGTACTTTGCTGAAGTACACCCATATTGATGTTTCCCCTGGTCACCAACACGAGTTTCGTGAACAGGGTGCGCTCTTGAGCCATCTCTATAAAATCCTTTTCGCATAGATCGTCTATATAAATATGTGCGGCATAAGCCCCAAAGATACTTTCAAGATGGTGTCGAGCGGCAAACTCTTTTAAATTGTAAACTTGTTGCTGCTTCATAAAGACCCAAATTTTTAGTTGAGGGCAAATTTACAACATATTTTTGAAAAATGCAAGAAAAGTATGGATAAAAAATGTGAAGAACTTTTAGAAGATTCAGTTATCAACAAACGTTATCCCAGCAAAACAAAACTGATTATCAGACACTTATACTTCTTTTCCACAGTTATCAACACCCCTGTGGAAAACGTTATCAAGACTTATGTGGAAAAATGTGGAAAAGTTTGGCGCACAAAAAAGACACTAACTAAAAAGTTAGTGTCTCAATGTAGCGGGAGGGGGCCACGATCCCTCGACCTCCGGATTATGAATCCGACGCTCTAACCAGCTGAGCTATCCCGCCATCCTTACAAGTCATTTCTGAATTGCGGGTGCAAAGGTACAACAATTATTTGGTTCCACCAAATTTTTTCGGAGAAATTTTCGAAAAAAGTTTGATTTTTCTTTTTTTGCTCAAATTCCGACCTATTTACACCTATTATATATATAAAAAAAGCGAAAAAGAAAGGATTTCTAATTTTTTTGTGTAACTTTGCAGGCTGAAACGATAGCTGTTTACCTCGAAATGGTGAGAAAACAGCTTACTAGAAAAAAAGAAATGCTTAGAATTAAGAAATTAGACATATTTATAGCCAAGCAATTTGGACTTCTCTTCATGGGAACCTTCTTCATCTGCCAGTTTGTGCTGATGATGCAGTTCCTATGGCGATATATCGACGACCTCATCGGAAAGGGAATCTCGATGGATGTGATGGCGCAGTTCTTCTGGTATATGGGCCTGATGCTCGTGCCGCAGGCTTTGCCACTTGCCATCCTTCTCTCCTCACTGATGACTTTCGGTAATCTCGGCGAAAGTTCGGAGCTCACAGCCATCAAGGCTGCCGGCATCTCTCTGATGCAGGCTTTCCGCTCACTCATCGTCATCACCGTCATCATCATGTTCGGATCCTTCTATTTCCAGAACAATGTAGGTCCTCACTCCAACCAGAAGCTGGCACAACTCCTCATATCCATGAAGCAGAAGAGTCCGGAACTGGAAATCCCGGAAGGCATCTTCTACGATGGAATCCCGAGCTGCAACCTCTATGTGCAGAAGAAGGACCTGAATACAGGAAAGCTCTACGGCATCATGATCTATCGAATGACCGACAGTTACGAAGATGCCGCCATCATCCTTGCCGACTCGGGAATGCTGCAAAGTACAGCTGAGAAGAAGCACCTCGTGCTGAGTCTTTACAGCGGAGAATGGTTTGAGAATATGAAGAGCAGTGAATTCGGCAACAGCGCTGCCGTACCATACAGAAGAGAGTCCTTCGTCTCCAAGAAGATCGTGCTCGACTTTGATGCCGACTTCAACCTTACCGATGCCTCGTCGCTTGCCAACAATGCGAAGGGAAAGGGGCTATCAGAGATTTTCCACGCCATCGACTCCATCAACGGACTGTACGATTCCATAGGAAAGAACTATCTCTCGGAAGCCAATGCCCGATTCTACCGCACGGCGCAGGTAAACAAGGCTGATTCGCTGAAGGAAATCAAGAAGGGACAGACGGAGAATTTCGACACCTTATATAATAAACTCTCGAACGACAGGAAACTCCGGGCACTCAATGATGCACAGATGACGGCACAACAGGAACTCACAGACCTTAATTTCAAGGCTATGGTTACGAGCGATGCCGACTACATCATCAGACAGCACAAGATAGAAGCAATCAAAAAGTTCACGCTGGCACTCTCCTGCCTGATTTTCTTCTTCATCGGAGCCCCATTGGGTGCCATCATCCGAAAGGGTGGATTGGGATTCCCGGTCATCATCTCCGTATTCGTGTTCATCATCTTCTACATCCTCGACAACACGGGCTACCGAATGTCGAGATTGGGAACCTGGACCATCTGGTTCGGCCAGGGACTGGCTCCAGCCGTACTGGCACCAATCGCCGTATTCGTCACCTATAAGGCAACCAACGACTCAACGGTGTTCAATATGGAGATGTACAAGATGTTCTTCATGAAACTGCTTGGTCTCCGTATCAAACGCCATGTCTTCGGCAAGGAGGTCATCATCGAAGAGCCGAAATATGCAGAAGATGCACAGCGATTGGAAAAGCTCAACAGTGATATCTATATATATAATAAGGTACACGAGCTGAAGAAACTTCCAAACTTCATCAATGTGTTCTTCAAATACCAGCCCGACAACGAGATTGAGCGCATCAGCGATGAGCTTGAAAACGTGATAGAGGATCTGACCAATACCAAGAACAAGGTCATCCTTCACAATCTCAACCTCTACCCTATCCTCGCTACGAAGGCTCATACCCGCCCATTCGAACGCCAGTGGCTCAACATCCTCGCAGCCATCATCGTACCTGTGGGCATCGTACTCTACCTGAGAATGTGGCGATTCAGAATCCGGCTCTACCGTGATCTGAACACCATCAAGCAGAGTAATGCAAACATCATTAGTCAGATAAAAGAAATGTAACTATAAAAAGTATCAAACAAATGGCAGATATCAAACTCAATAGCATCGAAGATGCAGTAAAGGACTTCCAGGAAGGTAAGTTTGTCATCGTTGTAGATGACGAAGATCGCGAAAACGAGGGCGACCTCATCATCGCCGCAGAGAAAATCGACGCAGAGAAGGTAAACTTCATGCTCAAGAACGCAAGAGGTGTGCTCTGCGCCCCTATTACCCTGAGCCGATGTGAGGAACTCGACTTGCCTCACCAGGTATCAGACAACACATCCATGCTCGGCACCCCATTCACCATCACCGTGGACAAGCTAGAGGGATGTACTACCGGTGTTTCAGCCCACGACCGTGCTGAGACCATCAAGGCACTCGCAGATCCGGCATCTACGCCACAGACATTCGGTCGCCCTGGCCACATCAATCCTCTCTATGCCCAGGACAACGGCGTATTGAGAAGAAGCGGACATACCGAGGCTGCTATCGACCTCTGCAGAATGGCAGGACTCTATCCTGCAGGCGCCCTTATGGAGATCATGAACGAAGACGGAACTATGGCACGCCTTCCACAGTTGATGGAGATGGCAAAGGAATGGAACCTCAAGATCATCTCTATCAAGGACATGATAGAATACCGTCTCAAGAAGGAATCGCTCATTGAGGTGGGCGAAGAGGTAGATATGCCTACAGAATACGGACACTTCCGTCTGATTCCTTTCCGCCAGGCTAGCAACGGACTTGAGCACATGGCACTCATCAAGGGTGAATGGAAGGAAGACGAGCCTATTATGGTTCGTGTTCATTCATCTTGCGCCACAGGCGATATTCTCGGAAGCAAGCGATGCGACTGCGGACAGCAGTTGCACAAGGCGATGCAAATGATAGAGAAAGCCGGCAAGGGTGTAGTCATCTACATGCAGCAGGAAGGCCGAGGCATCGGATTGATGAACAAGATTGCAGCCTACAAGTTGCAGGAAGAGGGATACGATACCGTAGATGCCAACGTGCACCTCGGCTTCAAGCCAGATGAGCGCGACTACGGATGCGGTGCGCAGATGCTCCGCCACCTCGGTGTGCACAAGATGCGCCTGCTCACCAACAACCCTGTAAAGCGTGTTGGTTTGGAGGCTTACGGACTCGAAATCACAGAGAATGTGCCAATCGAAGTAGTACCAAATGAGTACAACGAGCGCTATCTCAAGACCAAGAGAGACCGCATGGGGCACACTTTGCACCTCGGATAATGTAAATTATGTTATTATTTTGCATCAAACCGCGAAATAATGAATGATTTTCTTCCGGAAAAGAAATAAAATGCTTAATTTTGCACTCGATTAATTAACAATAAAATAGAATTATGGCACAATTATCTGATCGTCTTAACAGATTGGCACCATCAGCAACGCTGGCGATGTCACAGAAGAGTAGTGAAATGAAAGCTCAGGGTATCGATGTAATCAACATGAGTGTAGGTGAACCAGACTTCAACACGCCTGACAATATCAAGGAGGCAGCAAAGAAGGCTATTGATGAGAACTTCTCACGTTACTCACCAGTTCCTGGTTATCCTGACTTGCGAAAAGCTATTGTTGCCAAATTGAAAAATGAAAACGGACTTGACTACACAGTCAACGAGGTAATCGTAGGCACCGGTGGCAAGCAGTGCGTGTGCAACGCTGTACTGGCACTCGTAAACCCTGGCGACGAGGTAATCATCCCTGCACCATATTGGGTAAGCTACCCACAGATGGTGAAATTGGCAGGCGGTACTCCAGTCATCGTGAACGCAGGTTTCGACCAGGACTTCAAAATGACTGCCGAGCAACTTGAGAACGCAATCACCGAGAAGACCAAGATGCTCATACTCTGTTCACCAAGCAACCCTACCGGAAGTGTATATTCCAAGGAGGAGCTGACAGCATTGGCAGAGGTTCTGAAGAAGCATCCAGAGGTATTCGTATTGGCAGACGAGATCTACGAACACATCAACTATATCGGCAAGCACCACAGCATCGCTCAGGAACCAGGCATGAAGGAGCAGGTGATCATCGCCAATGGTGTATCCAAGGCATACGCCATGACAGGATGGAGAATCGGTTTCCTCGCAGGACCTGAGTGGATCATCAAGGGATGCAACAAGTTGCAGGGTCAATATACGAGCGGCACCTGCTCTGTAAGCCAGAAGGCAGCAGAAGCAGCCTACACACTCGACCAGGGTGCTGTAGAGGAGATGCGCGTAGCTTTCGAGCGTCGCCGCAACCTCATCGTGAAGCTCGCCAAGGAGGTACCAGGACTTGAGGTCAACATGCCACAGGGTGCCTTCTATCTCTTCCCTAAGTGCAACAGCTACTTCGGCAAGAGCAATGGTGAGAAGACCATCAACAACTCAACAGATTTCGCAATGTACCTCCTGGAGGAGGCTCACGTAGCTACAGTAGGTGGAGATGCCTTCGGTGATCCAGACTGCTTCCGCATGAGCTATGCCACAAGCGACGAAAACATCGTAGAGGCAATCCGCCGCATCAAGGAAGCTTTGAGCAAATTGAAATAAAAATAGGGAAAAACAGTCCTAAAAAGGTCAACTTTGTAAGAAAAAAGCGAGATATTGGTAAAAAATGAGCCAATATCTCGTTAAAACTTCTTAATTAGGGCGTTAGTTTCTCAATATTTATTATCTTTGCCAAAGGAATTTGGATAACCTAAGCGTGTTTCTTCAAGACAACACAAACTAGGCATACAAAACAACTAAAATAAAGCGAGAAATAAATAAGAAATATTAATAATTTATTAACTAATAATTTAAAAAAGTAAAAATTATGGCAACTACAAAACAAGCAGCCCCAGCTAAGAAGTCTGAGGGCTTTCAGGGAGTAAGAGGCGCATTCTGGATCATCGTGGTATGTGCTATCATCGCATTCACATTGTTCTTCACATGGTTCGGTAACGACATGCACTTCCAGGATCCAGGTATCCAGGATCACCCAGCAGACATTTGGGGTACAATTTACAAGGGTGGTGTAATCGTACCAGTTATCCACACATTGTTGCTCACAGTGTTGGCTATGACTATCGAGCGTTGGTTGGCTCTTAAGACCGCTACAGGTACAGGTGCTCTTCCTAAGTTCGTAGCAAACATCAAGTCTGCATTGAACGCTAACGATTTCGCTAAGGCTGAGCAGCTCTGCAACAAGCAGCGCGGTACAGTTGCTAACGTAGTATTGGCTTCTTTGAACGCTTACAAGTCTATGGAGTCTGGTGCTAACGCATCTTTGAAGAAGGCTCAGAAGGTAGCTAAGATCCAGCAGGCTCACGAGGAGGCAACTCAGTTGGAGATGCCAACTTTGACAATGAACTTGCCTATCATCGCTACAATCGTAACTCTCGGTACATTGACAGGTCTTCTCGGTACTGTAACCGGTATGATCAAGTCATTCCAGGCCATGGGTGAAGGTGGTGGCGCTGACTCAGCAGCACTTTCTGTAGGTATTTCTGAGGCGTTGATCAACACCGCATTCGGTATTTTGACATCTTGGTGTGCTGTAGTATCTTACAACACATTTACAAACAAGGTTGATAAGTTGACATACGCACTCGACGAGGTAGGTTACTCAATTGCTCAGACATACGAAGCTAACCACGCAGAAGAGGCTTAATTTTTGCTAACCCTTTAAAATTTTATCGCTATGGGTAAAGTAAAAATTAAGAAGAGTGACATCTGGATCGATATGACGCCTATGTCAGACGTTATGACCCTGCTGCTTACCTTCTTCATGCTCACCTCTACATTCGTAAAGAATGAGCCAGTGAAGGTAAATACACCAGGTTCTGTGTCTGAGATTAAGGTGCCTGAGAACGGTGTCTTGACCATCTTGGTAAGTCCTGAAAAGGACAAGGCCGGAAAACCAACCGGCGAGGGCCAAGTATTTATGAGTATTGATAATACCGATCAGTTGGGAGCAGCACTGAGCACAATGACAAGCAACTTCGGCGTGTCTTTGAGCCCTAAGCAGATTGAGACTTTCAAGAGCGAGGGTACATTCGGTGTTTCTATGAGTGACATGAGCACTTATCTGTCTATGAACGCTGCAAAGCGTCCACAGTATCTCCAGACTAAGGGTATTCCTCTCGACAGTATCAAGGGTGGCATGAGCGAGTTCCAGCAGTGGGTTGACGCTGCTCGTAACGCTAATGAAGACATCAAGATTGCCCTCAAGGCAGATGCTTCTACACCTTACAAGACAGTGAAGAGAGTGATGAACGAACTCCAGGACATGGATGAGAGTCATTACTATATGATTACACAGTTAAAACAACAGGGGGACGAATAAATGGCAAAGAAAGAAAGCAAACAAAAGAAAATGAATGTCCGCGTAGACTTTACGCCTATGGTGGATATGCTCATGCTTCTTATCACGTTCTTCATGCTGTGTACATCTTTGAGCAAACCTCAGACTATGGAGCTGACTATGCCAAGTAATGACGAGAATACTCAAGATGACCAGAAGAACGAAGCGAAAGCTTCTGAGACTGTTACCCTCTACGTAGCAGCTGATAACAAGATTTATTATGGTGCTGGTATCCCTAACTACAACGATCCTACATGGATCAAGGAGACAACATGGGGCAGCCAGGGTATCCGTAAGGTCTTGAGAGAGCACGCTACAGAGAACGGCACACGTCCTGTAGAGAGAATTTCGCTCGCTGTTAAGGAGTTAAACATGGATCGTCAGAAGAATCCTAAGCAGTATCCTGATAGCATCTATCAGAAGAAGCTCAGCGATTTGAAGGCTGGTAACTTGAAGGATGGTAAGATTCCAACTCTGACCATCGTCATCAAGCCAACCGACAACGCTTCTTACAAGAATATGGTTGACGCTCTCGACGAAATGCAGATTTCAAACATTGGTACTTACGTCATCGATAAGATTAACGCAGACGATGAGAAGCTTCTCGAGTCTAGACACGTTAAGATGTAAGATGAGTAACAAACAATTTTAAACAAGAAAGAAATGGCAAAAATAGATCTTTACGATCCTAAATGGGTCGAAATGGTTTTCGCCGGAAAGAACAAGGAGTATGGTGCATACCAGCTCCGTAAGGGTACTTCCGGTCGAAACATCAAGTCTCTTCTGATCTTGGTCATTGCTGCAGCTCTCGTGGGTGGATTCTTGGCTTGGAAAGTTATCGAACAGAAACAAGCTGAAGAACAGCAGGCATATATGGAAGCTATGGAGTTGGCTAAACTCCAGCAGCAGGCTAAGAAGGAAGAAAAGAAGAAAGAGCCAGTGAAGCCAAAGATTGAACCTAAGAAGGAGATACCTGTGGCTCGCGAAACTCAGAAGTTTACTGCACCTGTCATCAAGAAGGATGAACTCGTAAAAGAGGAAAACCAGGTTAAGCAGATGGATAAACTGGACGAAAAGGTTGCTGTCGGTACAGAAAACAAGGAAGGTGTGAAGGACCGTACAGTGGAAGCAGTGAGAAGTGAGAT
The DNA here is from genome assembly GCA_900551985.1 of uncultured Prevotella sp. GTDB lineage: Bacteria > Bacteroidota > Bacteroidia > Bacteroidales > Bacteroidaceae > Prevotella. The sequence continues at coordinate 1,688 of URYG01000116.1, read as the reverse complement.
TGCTGTAGCAGCTCCACCTCCACCACCAGCTCCAAAACCTGAGGTTGCAACTAAGGTCTTCGATGTTGTAGAGGAGATGCCTTCATTCCCTGGTGGACAAGGCGCTTTGATGCAGTATCTGGCTAGCAACATCAAGTATCCTGTCGTAGCACAGGAGAACGGCGTACAGGGTCGTGTTATCGTTTCATTCGTGGTAGAGCGTGATGGTTCTATATCTGATGTGAAGGTAGCTCGTTCCGTTGACCCTTCACTTGACCGTGAGGCACAGCGTGTCGTTAAGAGCATGCCTAGATGGTCTCCAGGTAAGCAGAATGGTTCTACTGTACGTGTTAAGTATACTGTACCAGTTGTATTTAGATTGCAGTAATAGAATGAAAAGAATATCTTATATTTATATAGGATTAACAGTACTATCAATGGCTTTCTTCTCGTCTTGTGGCGAGAAGAAAGCCAAAGATGGTAGAACTGATACTCCTACTTCAGGCACAATTGAGTTCGTGGCTGATGAGAGTTTGAGTCCTATCATTGACGAAGAAAGAAGTCAGTTTGAGTTCGAGTACCCAAAGGCCAAGCTCAAACCAAAATACACAGATGAAGTCACAGGACTTCAGATGATCAAGGATTTCAAGACAGCACTCCTCTTTACTACCCGTAATCTGAAGGATAGTGAGATTGCATACTTGAAGTCGAAGAGCAATGTGATTCCTTCCGTTTTCCCTATCGGATACGATGGTCTGGCATTCATTGTCAACAAGAGCAATAATGATACTTGCATCACAGTGAATGACATCAAGCGTGTTCTTACCGGAAAGGCGACCAAATGGAGTGATATTGTTCCTGGATCCAAGAGAGGTGATATCGAGGTCATTTTCGACAATACCCGCTCTGCAACCACCAACTTCGTGGTAGATTCTGTTCTCCACGGCGAAAAGATGGGAGCGAAGATTATGGCTGCCAAGACTAGTAAGCAGGTCATCGACTTCGTTGACCAGAATCCAGGTTCTATCGGTGTAATCGGATCAAATTGGTTGAACGACAGACGCGATTCCACCAACACAACCTTTAAGAAGAATATTCATGTAATGCAGGTATCCATCAAGGAGAAAGCTACCCCTATGAACAGCTGGAAACCTTACCAGGCATACCTGTTGGATGGAAGATATCCATTCGTTAGAACTATATACGCTATCGTGGTTGACCCTCATAAGGCTTTGCCTTGGAGCTTTGCCAACTACATTTCCAATCCTAAGGGACAGCTTATCCTCTTCAAGACAGGCTTGCTTCCTTACAGAGGTGATATTACGATTAAGACAGTTAATGTTAAACGTTAAAAGTTTAGATAGAAAGTAGAATTATGAAAGCAGTTAAATATTTAGTAGCAGGTTTGCTCGTCATGGGTTTGGCAGCTCCTGCAATGGCTCAGGACGTTAATTACAAGGATGCCCTAAAGCCAATAGAAGCAACATTGAAGGCTGGTAACGTAGATGCCAAGGCTTTTGCCAAGGTTATCAAGGAGTATCAGAAGGAGTACAAAAAGGATCCTAAGGCACTCGTTGCTTTGGGTAATGCTCTCGTCATCAACAAGGACTACACCAATGCCTTGGCTGTAGCTGATGCTGTCATCGCAAAGTACAAGAGTTGTGGTGATGCTTATATCCTCAAGGGCGATATCTACGCTAGTTAGCCTT
>URYG01000115.1 GCA_900551985.1 uncultured Prevotella sp. | reverse complement strand
CATTACCGACCCCGGAGTCTTCCCAAGTCTGCTTTTCTATTATGGAATGTTGACTATCAAGGATACTTTTGGCGATCAGGTGATACTGGGTATTCCCAACAACAATGTTCGCAAGCAATATTATGAGTATTTGCTGGAAGAATATCAGGATGTAAAGCATGTAAATATTGATGAGCTTAAGACGATGTTCACTTACATGGCATTCCAGGGGAAATGGTATGAAACTTTGAGTCATATGGCAAAAGCATACGCCGATGTCTCATCGGTGCGTGATACCATCGGGGGCGAGCGAAATCTGCAAGGTTTCTTTATGGCCTACCTTAGTTTGAACAACTATTATTATACCGCACCCGAATTGGAACTGAATCATGGTTATTGCGATTTCTTCCTCTTGCCAAACTTGTCTCGTTATCCTACTAGGCACAGTTATATCATAGAATTGAAACTTGTGCCAAAGAAAGAAAAGGGAATTTCGAAAGAAACATTCGAGAAGATGATAGGAGAGCAGTGGGATGCAGCTAGAGAGCAAATCAGCCGTTATGCCGTGGCTCCAAGGGTTGAGGCCTTGCGACAAGGAACCCAACTGCATAAGATTATCATGCAGTTTGATGGCTGGAATCTGATTCGTATGGAAGAGGTGTGAAAAAGGGTAATAAGATAACCCTATAGATTATTTTTAGATTTAGGATATAAATAAAGTTTTATGGCAAAAAGAGAATATGTTGAGGCCAACAAGCGTTGGCTGGAGGAAAAGGCAAAGGAGGAGGGCGTTTTGGCACTGCCTCGTGGTATATATTATAAGGTGTTGAAGCAGGGCGACCCGAAGGGAGCACAGCCTAGCCGACGCAGCATCGTGACGGCTCATTACACCGGTTGGACCATCAATGGCAAGAAGTTTGATTCCAGCCGTGGCGGCACGCCATTCGCCATGCGATTGAGCGACCTGATAGATGGCTGGATTGTTGCCATGCAGCAGATGCACGTGGGCGACCAGTGGGAACTTTACATCCCTGCCGAAATGGGCTACGGCAAGTTCTCGCAGCCGGGCATCCCAGGCGGCTCTACCCTGATATTCGAAGTAGAACTGCTGGGTGTGGGATAATCCGGCTACAGTCGGTTCAATTCATCTTCCGCACTGTTTATGCCGTTGTATCTTCCCTTTCGCTTGTTGAATTTCCAGGTTATGGTCAACTTGTAGCTCCATAGCTTGTAATCTTCAGTCTGGGAGAAGTCAACGGCATGCTCGTGGGTTCGCTCCTTGAAGAGCTGCTGATGGAAGAGGTCGTTGGCACTGAAGGCAACCTGTAATCTGCCGTCCATCCACGATTTGTTGGCACCAAGACTCCAGTTCTGAGTGGGGCTGAACTTCGTTTTACCCACTTGTCCTCCGTTGTCAAAACTGTAGGAGAGCGACAGCTGATAGTCGTTTGGTAGCGTGAAGTAATTGTCAAACGATGCATCCCAAGTTGCTCCGTTGTAACTGATTAGCTCTCCATGATCATTTACGGAGAAGCGCTGGTAAGTGATGCTTGCATTGACATTCGGACGCCAGCAGCCGAAGACGTGGCCCCAGTTGAGATATGCCATGTATTTCTGAATCTTGTTGAAGTTCATGAATGTACTCACGTATCTTACGGGCTTGTCTTCCGGCACTTCATGCACATACATGATGGAGTGGTCGATACGGGTATATCTCAGCATTCCCTGAAAGTCTTTCCACTGCACCGAGTAGGTCAGACGATAGGTGTTGACAGGCTGCAGCTTCGGATTACTGATCTGGTACTGAAAGCGCGAGATATAGTAGATGTTCCCACTGAGCTGACTGAAAGAAGGTCGGGCGGTGGTAGTTCGGAAGCTGAGCGAGTGATGCCACGATGGTTCGTTGAGAGTGATACCGAATGATGGAAACCACTGGTCGTAATGGCGCTCCATATTGTCGGGAGATTCCTCCGACAGATTGGTGTATCGGGATGTGAGATGCTCGTATCGGATGCCTGCCCACCAGCTCCATCTGCCAGCTTCACCCTGATATTGCAGGTAAGCTGCCGTCTTGGTATCGTGGTTTTTGTATTCCGTAGTTCCAAGCATATCGGCAGAACTTTCGGTTTTTCCCTTGCCTTCCATCAGGCTCCATTCGCCACCATAGTTGATGGAATGTTTGTCTGAGAAGAGTTGTTTGACTTCGAATCTTCCACTATAGATATCGTAGCTCGAATTGGAACGGTTGAGGGTTTCCTGTATCTCGCTACCTTCTTTCTCCGTGATAGGCTGGCTGTCAGAATCCTTGTTTCTGGCATAGTCCAGATAAATCTGTGATGAGAAATGCTTCGACCATTTAGCCAGATGGAAGAGGTTGAAGTGGTGACTGCGCTGGTGTCCCCATTGCTGGCTCTCCGCATCAAAATACTTCATCTCGCCATCCGCATCAGAAAGTTTCATCTCGCTGTTTGTATCTTCTCCTGCTGGGTTAGGATAGCGATAGTACTGCTGCTGTTTTTCGCTTCTGCCGCCATTCAGCCAAAGCCCTTCCCATTGTATTCCCACTTCGTGCTGCTTGCTGATTAACCAGTCGAAGTTGAGTTCCGTAGCGTTGTAATTTGCCTTGTTCTTGCCATGGCGATCGGTTCCGAAGAGATATTCGCCATCTTTGGCTCTTACGAGTGCTTCCTGTGGCTGATGCACATTGTATCGGTTGTCTGTATAACCGTAAAATCCTGTGAGCGAAATCTTCTTCGTTACCCAACCCAGGGTCAATTCCTCGTGGTTGGTGTTCACCTCGCTCAATTTATCATACACCTGCATCTTGCCGAATATACCCTCGTCTGTTCTTCTCGTCAGGATTCTCAGTATGGCCCCCGTCGTTGCATCATATTTTGCACCAGGAGTGGTGATGAGTTCTATTTCATCTATCAGCTTCACATCGAGATGAGAGAGTTCGGCAGAGGTAGCCTTCTTGTCGTTGAGGTAGATGGTGGGTGCTCCCAGACCGTTTACCTCCAGGCTTCCATCGGCGGTTTGTTTCATGCCGGGTATGTGCCTCAATACATCTTCCAGCGTCGGCTCCTTTGCCAAAGGTGTATTGCGGACACGGGTAACCAGGGCATCGTTTCTCATTTTGTACATCGGGCGATGACCTGTTACGGTTACGGCTTGAATCTCAGCCTCCTTGTCTGCTTTGATCTCGGCTTCTTGGTTAGCTTTGATTGAATCTTTTTCCGTCTGTATCGAATCTGCGGAAACTCCGGATGTCTGGATTTTCCCGTTCTGTGCAGTTGCACAGGTGGCGGTGGCTAGCATCGCGCATAAAACTGTTTCTTTCTTCATATTCTTCCTTGTTTTTTGTTTTCGTCTGCAAAGGAACAGCTTTTCGGGCTCAAAATCGCAAATAATCATTACTGAAACATTACGCTGGCAAAATAATCTTGCTTCACCTTATTATATATAGTGAAATCTTCGTACCTTTGCACTGAAAAAAGAAAAATGATATGAATAGAAGGATCAAACAAGTCTGGCTGCTCGCCATCCTTTCCTCTTTCCTGCTGATAGGCTTGCAGACCTATTGGCTCTACAATAGCGTAACCTATTCAATGGGAGAGATGGGGAAGAAAAACGCCGAAAAGGCGGAACAGACAATAGTCGCCTATCTGATAGATTTAGGAGTGACAGTAAAAGAAAAAGCGCATATCGGTTATGTAGTTACGGCATATTTCTCAGATGGAAAGCTTCCTGTTACAACAGTCTGTTCTCCATTGAATACGGATACAATCATAGGTGGAGTAGTGTGTCGTAAGCCGGGATTCGGAAACGTGATAGAGCGGAGAGATACTTTTGATTTGCGTGAGACGGATTTCAATCATTCTTTTGATTGCATGAATACTTACATCACTTACCAGCTTACCCGTTTTGACAAGGAGCATTTTGATCGTTTCATCAGTAGAAAACTGGGCAATGATTTCATCGGGGCAGAGATGAAGACGGGAAAGCATCGTCTGTGGCAGACAAGAATCGTAGAGCCTCCTACCTTGTTTCATCACGAAATGCTGGTGGAAGTGCCTTTCAATCCTATCCAGTATCAGTCGATGCAGATGAGGATGCAGGTGCCGATGCTGCCCATCCTGAAGGGAATGATGTGGCAGATGATAGGAAGTCTGCTGGTTACCATCATGCTTCTCCTGAGCATAGCTTATCTCATCAAGATGATGCTCCTGCAGAAGAAGGTGGATAAGATGCGAAGCGACTTCGTACATACGATGATTCACGAGCTGAAGCGCCCCGTGCAGACGCTGAAGATGTGTGTATCCGTATTCTCTGCCCAAGAGATAAATAAAGAAAAGGCGGATTCTCTAAAGACAGATGAAAAGGATGAGAATGCCCTCATCATGGAAACGGTAAGAGAAGAGAGTGATAACCTCACTGCCTATCTCGCCAAACTCCGTGAAGTAATCAGGGCAGAGGAACATATCCCGCTCCAGATAACTTCTTTCGATATCCATGCCGCTTTGCTGAATCTGGTGGCAGTTTATCGAAAGAACAGGCAGAAGGAGGTGAATGTTTCGCTCGATTATCAGCGCACTTCCGACCGGATGATGGGAGATAGAGACCAGCTGCTGAATGTGGTCAGTAATCTGATGGAGAACTCGGTGAAGTATTCCGGCGATATCGTCAATATCCATGTTGCCTGCCGAGATACCGGGAAGGGGGAAGTCATGATTTCTGTATCAGATAATGGCATCGGCATTTCGCCCGATGAGCAGCAGAGAGTCTGGACGAAGTTCTATCGCAGCAATGCTTACCCGGATATGATGCAGCCGGGCATCGGCTTGGGTTTGAGTTTTGTTGATATGATTGTAAAGGCCCATGGGGGTAGGAAAATGATGCATAGCGAAGTGGGTAAGGGAACCAGGATTTCAATCGTCATCCCGCAGCACTCCTGATGCATCCGGTTTAACGCTATAAACAACAGAAAAAATGATCAAGATATTATTTGCAGACGATGACTTGAAGTATTCCATGTTGCTGAAGAGTTTCCTGCAGCAGCATGGCTACGACGTGACTTATGCCGGCAATGGCAAGAAGGCATGGGAGCAGTTTCCGGAGGTGAAGCCCGACCTGGTATTGCTCGACATCAATATGCCGGAGATGGATGGCTATGAGGTGGCAGAGCGCATCAGAGCCATCGACCCGAAGGTGCTTATCTTCTTTCTCACCGACCGTACGGAGAAAAACGATCGACTGAAAGGTTTCTCCCTGAAGGCAAACGATTATCTTGCCAAACCCTTCTATCCGGAAGAGTTGCTGGCAAGAATAGAGGAGCGGTTTTCTATGAATGAGAGTGAGACGATAGAAGAGGAGGTGTATCATTTCGGAGAAACCACCTTCTGCTATGACAACAATGAGCTTCGCACCCGTTCCTCTCGTGTGCTCATTACCAGCCGACAAGCCGACATCCTCCGTCTGCTGGCGAAGAATATCGGCAATGTAGTAAGCAAGGAGATGATACAGGAGGCGGTGTGGGGTACCGTGAGCTATGCCAACTCCCTGGCTGTGAATGTGCAGATGACGTATCTCCGCCATGCTCTTCAGCATGATGCGACCGTTAAGATTGAGTCGCTGAAGAAAAAGGGATACGTTTTGTCTGTTATTTCTCCAGAGTAACGATGATGTAGGCTCTGCCATCGTCTTTCAGACCTCTTTCCTGAATGGCTTTGGTGCCCTCTTTCAAGACCTCGATGGCTCTGATCTTGCTGGGAGAAATCTTGTTGAATTCCTCTTTAGTCAGCTCCTGCTCTCTGCCCTTAATCAGATAGTGAGGGGCTGGCTTGGGGGCAGGAGGTGTGGTAGTGGTGATGATATGAATCTCTATCACATCTCTTTTGGGTGCCGGCAAGACGTTGGTGTTTACCTGGTAATTCTTGATGGTTTTACCGATGAGTTCCTTGCCGGTGAAGTTTGGGATGTGCTCGCCGTCGATGCTGTAGATATGCAGGGTATCTGCTTTGGATGCCATACTGCTGGTTATGCCCAGCAGGGCAAATGCAATGGTGAAAATATACTTTTTCATAAGCTTGAAATGTTTTATCATTCGTTTAACTGAGCCAATGGAAGTAGCTGGTAACTACCATCTTGCGTATCTGCTGCGTTGATGGTGTAATGCTGGGCATTGCCATCGTTGTCGATGGTGGAGATAACGATGATGTTGCCTTGGCGGTTGATGGTTAGCTGCTCGGCAGAAGGTAGGGCGGCAGAGGCTACTTCATAAATCTGATTGAAATCTTCATGAATGCTTCTTTCTGTTTCAGAAGAAGTCTTTTCGGCTTTGCCGGAAGTTTTCTCAGCATAGCCTGAACTCTTCTCGGCATAGCTTAGGTTCTTCTCTGTGTAACCTAAGCTCTTCTCCGTATAGCTTACTGTCTTCCCAGCATTCTTTTCGCTTCTTTCTGCGATATTCTTTCTTTTTTCAAAGGCAATCTTACTTGACTTCATCTCCTGTGGAGTCACAATGTCCTTGGTGGCAGCCAGGAAGAGGGAGTCGGCACGTTCCATCTTTTCGTATGTGTTCAGGTTTCCGTCTTCATCCTCGGAAGATGGCTGCGAGCGAACCACCTGTTCTGTAGGAACCAGGTTGGCAAAGCCAGGTTGTTCAGAAGAGGATGAGAAATAATCCTTGATAGGGAAGAGCAGGAAGATGAGTCCTGCCAGCATCGCTGTAGCAAGAAGTATCGCAGAGAGGCGTACCCATCTTGTTTCGTGCTTCTTCTCTTCCACCTGATGGAAATTCGGGGTATAGTTCTCCATTCCCAGCATCAGGTTTCTGATGTCGAGATCCTCATCCGTTAAATCCTTATCCTCGCAATGGCGATAGAAATCAGCCAATGCCTGTTCTTCCTCCACGCTGGTATCAGCATCGAGGTAGCGCTCTATCAGCTCGTGGCGATAGGTTATATCTTCTAGTTTCTTCATTTCTTTCATTTTTAGAGTTCCATTTTTTTGAGTTCCAGCCTTTTATGATTTCATCATTTTCAGCAATGATCTTCTTGCTGCAGAAATCATCGTCTTGGTGCTAGTCTTGTTGGCTCCGCAGATTTCGGCAATCTCATCGAGGCTCTTTCCCTCGCTTCTCAATAGCAGCATTCTTCTCTGCGTATCCGGAAGCCTGTCCATCGCCCTGTTGAGTCGCCTTTGCGTATCTTCGCCGATGATGGTCTGGTCGGTACGCTCTGTTGCCGTACAGATATCTGCTGGATGCTTCATCTGTTCCAGCGATGCCGTCTGGGCTTTGTTGCGTCTCAGATGGTCGATGCAGAGATTCCTGGCTATCGTCATACCTAAGGCCTCGATGCTCTGGTATTCCGAGAGCCTTTCGCGCATCTTCCAGAGTTTCACCAGGGTTTCCTGCACGATGTCGTCGGCTTCTTCGGCAAGGGTTCCTGCCGAGAGATAGCGTTGACAATGTGCCGTCAACCTGGGGCGCATTTCCTGGGCGATATGTTCAAATTCTGTTTCTTCCATTTGTTTCTTTTTATGTGTATGACGCAAGAAGAGGCGAAAGGTAAACAAAAAAAATGCTACCTTCGCACATTTCTGTGCAAAGATAGCATAAAAACTTGAGATATAGACATATCTTTTATTTTATTTGTGGATGAAGTGGTTTATTCTTCTGTTTTGGTCATCATCTTCTCATAGAGTCCATCCACGATGGAGTCGGCGAGCGAGATGTTGGGCACCATGATGTTTTCGCACTTCAGGTATTCGCATGCCTTGAGGAAGATTTCGGCGGCAGGAATGATGACGTCGGCACGGTCTTCTTTCAGGGAGAAAGAAATCTCGCGCTCCTCGATGCTCAGGGGCTGCATCATCGAGTAGAGACGCTTCAGTTCGGCAAGCGTCAGGTTCTTGGCATCCTGCTTGCTGTGGCGTGCCAGCTTGTTCAACTTGTTGATGTTGCCACCCGAACCGATGATCTTGATGTCGCCGTATTGCTCGGCATATCTCGTCAGGTTCTCCTTGAAGAGCTTTTCTGTATCGGCTGTCACCTTGCCGCTCAGCATTCTCAGAGTACCCATATTATAGGAATAGCTCTCGGCGAGAACTCCGTCGTGGATGATGCTCACCTCGGTAGAACCACCGCCCACATCGATGTAGGCAAAGCTGCCCTCGTTGGAGTCTGTTTTCTCTACCAGGTTGTTGTAGAGGAGTTGTGCCTCCTCCTGACCCTTGATGATTTCGAGTTTGATGCCGGTTTGCTTCTCTATCTTCTTGAGCACCTTCTTGCCGTTCTCGGCATCGCGCATGGCTGATGTGGCACAGGCGCGAAATGCCTCTACGTCATTGAGTTTCATGAATTGCTTGAAGCCTTTCATCATGTGGAGCATCATCTTCTCACGCTCCTTGGAAACCTTTCCCAGGGTGAAAACATCCTTACCCAATCGCAATGGGATGCGGATGAACATGAGTTTCTTGATGCGGTCTTCCTCTCGGATTGCCTCGGGATCGAAGCGCTTGATGAGGAGTCGGGCTCCGTTGGAGCCGATATCAATGGATGCTAAATTCATCATTATTTATATGCTTTATAAAGTTCTTCCTGACTGCGGAATGGTTCGCCTTCCACAAAATCCTTGCCGCCCTTGCCATCTACCACACGGCCGTTCATGGTATCTCTCATACCATAAGAGATGGTGCGGAGCAGGTCTGCCTGCATATCCTCGTCATATACCGGGGTGAGCACCTCGATACGGTTGATGAGGTTTCTAGGCATCCAGTCGGCTGAACCGATGAAGTATCTTGGCTTGCCTCCGTTGGCGAAGATGAGGATACGGCTGTGCTCCAGATAGCGGTCGATGATGCCCACGCAGCGGATGTTGTCGCTGAGCTTGGCGATGCCTGGCACCAGCGAACAGTTGCCACGAATCACGATGTCAATCTTCACGCCTGCCTTTGAAGCCTGATAGAGTTTGGTTACCATATCGGTATCGGTGATGTGGTTGATCTTCATCTTCACCCAAGCCTCCTTACCTTCGTTGGCATTCTTGATTTCAGTGTCGAGCATGCGCAGGATGCGGCTCTTCATGGAGTTTGGAGATACGAGGAGCTCGTTGAAGCGGAAGGGTGAGAATGGGCGGTCGATGAAATCGAATACCTTAGCCACCTCGTTTACCAGCTTAGTACGGGCGGTCATCATCAGATAGTCGGTATAGATCTTGGCATTGCCCTCGTGGAAGTTTCCGGTTCCCACGCAGGCGATATTTCCCTTCTTTGACTCGATATAGAGCAGTTTGGAGTGAATCTTCAGTCCTTCAACACCGAAGATTACGTTTACGCCCTCTTCCTGCATGCGCTTGCTCCACTTGATGTTGCTCTCCTCGTCGAAACGTGCCAGGAGCTCTACCACGGCAGTTACCTTCTTGCCGTTGCGGGCAGCAGTGATGAGTGCCTTCACCACCTTTGAATCCTTGGCCAGGCGATAGAGGGTGGTCTTGATGGCCTTCACCTCTGGCTTGGTAGCAGCCTCACGGAGCACACGGATGTAGCCGTTGAAGCTATGGTATGGTACGTGGATAAAGCGGTCTTTCTCACGAATCTGGTCGAGGATGCTCTCGTTGGAGAGGAACTCCGGCTTCATGATAGGAGCCCATTTCTCGTACTTCAGTTCCTTGTGTCCGCAATCTGGGAACGACATCAGATCCTTGTGGTTTTGGTATCTTCCGCCAGCCAATGAAGCATCCAACTCTTTGGTGTTCAGTCGCTCACGGAGCTTCTTCTGAAGTTCTTTAGGCATCTCCTGGTCGTAGATCACGCGCACGGCTTCACCCTTCTTACGGCTGTTTACACCCAGGGCAATCTTCTCCATGGTACCGAAGTCGGCATCATTGTCCATCTCCATCTCGGCATCCTTGGTAAACTTGAAACTGAAGGCACGGTAGGTGCTCTTCTTGAAACCGAGGAATACCAGAGGCAGACAGTATCTGATTACATCGTCGAGATACATGATGTTGTCGAAACCATCGCTTGCCGGTACCTTCACCCAGCGTCCATAGATTCTATCCGGTACCTTTACTACGGCATATTTCTTCTTCTTGTCATCCTCTGCCTTTTCTACGGCGAGGTAGATGCGGTTGTCCTCCAGGGTAGAGAGGTCGTCTATCTCGTTGAGC
>URYG01000114.1 GCA_900551985.1 uncultured Prevotella sp. | reverse complement strand
AAATAATGCCGAGCCATCTTTTTCAAGATGCGCCCGGCATTTTTTCTTTCATCCAATATCATTTTTCGAAAATTATCCGTATCTTTGCATTTAGAATTTTAAAATACAAAGAAAAATGAAAAAAGCAATATTCTCTTTGCTCCTCATGGCAGCATCTGTCATCGGAGCTAACGCTCAGGGCAGCGCAACAACAGCCCAGAACCCACAGGATGTGGATGTACTCTATGCCAAGAATCTCCTGGCTGCAGGAACTGAGGCCCCAGCCTTCCCTGCTCTCAAGAAGGGAACATGGACGGTATTGGATTTCTGGGCTACCTGGTGTCCTGATTGCCGCAGAGAGATTCCTACCGTCAAGGAGATGTTCCAGAAGTACGGCACCCGTGCCAAGTTCATCGGTGTATCTATGGATACCGACAAGCAGAAGCTCGACAACTACACTCAGGCAAATGGCGTGGAATGGGAGCAGTACAGCGAGTTCAAGAAGTGGAAGGAAACCCAGATTTCCAAGGATTACAAGATTTCCTGGCTCCCTACCATGTATCTCATCAACCCGGAGGGCAAGGTAGTTTATACCACCGTACTCGCAGAGCGCATGGCAAAGAAGCTGGCTGAAATCTTCCCTGAGAAGTAAGAAAGAAAAATGGCAACCGAATTATTTCCGGTTGCCATTTTTTTTGAGATAGCATAGCAAAACGCTATTTCTTCCTCAAACTTTCGCGGTATTTCAATGGCGACATATGGAGATGCTCCCTCACATACTTGCCAAAGAAAGAAGTGTTGGAGAAACCGAGAATGCCCGAAATCTCCTTGATGGTCTTCGAGGTGGAACGGAGGAGATAAGTGATGTCGGCAAGCGTGTATTCCGTAATCCATTCTATCGCCGTCTTGCCCGAATGGCGCTTGCAGATGATGGAGAGATACTTCGGAGTGATGCATAGCTTGCGGGCGAAATTCTCCACCGGCTGATGCTTCACCTCCGCCTGCTGCAACAGCTCCAGGAACTGATCGAAGAGATCGCTCGAACTGGAGTTCAGCTCCTCCTTCGGCATATCCTCCAGCAGCATGTTGCTCACAGCCAGGAGTGCACTCTTCAAGAGCGTCTCCACAATCTCTCGGCGATAAGGCTTCCAAGAAGTGCGCTCGCTGAACGACGGATCCAGGCACAGACGTACCAGATCGGTGAACTTGGCATAGAAAACCATATCCACCTCATTCATCTTCAGCACAGACACCTTGCTCACATACATCGCCCGATTCCATACCGAAATATGAGAACGAAGGATATTCAGCATACCGTGATTGCTCACACACATCGCCGTGCACGCAAAATCGCCCGACACCTCCACGATGTCGAGTGTAGAATTGGGAGGACAAATAAAGATATCACCCTTCTCTACCAAGAGGGTATTGCCATTATACATCAGCTTCAGACTGCCGCGCATGCAGGATGCTATCATGTTCATCTGCAATCTTACGGGATCTGGGTTCTGCAACACCTTGACATTGTCTATGATCAGGATGTCTTCGTCGAGATAACTGGCTGAAATCTCGGCGCTCTGTGCAAATTCGCCTTCCTCTACGCGCTGTTTAAAATCCTTCAGTTCCTGTTTTGCCATAATTCTTATTTAATATCCATTCCAGAAACCATGGTTTCTAGAATGCCTCACGATACTTATTCTCGTCCTTGTCTTCGAGCATAGAAAGATAGCTCTGATAGCGGCTGGCTGCAATATAATGCTCCTCCACAGCCTTGATGACGGCACAGCCCGGTTCGTGGGTGTGGGTGCAGTCGGAGAACTTGCAGTTCTCCGAGAACTTGAAAATCTCCTTGAAATAGCTGGTAAGCTCCTCCTTCTCTATATCGAAGGTACCGAAACCCTTGATGCCCGGAGTATCAATGAGATAGCCCCCTTCCGGCAGTTCAAGCATTTCGCTGAAGGTGGTGGTATGCATGCCGCTGTTGTGCGCCTCGCTGATTTCGGCGGTGCGCTGTCCAGCATCCGGAATGAGCTGGTTGATGAGGGTTGACTTGCCAACGCCACTGTTGCCGCTGAGCAGCGACTTTTTGTCCCGGATGAGCGGGCGCAATTCATCTACTCCCTCTCCGGTAGCAGCCGAAATCTCTACGCACTGGTAACCAATGGTCTCATAGAGGGTGCGCATCATTTTCTCGTAGCGCAGCTCTTCTTCGGTAAGAAGGTCGCACTTGTTGAACACGATGATGACGGGCACTCTGTATGCCTCGGCTCCAGCCAGGAATCGGTCGATGAAGGTGGTGGAAGTCTCTGGGTAATTCACGGTAACCACAAGCAGCGCCTGATCAAGATTAGCCGCCAGAATATGACTCTGCTTGCTGAGGTTGGGTGATTTACGGATGATATAGTTCTGGCGGTCTTCGATGGAAGAGATGAACGCCGTGCCCTCCTGGTTGGTGATGAGCTGCACATAGTCGCCCACAGCCACAGGATTGGTGCTGCGGATGCCCTTCAATCGGAAATTGCCCTTGATTTTGCTTTCAATCAGCTGGCCATCGTCAGTCTTGACGGTGTACCAGCTGCCTGTATTTTTAATAACGAGTCCTCTCATTATCACATATTAATAATGTAAGTCTGAAAAACATGACGTCTTTCTAGACTGTCATGATTTCCTTTTCCTTCTCGTCCATCAAACCTTCGAGCTGCTTGATGTACTTGTCGTGAAGCTTCTGCAAATCGTTCTCTGCATCCTTCTCCAAGTCCTCAGAAAGACCATCCTTGATAGCCTTCTTCAGCTTCTCCTTGATTTCCTGACGCACGTTGCGAACCTCTATCTTGGCACGCTCAGCAATCTTGTTGCACTGCTTAACCAGCTCCTTACGGCGCTCACCGGTAGGCTGAGGAATTCCGAGGCGTACGATTTCACCATTGTTCTCAGGAGTGATACCCACGCCGCTGTCCATAATAGCCTTCTCGATGTCCTTGATAGCCTTCTTGTCCCAAGGGCGGATGGCGATGGTGCGGGCATCTGGAGTGGTTACGGTAGCCACCTGGTTCAATGGAACCATACTGCCATAGCTGTTAACACGCACGCCGTCGAGGATAGCCACGTTGGCGCGACCTGCACGAATATGAGAGAGCTCTTCTGCGAGATACATTGCTGCCATCTCCATACGCTCTCCTGCAGAATTCAAAGTTTCTTTTACGTCGATCATAGTCTGTATATTTTTATTTTTTATTATTTTATTAATTCCAATCGTTTCAGTTCTTCGCCCACATAGTTGGTGAGTTCCACAAACTGCTGGATGCTGAGCTGCTCAGGGCGCTTGGTCATGATGTCGGTGGTGTAGAAATCCTCACGTGGGGTTACACCCGGGAACATCTGCTTGAGGCTTACACGGAGCATCTTGCGGCGCTGGTTGAACACGGTCTTCACCAGTCGCTTGAAGAGTTTCTCATCACATCCCAAGTCGGTCACCTCGTTACGGGTCATGCGGATGACGGCACTCTTCACCTTTGGCGGTGGATTGAACACACCCTCATCTACGGTGAAGAGATACTCCACATCATACCATGCCTGGATGAGTACGCTGAGGATGCCATACGCCTTGTTGCCCGGCTCGGAAGCCATACGCAAAGCCACCTCTCGCTGGATCATACCCGTGCAGCAAGGAATGAGGTCCTTGTAGTCGAGCATCTTGAAGAAGATCTGCGAAGAGATATCGTATGGATAGTTGCCCGTGAGCACGAACTGCTTTCCATCGAATATCTGATTGAGATCCATCCTCAAGAAATCCTCTCCGATGATGTTATCCTTCAGTGTTGGGAAGTTCTCATGGAGATATGCCACCGACTCAGAATCGATTTCCACCGCCTTTACCGGGCGAGGCTTCTCAACGAGATATTGGGTAAGAACGCCCATACCCGGTCCGATTTCCAGAACAGGTATATCAGGGCAGGCATCCACCGTGTCGGCGATGCGCTTGGCTATGTTGAGGTCAGTAAGGAAGTGCTGACCTAGATTTTTCTTTGGCTTTACAGCTTTCATACGTTCTATACGATATTGATATATTTATTTTGCAAAAATACGATTATTTTTCGAGAAATCACCCCTTGAATGCTTTTTTTTTCATCTTTTATATAAAAAAGGGGAAATAAAATGGAGCCTAACCGTTTATTTATGCTAAAAATATGCGAAAGTAGTGCCATATAAGCGATAAAAGTGTTACCTTTGCAGCTATGATGGAAAAGAAAAAGATAGCAAACAATATTTGGCAGGTGGCACTCTCCTTGTTTCTGGGCGGTGCTATCCTCTATTGGATGTATCGCGGATTCGACTTCAAGCAGGTGGAGGAGGTACTGCTCCACAAGATGAGTTGGACCTGGATGCTGCTGTCGTTCCCCTTCGGTATCTCGGCGCAGCTCTTCAGAGGTTGGAGATGGAAGCAGACGCTGGAACCCATCGGCGAGAAGGTGCGCAGCAGCGTAAGTACCAACTCCATATTCCTCTCGTATGCCCTGAGCCTCGTCATCCCCCGCTCGGGTGAATTTGCAAGATGTGCCGTGCTGAAGAGATGGGACGGCGTTTCGTTTCCGAAAGCACTGGGCACCGTGGTAACCGAGAGAGCCATCGACTCGCTGCTCGTACTGCTCATCGCAGGACTGGTGTTCCTGATGCAGATTCCCGTCTTCCTGAACTTCTTCGACAAGACGGGCACGAGCATGGACAGCATCCTGGGCAACTTCACAGCCACCGGATACCTGGTTACCGCCATCTGTGGCATCGCCGTACTCTTCCTGGCTCACATGCTGCTTAAGAAGCTGGCTATATATAATAAGGTGAAAGCTACGCTGAGCGGACTCTGGCAGGGAGTAATCTCGCTGAAGGGCGTGAGAAACGTGCCGCTCTACATCACCTTCACCCTGGGCATCTGGCTGAGCTACTTCCTGCACTATTATCTCACCTTCCAGTGCTTCGAATCTACGAGCCATCTCAATCTGATGTGCGGACTGGTGACCTTCATCGTGGGAAGCATTGCCGTGATCGTACCTACGCCCAACGGAGCGGGTCCATGGCATTTCGCCGTGAAGACGATGCTCATCCTCTATGGCATCCAGCAGAACGATGCCCTCTATTTCGTGCTCATCGTTCACTCCGTGCAGACCCTGCTCGTCATCCTGCTGGGCATCTACGGATGGATAGCGCTGGCGTTTACAAAGAAGCGTCAAATTCAGAAATAAACGATGTTTCGAACACAGGAGCAAGAAGCATAACATTCAAAAACAAATAGAACATTAACATTTTAAATAAAGATATTATGGCTGACATTAAGAATCTTAGTCCAGTGGAAATCTGGCGTAATTTCGACAAGTTGACACAAGTTCCACGTCCATCAGGACATTTGGAGAAAATTCAGGCTTATTTGCTCGACTGGGCAAAGGAAGCCGGCGTAGAGGCTTTCCAGGATGCTGCCGGAAACATCGTGATGCGCAAACCAGCTACTCCTGGTATGGAGAACCGCAAGGGCGTCATCCTCCAGGCTCACATGGATATGGTTCCTCAGAAGGCACCTGAGAGCAACCACGACTTCGAGAACGACCCTATCGAGACCATCATCGACGGCGACTGGGTGCGTGCCAACAAGACTACTTTGGGTAGCGACGACGGTCTGGGTGTAGCTACCATCATGGCTGTGATGGAGGCTAAGGACCTGCAGCACGGACCAGTAGAGGGTCTGATCACTGCTGATGAGGAGACAGGCATGTTTGGTGCCAATGGTCTTCCTGAGGGCGAGTTGAACGGTGACATCCTCCTGAACCTTGACACAGAGGTATGGGGCGAGTTTGTAATCGGAAGCGCCGGCGGTATCGACATTACAGCAACACTCGACTATAAGGAGGTAGAGACAGACAAGGAAGATGCAGCCGTGAAGGTAACCCTGAAAGGATTGAAGGGCGGTCACTCCGGCATCGAGATCAACGAGGGCAGAGCCAATGCCAACAAGTGTATGGTTCGCTTCGTACGCGAGGCCATCTCTGAGCTCGACGCACGTCTGGCTTCATGGCAGGGCGGCAACATGCGCAATGCCATCCCATTCCAGGCACAGGTAGTACTCACCCTGCCAAAGGAGAACGTAGAGGCACTGAACGACATGGTAGCCGACTGGAAGGAAGAAATCTGCGATGAGTTCAACGGCATCGAAAATATCGAGAACATTGAATTCTTCACCGAGAACGTAGAGACTCCAGCAACAGAGGTTCCTGCAGAGATTCAGGACAACCTGGTAGATGCCATCTATGCCTGCCACGACGGCGTATTGCGTATGGCTCCATCTATGCCAGGCATCGTAGAGACATCTTCTAACCTCGCCATCATCGAGATTGGCGGTGGCAAGGCAGCCATCAAGATTCTGGCCCGTTCCAGCCACGAGTACTACAAGATGTATCTCGCAACCATGATGGAGAGCTGTTTCAACATGGCTGGTATGAAGGTAGAGTTCAGCGGAGCATACGGAGGCTGGAACCCTAACCCTAAGAGCGACATCCTGGAGCATGTGCTGAAGGTTTACAAGGAGCAGAACGGCAAGGACGGCGTAGTGCAGGCTGTTCACGCAGGTTTGGAGTGCTCTATCATCCTGGGCAAGTATCCTCACCTCGATGTAGTATCATTCGGTCCTACATTGCTCAGTCCTCATACAGCCAATGAGCGTTGCCAGATTAGCTGCGTGGCTCCTTTCTGGAACCTGATGAAGCAGCTCCTGGCTGAGATCCCTACTAAATAAGAAACAAGAAATTACAAAAAGATGAAAAAAGAAAGCCGAGGAAGAAATTTCTCGGCTTTTTTGTTTCTTTTCTCAATTAAAATCATTACCTTTGCAGGCGATTTGGCAAGAACTGTAAAATCTGCTAAGAACAGAATACAGAAAAGCTTGCAGATGTTTCATTAAATAACAACCAAAATGGACGATTATCACGCGGAGAACAATAACGAATTGTAAGGCGTGGAGATTCAGCAACCGTAAGCCCACAAGAAGGGCGCAACCCTATGCTCATCTCCATACCCAAACCTTTTATTATTTGGAGATTAGCAAACAATGAAGACTTTCTGGAATATCGATAAGAATCTGACTGCACTCAATGAGTGGCAGCCAAACTGTTGGGTACAGGTAACATGTCCAACCGACGAAGACCAGCGACTGCTGGAAGAAGAATTCAAGATCCCTGATTATTTCCTTTCGGATATCAGCGATACCGATGAGCGTGCCCGCTACGAATACGACGACGGTTGGATGCTCATCATTCTCCGTATCCCTTACGTCAAGGAAATACGCAGCCGCACACCATATACCACTGTGCCGCTAGGCATCATCCACAAGCGCGACGTAACCATTACCGTATGTTTCTACGAAACCAATATGATGATAGACTTCGTAAGCTATCAACAGAAGCGCGGCGAAGGATTCACCGACTATGTGGATATGATCTTCCGACTCTTCCTCTCTTCTGCCGTATGGTATCTGAAACGACTCAAGCAGATCAATTCGCTTATCGAGAAAGCCAAGAGAAATCTGGACCACGGCGTGAACAACGAGAGCCTTATAGGACTGAGCCGTCTGCAGGACTCCCTCACCTACTTCACCACCTCTATCCGAGGCAACGAAACCCTGCTCTCGAAACTGAAGTTCAAGCTGCAGGTGGATGAGCTGGATGCTGACTTGATCGAGGACGTAAACATCGAGATGACGCAGGCTAGGGAAACCACCAGTATCTACTCCGACATTCTGGAATCTACGATGGATACCTACTCGAGCATCATCAACAACAATATGAACACCACGATGCGTACACTCACCAGTATCAGTATCGTCATGATGTTGCCAACGCTGATTTCATCCTTGTTTGGTATGAACCTAATCAACGGCATGGAAGAGAGTCCTTACGGATTCGCCTTCGCCCTGGTACTCTCGTTCATCGTCTCAGGCTTAAGCTGGGGCTTCCTGAGATACAAGCGACTGTTATAAATATTGGAACAATTATAGCTGGAAAATGCAGCCCTAAAGGGCTTCTATTGTTATAAAAGTATAAAAAATCGAATATCTTGACTAGATATTCGATTTTTTTGTTTAAGTTTGCAGAATTAATATAATAAATATTTTTGTGGGTCGAATCGTCTGAGACGACTACCGGCCAAAGAAACTCGAATCATAAACTAAACAAAGTGACATGATGGACTCTCAAGAAAACGCTCTGTTGCAGCAGAGCACCCTGGATCCTGCCAAGAAGGCATACGCCACCAAGCAGGAAGTACTAGAAAGAGTAAAAGAAATTGCTCATAGTGCAGAAGTTCCCAACAAAGAGGAGCTTGATATGCTGAAGACAATTTTCTACAAGATTCATCTCGCAGAAAGAGATGCGCAGACAAAAGAGTATCTCGCAGCAGGTGGTGACCCTGAAAAGTATGTTCTCTTACCAGATGACACAGAAGAAGCCTTCAAGGCCGAAATGCAGATTATCAAGGAAAAGAGAGCCAAGATCTTCCTTCAGCAGGAAGAGGAAAAGCAGGAAAACCTTGCGAAGAAACTTGAGATTATCGAAAAGATCAAAGCAATGACCACTTCGCCAGAAGAGGCCAACAAATCATATCAGGAATTCAAGACCCTGCAGCAGGAATGGAAAGAAATCAAGGCTATCCCTGCTGACAAGGCAAACGAGGTATGGAAGAACTACCAGCTCTACGTGGAGCAGTTCTACGACCTCCTGAAACTCAACAACGAGGCTCGCGAATACGACTTCAAGAAGAATCTTGAGGCAAAGACTAAGCTCTGTGAGGCTGCCGAGAAGCTCGCAGAAGAGCCAGATGTAATCTCTGCCTTCCACCAGTTGCAAGACCTGCACCAGGAATACCGCGAAATCGGTCCTGTAGCAAAAGAGCTGCGCGAGGAAATCTGGACCCGCTTCAAGAACGCAAGCACCGTAATCAACAAGAAGCACCAGCAGCACTTCGAGGATCTGCGTGCCAAGGAGGAGGAGAATCTTGCCAACAAGACTGCCCTCTGCGAAAAGATTGAAGCTATCAATCTGAAGGAGAAGAAGCAGGCTTCCGATTGGGAGGATGCTACCAAGGCTATCATCGAGATTCAGGGTGAATGGAAGAAGATAGGCTTTGCTCCTCAGAAGATGAACGTGAAGATCTTTGAGCGCTTCCGCATCGCCAACGACGAATTCTTCAGCAAGAAGGCTGAATTCTTCAAGAATATCAAGAGCCAGTATGCAGAGAATCTCGAGAAGAAACAGAAGCTCGTAGAGAAGGCTAAGCAGTTGGCAGACAGCACCGAGTGGAAGAAGACCGGCGACAAGCTGATTCAGATGCAGAGAGAATGGAAAAACATCGGCTACGTGCCTCGCAAGCAGGGCGACCAGCTCTGGAAGGAATTCCTCGGCGCATGCAATAAGTTCTTCGATGCACGCAACAAGCTGAACGCCGGTGCACGCAGCGAGGAGCATGCCAACCTGGACAAGAAGCGTGAGATCATCGCTAAGCTCAACGAGTTGGTTGAGAACGCCGGCGAGCACTTGCAGAAGAATATGCAGGACCTCATCGCAGAGTACAACGCTGTAGGTCACGTACCATTCAAGGAGAAAGATAAGGTTTACCAGGAGTATCACGAGGTGATGGACAAGCTCTACAAGACCTTGCGTTCCAACAATGCCAAGCGCCATATCCACAACTTCAAGAACAACCTCAAGAATGTTGCCGAGAAGGGTGTCAATGCTTTGGACAACGAGCGTGGCAGATTGTTGCGCCGCTACGACCAGCTGCGCGCTGAGATCACTACCTACGAGAACAACCTCGGCTTCCTCAATGCTGCCAGCAAGAAGGGTAACAGCCTGGTAGAGGAAATGAACCGCAAGGTAGAAAAACTCAAAGAAGACTTGAAGCTCGTAAAAGAGAAAATCAAGGCTATTGATGCAGAGAACAAGTAATAGATTTTATTGAAATCAAATAAGAGGGTGTGCCATAAGTCTATGACACACCCTCTTTTCTTTTGAACGAACATGGCAGGATGCAATGTTCTCCCCAATCCCTAAAAGATATATATACGAAAAAAGCATCTTCCGAAATGAAAGATGCTCTCTAGTTGGGATACCCGGACTCGAACCAGGAATGACAGGACCAGAATCTGTAGTGTTA
>URYG01000113.1 GCA_900551985.1 uncultured Prevotella sp. | reverse complement strand
ACCACCTCCGCTTCGAGCACATCCAGTTGCCTCGCCGTGCTCAGGCTGGCAAGCATATCACCCAGATGGCATACGCCAAGGCGGGCATCGTGACCCCTGAGATGGAGTACGTGGCTATCCGCGAGAACATGAACTGCCAAGAGCTGGGCATCGACACCCACATCACTCCTGAATACGTGCGCGATGAGATTGCCCGTGGACGTGCCGTGCTTCCTGCCAACATCAACCACCCGGAGAGTGAACCGATGATTATCGGACGCAACTTCCTCGTGAAGATCAATACCAATATCGGCAACTCTGCCACTACCTCCAGCATCGAGGAAGAGGTGGATAAGGCGGTATGGTCTTGCAAGTGGGGAGGCGATACATTGATGGACCTCTCTACCGGCGACAACATCCACGAAACCCGTGAATGGATTGTGCGCAACTGTCCTGTGCCAGTAGGAACCGTGCCTATCTACCAGGCTTTGGAGAAGGTAAACGGCAAGGTAGAGGATTTGAACTGGGAGGTGTTCCGTGATACCCTCATCGAGCAGTGCGAGCAGGGTGTTGACTACTTCACCATCCATGCCGGCATCCGTCGCCACAACGTACATCTCGCCGACAGCCGTCTCTGCGGTATCGTGAGCCGTGGCGGTAGTATCATGAGCAAGTGGTGTCTCTACCACGACCAGGAGAGCTTCCTCTATGAGCACTTCGACGACATCTGCGACATCGTGGCACAGTATGACGTAGCCCTCTCTTTGGGTGATGGTTTGCGCCCTGGCTGTATTGCCGATGCCAACGATGCAGCCCAGTTTGCCGAGTTGGATACCATGGGCGAGCTTGTTACCCGTGCCTGGGACAAGAACGTACAGGCATTCATCGAGGGTCCTGGTCACGTGCCATTGCAGAAGATCAAGGAGAATATGGAGCGCCAGCTCGACCACTGTCACGAGGCACCATTCTACACCCTCGGCCCATTGGTTACCGATATCGCTCCAGGTTACGACCACATCACTTCAGCCATCGGTGGCGCCCAGATAGCATGGCTCGGCACCGCCATGCTCTGCTATGTAACACCAAAGGAGCACCTCGCCTTGCCTAACAAGGAAGATGTGCGCACAGGTGTGGTAACCTATAAGATTGCCGCTCATGCAGCCGACTTGGCTAAGGGTCATCCAGGTGCAACCATCCGCGACAACGCCCTCTCCAAGGCACGTTTCGAGTTCCGCTGGAGAGACCAGTTCCACCTCTCACTCGACCCAGAGCTCGCCTTGAAGTATTTCGAGGAGGCAGGTCATACAGACGGAGAGTACTGCACCATGTGTGGTCCAAACTTCTGCGCAGCCAAGTTGACACACGATTTGAGAAAGTTTAAGAAGTAAAAAGGATAAATCTTGCAGGCTTTTCTGGGATTAAGAAGGAAAGGCTTGCAGGATTTCTAACAGGATTACAAAGAAAATGTTTTCAGACGAATTAAAGAATATCAGTTGGGAGGAGACCACGGAGCGCATTGCTCGAATGACCGATAACGATGTGCGTCGTGCCCTTGCCAAGGACCATTGCGATGTAAACGACTTCATGGCGCTGCTTTCACCTGCAGCCGAGCCATACCTGGAGGTGATGGCGCGTCTTTCCCGCAAATATACCGAGGAGCGCTTCGGCAAGACCATGTCGATGTTCATTCCTCTCTACATCACCAATGCCTGCTCCAACTCCTGCGTGTATTGCGGTTTCCATCGTGAGAATCCGATGGCACGCACCATCCTCACCCCAGAGCAGATTGAGAACGAGTACAAGGCTATCAAGCAGTTGGCTCCCTTCGAGAACATCCTTCTCGTAACGGGTGAGCACCCAGCCAAGGCAGGCGTTCCTTATCTCGCCAAGGCCATCGACATTGCCAAGAAGTATTTCTCTAACGTGAAGATTGAGGTGATGCCGCTCTCTACAGAGGATTACAAGACCCTCGCCGACCATGGTATGAACGGCGTGATCTGTTTCCAGGAAACCTATCATCGTGACAACTACAAGCTCTACCACCCACGTGGCATGAAGAGCAAGTTTGAGTGGCGCTGCGATGGTTTCGACCGCATGGGTATGGCAGGCGTTCACTCCATCGGCATGGGTGTGCTCATCGGCTTGGAGAAGGAGTGGCGCACGGATGTAACCATGATGGCTTACCACCTGCGCTATCTGCAGAAGCACTACTGGAAGACCAAGTACAGCGTAAACTTCCCTCGTATGCGCCCTGCACAGAACGAAGGTTTCCAGCCAAACTGCTTCATGACCGATAAGCAGTTGGCACAGGCTACTTTCGCCATGCGTATCTTCGACCACGATGTAGATATCTCCTACTCTACCCGTGAGCCAGCCTACATCCGTGACAACATGGCAACACTGGGAGTCACCACCATGTCGGCTGAATCAAAGGTAAATCCTGGTGGTTACCATACTTACCCTCAGGCATTGGAGCAGTTCAGCGTAAGCGATGAGCGTACCGCCAAGGTAATCAATGCGAGATTGAAGGAAATAGGCAGAGAGCCAGTATGGAAGGATTGGGATGCCTCATTTGATTTGTTTGGAAATGTAGCAAACGGATAAGATTAACATATAGATATAAAAAAAGCGCCTTGAATGATTTCAAGACGCTTTTTTTATATCTGTTTTTTAAAGGAAGATTCCTTATATCATGAATTGCTTAATATAATGAATAGTTTATTCCTTCAACCATCCCCCTATCAAGTCGATGATTTCCTGTCTGGTTGGCTCAGGGAACGACAGGATTCTGGTAAGATGTGAACCGCCATGACACATATATACATGCAGGTTCTTCTTGTTCTTGGTAAATGGCAAACCATAGATGCCCGATGCACCCCATGGGTCGATATCACCATAAATATATACCATCTTCGGATCGTTCCTGGTCAGGAAATCCACGGTATAATTGTAGAGCTTTGGCGAGAACTCCACATTCTCGGCACCCTTCGGCACCATCAGCTTCTTCAGATAACCCTTTGGCGACTTGATGCTCAGGTATCTCTTGAATGGCTTGGTATAATAGCCGTAATAGCCCAACTCCCTGGCAGCCTGCACATCAAACGAAGAGGTGGCATTGTAGTTGGTGAAATACTCCGGCTCACACATGTTGATCCAGTATTTGAACACCTGGTCGTCGGTGGCATCATTCGTAGGAATCTTCTTGAGATCCTCACCCCACTGCCAGAAGGCGAAGGCATACTCGAATACCGAGTAATCGAAAATCTCGGCGATAGGCGCATTGAAGCGATACTGCTTCTCGCTGCAATACTTCTCGAACATCGGCAGCAGCGCAGCCTTGCGCTTAAAGAGCAGCAGCTGGAAGTTGAGCACCTTCTGTCGGTTTTCCTTGGTAGAAACCTCCTCCTGCAGGAACTTCTCGTGTCTGCCATCCTCAACACCCTTGTTCAGCGGAGCCACGTATGGCACGGAGATATCCACATCGTTTGGGAAGTAAGCGCGATAGAACATCGTGGTCTGTCCGCCCTTGCTGATACCCGTGGCAATCCACTTGCCCTTGTACATCGCATGCAGGGTCTGGTTCACGTGGTGCAGATCGTAGAGCGAATTCTCTACGGTGAGGTAATCCCAGTTGCAAGGACTAGGCATCGACTTGTCGAAATAACGGTACTCCACGGTGATGATGTTGGTATCGAAAAGCTTAGAAAGTTCCTCGATGTATCCCTCGCGCAATGCATACTTGGCGTTATAGCCTTCAGTTACGAGCACGGTAGGACGGTCGAATCCTCTGTGGCAGAGTATCACTCGCTGTTCAAAACTGCCCTTGGAAGCATCCTTGGCATCCAGTTGCTGCTTGATATAGAACACATACTTTTCAGGGAAATGTGTACTTTTCAGCGTTTCCACGTCACTCACACCCGGCAGCGCTGCCAACAGCTTGCCCGCCTCTCCCAGTTCTGCCGCCAGCATCTGCAAAGGCAGAATAAAGAGCAGCAGCATCAATTTCATGAATCTCAATTTCATTTTCATTTTCGTCTCTCTTTTATATTTTCTCTTTTTAATGTTATGCAAAGGTAAGGATTTATTCTTGCCTGGCAAAGAGAAGTGCTACCTTTTTATATTATTTGCAGCAAATTTCGATTTTTTTCGGAGAAAAACAAGGCTAATCGAAATTTATTTTGTAATTTTGGCAACAAAACAAAAAACGAACCCTAGAAGATAGGAACAAGACGAAACGAATAGTAACAAAACGAATATGAACAAGACCAGACGATATACCCTGATTGCTGCCCTTGCCATCTTCGGCATTCTTTCAGCCATCTACACCATCAACCCCAACCGATGGCGCACGCAGCAGATGCTGGAAAGCAAGGGAAAGCATACCGGCAAGGACTTCATGCTCTCTTCGCTGAACGTGACTGCCATCGCACAGGATACCAAGAAGCTGATATGGATAGGCACATCAGCCGGAATCAACGTGTATAATGGTCACGACTATATCCAGTTCTTCCACGATTCGGAAGACAGCACCGCCCTGCCCGATGACTACATCAACGTATTGCACCGCGACAGGAAGGGACGGATGTGGATAGGAACCCAGAACGGACTGGCAAGATATGAAGGCGGCTATCGCTTTCATCGCTTCACCCTGCCTTCTGCCAACAGCAACATTCTGGAGATAGAGGATGCTCATCATAGAGCAGCAGAAGGAGCAAAAGATGCAGAAGAAGATGCTGTAGAAGATGCTGTAACCGTGAGCAATGGTCAGGAACGTTTTCTCGTTGAAGGGGATGAAGTGAAGAAGTTGGATAGCCCCAAAGCGCATAGTACCGATGAGCCATTCCAGAAAGCCATCAAGGAGAAAAGACGAAAGAAGATAGAGAGAGACCTGAAAGACTGGATTCATCTCTACCCTGATTTCTTACTTTCACTCAACAAACCTAAAGAGCTTATTTCCACCACATTTAAGGATGCTGGCGGAAACCTTTGGATAGGTTACAGAAATGCCGGATACCAGGTAATCTCGGAGAATGTGATTGCCTACAAGTATGCCAACAGAAACCCTTTGGTAGATGCCACAAGAGGAATGGATATCACCGCTGTGCAGACCGTGGGCAATCATATCCTTGCCGGAACCACGCTCCGACTCTTCGTATATGAGGCGAAGAAGGGCAACCCGAACTACTACTATTATGATAAGAATACTTCGCTGAACAACATCGTTCCGCTAGATGATAACCAGTTCTGGATGGTTGGCAACAGCTACATCAAGAGCTGCCGCATTCTGCCGGGCAACCAGCTGGCTACGCTCGGAACCTTCAGGAGTGATACTATTCTCGGCTGCGGCACCCGCCAGGCAAGCGATGTCTATGTCAGTTGCCAGGCTCCCTACATCATCAAGTATCCGTTTGGTGCAGCAAAGGCGGAACTTATCGCCTGCCGCAGCTCCTGGTATGATGCCGAAACCCAGCTCACCACCTTGCAGGATGGCCGTATTCTCCTCTTTATGAAGAATATGCATCTCGCCATCCTGTCGCCTGCTACTCGGAAGATTACAGACCTTAAGGTAAGCGGAGCTCCCAAGCATGGCAACATAGACCCAGCCTTCGCCCGTCAGGATTCCAGGGGAAACATCTGGCTGGGAACCAAGCGTGCCGGACTCTACCGGTTTACCCTGAAAGAGAAGAAGATGGAGAAGATGGATTTCGTGAACGATGTACACGTCCAGGGACTCCTGGAAGATGACCGCCATCAGATATGGATTACCACCCTGAAGAATGCCATCTGCTATCAGCCAGCCACAGGAGCCGTGCTGATGAACAGCCTGGTATCTTCCAGCCAGAACGAGTGGAACCGACAGTATTTCGATAATTCGCTCTGCATCTCGCCTACCGGAAACCTGGTGTTCGGAAGCTCCGACGGCTGCATCTTCCTGCCCCAGGAAGCTGGAAACAAGACATTGATGGCGAACAAGAAACTCACTGCCAACAAGAAAAAACTTGGAAATCAGAAACTGTCAGGCAATAATCATCTGGAGATTTACGACCAGAGCAAGGCTTTGGAGAAAGGCCTGAGAATCTACTCGCTCGATGTCAAGACCAAGGCTGGCGAAGCACTCGCCATGAACGATGATGTTCACGATGGCGACAGCTATACCCTAGCCTACGACGAGAACGACCTGAGTCTCAGCTTCTTCTATCCCAACTACAGCCGCCGTTCTTCGCTGATGTTCCAATACAAGCTGGAGGGCTACGACAAGAATTGGCGCGAACCTAGCTACGACCATACCGCCCGTTTCGCCAATCTATCGCCAGGCAGCTACACCTTCCGCCTGCGCCTCGTCAACTCCGAGCACTTGCCAGCCCTTGCCGAGCAAAGCATCAAGATTACCATCCTGCCAGCCCCTTGGTTCTCGGCGGCAGCGTGGTGGTTCTATTTCTGCTGTCTCGCCCTGCTGCTCAGCTACATCGCCTCTCTCTACCTGCACATCCGCACCAACCGCATGCTGCTCCTGCAGGAACAGCACGAGCGAGAGCGCGAACAGCGCACCAACGAGATGAACATGAACTTCTTTGCCAATATCTCCCACGAGTTCCGCAATCCTATCACCATCATCGCCGGACCGCTCCTCTCGCTGAAACAGGACAAATCGCTGCCTGCCCAGGCGCAGAAGACACTCAACCGAGTATGCCTCAGCGTAAACCGAATGCTGAAACTGATAGACCAGATGCTCGACTTCAACCAGTTGGAGACCGATGCCCTGCGCCTGAAAGTGGCGAAGGTGGATGCCCGGAAAGAACTGCTGCAGCTCATCGCCAGCTTCGAGGAATCCACCCGTGTAAGGGGCATCAGGCTGGAAACAAGATTCGAGGATGGAAAGGAAGAGAATTCCAGAATTGGAGGAGGAGAAGAAGAGAGCAACTACCTGGTCTGGCTAGATGCCGACAAGCTGGAGAAGGTGATGGACAACCTTTTCACCAATGCCCTGAAGCATACCGGCAACCAGGGAATCATCCGAATCACGGCTTCCTGCCGGGATGGAAGACTGATGGTTTCCATCTTCAATAATGGCGAGCCGATAGAAGAAAGCAGATTAAAGGATGTATTTAAGCGATATTATCAACTCTCTGTAACAGAGGGCAATCATCATTACGGATGGGGCACAGGTATAGGACTCTATTACGTGAAGCGACTCATCGGTTTGCATCACGGAGAAATCTCCGTCAGAAATGTCATCTCTCAAGAAAATGGAGAGAATGAGGAAGATGAAACCAGAAAGGATGGGGCTTCCGGCGTAGAGTTCTCGTTCTGGATTCCGGTAGATCAGTCTATCTATACCCCGTCAGAACAGGTGAAAGAAAAGACTGGAGTAATGCAGATTCCACTCGATGATATTCACGGAATATCAACAGAAGAAGAAAAAGAAGCAGAAGAAAAACCTTCTACAGATTCTGCTGAGGAATCTTCAGAATCCCCTAAGAAGCCGAAGATCCTGGTGGTGGATGATGACATCGATGTGGCTCAATACATCACCTCTCTCCTATCCCACGACTACACCGTGGTGAACCGCTATTCTGCCGAAGAAGCACTTGCAGACCTGGAGCAGGTGAAGCCGGATCTCATCCTCAGCGACATCATCATGGGCAAGATGTCGGGCTACGACTTCTGCAAGACCATCAAGCAGAACCTGCTGTTCAGCCATATTCCGGTAATTCTCATCACCGCTAAATCGAATATGAACGAGCAGATCACCGGTCTGCGCCTGGGCGCCGTGGCATACATCACCAAACCGTTCGACCCGCTCTATCTGAAGGCGATGGTACAGACGCAGCTGCATAACATGGCTACCCTGCGCAAGGGATTGGTGGACAGTACGGATACCGAGACCCTGGATGCCCCTGTAGCCAACACCCTGTCGGATCAGGACCGCAAGTTCATGGACGAGCTGTATGCCCTGATGGAGAAGCGCTCTGCCGAAATGGAGCTCAACGTCACCACCGTATGCCACGACCTGCTCATCAGCCAGTCGAAGTTCGCCTATAAACTGAAGGAACTCACTGGTGAGACTCCAGGTTCGTTCTTCCGCCGTTACAAGCTCAACAAGGCAGCCAGATTGCTGCAAGAGGGCCAGTATAATGTTTCAGAAGTGGCGGTGATGATAGGTTTCAACACCGCTGCCCACTTCTCCGTGGCGTTCAAGAAACAGTTTGGAGTCACTCCTAGTGAGTTCCAGTCGTCTTCGCATTCTTGACATGGTTCTAACTAAGTCTGCCTGTATCTATTTTTTAGCAAAGTATGATTCGTTCGTATGCGG
Source organism: uncultured Prevotella sp. (assembly GCA_900551985.1). GTDB lineage: Bacteria > Bacteroidota > Bacteroidia > Bacteroidales > Bacteroidaceae > Prevotella. Next base: position 1,875 of record URYG01000113.1, on the reverse strand, counting down.
CAGACTCTATTTCGATATACTTGGGCAAATGTTAGTACATTCCGAGCCAGAAGTGGTAGATATAGCTGATACCCAGTCCGGCGATGGTAGAAGTTACTACGTGCACCATACCCGGCATCATGAACGAGTGGTTGAGCAGATACTTGCCAATCACCGTGGTGCCCGAGCGGTCGAAGTTCACGGTAGCGATATCCGAAGGATAGTTAGGGATAAAGAAATATCCATATACCGACGGCATCACGCCCAGCAGAATCCATCCGTCGATGCCCAGCGAATAAGCCAGAGGCAACATGGCAACCACTACGGCTCCCTGCGAATTGATGAGCACGGAAACAAAGAAGAAGGCAATGGCGATGGTCCAAGGATAAGCCTTCACCAGATTGCTCAGCATAGCCTGTATTTCCGGCTGATAGTTAGCGAAATAGGTATCGCTCATCCAGGCGATTCCGTAGATGGCAATCACCGCCACCATTCCGTTCTTCCATACCGCTCCGTCTATCGCTACCTTAGGCTTCGCCTTGCAGCAGATAATCATCAGCGCCGCAGCAGCAATCATCGTAATCTGAATCACGATGTTCATCGCCAGAGGCTTCATCACAGTCAACTTCTCGCCATCAACCACTTTCTCTACAGGATAGGAAGGCAGCAGATTGACGCCCATCATGCTTGCCACGGAGATGATCACCACGATGGCGAGGGCTGCGAGGAAGATATACACGGCGCGCTTACTCTCTGGCGCAATCTTCTTGTCGAGCGTTGTGGCTGTAGAGCCATAGATGTATTCACGCTGAGCTGGGTCGGCGATGCGAGCCAGGAACTTAGGGTCCTTATCCAGGTCGAGACCACGCTTCCAACTCGCCATCACGGCACAGAGGATACCGATAATGCAGGCAGGGATGGTAACGAGGATGATTTGCACATTACTTACATGGAAGCCCTGCTCGATGCTGATGGTAGAGAAAGCCACCACGGCAGCAGCGATAGGCGAACAGGTAATACCGATCTGAGAGGCAATGCTGGCGATGCCGCAAGGACGCTCCGGACGGATGCCTTTCTTCAGGGCGATGTCGCAGATGATAGGCATCAGGGTATAGACCACGTGTCCCGTGCCCACCAGGATGGTGAGGAAGAAGGTGGTGAATGGTGCCAGGATGGTGATGCGCTCCGGATGCTTGCGCAGGAGTCGCTCGGCTATCTGAATCATCCAGTCCATACCGCCCGATGCCTGCAACATGCCCGCACAGGTAACGGCTGCAATAATAATGTAAATAACATCGGTAGGAGGAGTGCCCGGTTTCAGATGGAAACAGAATACCAGAATAGCCAGTCCGATGCCGGAAATAGCTCCAAGGGCCAGGGAACCATATCGTGCTCCCACCCATAATGCTACCAGTACTACCAGCAGCTCTACGATCATTAATAGTGTCATAAGAATCTATAGTTTTTTGATTGTTATTATTTTCACTCCCTAATTGTTATTATTTTCACTCCCTATTGGAAAGCCCCGGAATCACCCGTAGCTTTTCGGGGGCAAAGGTAGCGGAATCTGCGAAAAGAGCCTTTTGTTTTTTCGCAAACGGCTTTCGTAAAATCGCAAAACCATAGAAAAATGTGCTGTATTTCTTGCGAAATCAAAATATTCGTCGTATCTTTGCAGAAAGAATTTGTAGAAAGGTGGATGGCTCGCAAAAAGCTATCCTGAAAACATAGGAGATCAGATTATGACAGATACAGAAAAGAACGATAGAAGATTGCCGGTAGGTATCCAGTCCTTTGCTGAAATAAGAAGAGAAGGTTACCTGTATGTTGACAAGACTGATATGATATGGAGACTTGCCAACAGGGGGAAAAAGTATAATTACCAAAGCGGCGTGG
>URYG01000112.1 GCA_900551985.1 uncultured Prevotella sp. | reverse complement strand
CCAATTTTAGGCTGAATGGTTGTTGTACCAGCTGCATTTTGTGCGAAAGCACCTACTGAAGACAGCACGAGAGCTGCCATTGCAATAATCTTTTTCATAATCTCTAATCTAAATTTAGTTAATACTATTTGTTGAATTTACTTTTTACTTTATATATTAGAATTCTACTATATTTGCTAATAGAGGCAGACGGGGGAGCATATTGCTGATCCATCTTTTCTGTTGATATGGAAAGCATATTTGCAGACCGTTTGTTTCTGTTAGCGAGGGCAAAGATATAGTAAAAAACAATAGGATGCAAACTTTTTGATGAGTTTTTTACGTTTTAGGGTAAAATATTTCCTTTTTCTTCCCTTTTGGAATACTATGATGTATATATTTGGAATATAGATACGAAAAATCTCCCACAACTTACAGAAAGTCAAAGTTGTGGGAGATTTAAATATTAGGAAGAATATCCTACAGTTTGAATTTATAACCGAAAGTCTGAGAGAAAACCTCGTGCTTGGACTTGTCGCTATAGTCTCTGTTGTCGTCGCTGAAAACGCAACTTTTATTCCTCTTCCTCCCAGTCTTCGTCTTCAAATCCGAACATGGCTGGGTCCACGAAAGCATCCAGCGCACGTCGTTCCTTCTTAGTAGGACGACCTGTACCTCTGGCTCTGTCCACGAAACCGCTGATGCGGCTCATTTCCAGCAGTTCATACTGCTTAGGGTCGGTTACATTCTTATAGACAGCAAAGAGCATTTTAGCACCAACTCGTTGCTCAATGCAGTCGAGCACTTCAAAAGAGTAGGTGATAGGCGCCTTTTTCACGCTGACCACATCTCCTCTCTTAATCATGTAGGATGGTTTTCTGTTTACGCCGCCCACGGTGCCGCGCCCATTCTTGCAGGCATCAGCCGCAATGCTGCGTGTCTTGTAGATTCTTGCCGCCCAGAGCCATTTGTCTATTCTTGCTGTTTCTTTCATTTCTTATTTTTTTCCTAACTTGTTGTATTGATTCATTGTAATGTCAATACCTTGTAGGACGAAGCTTTTGATGATGTCCACACCGAGGTCGATGGCAGGTTGCAGTTCCTTCATGTCTTCCTCTGTGTATTTTCCGAGCACCCAGTCCACCTGTCCTCCGCGTGGATATTCGTTTCCGATGCCCATGCGCAGTCGGGCGTAGTTCTGTCCGATAAGCTGTTGGATGTGTCCCAGTCCGTTGTGTCCGCCGTTGCTTCCGTTGGCCTTCAGTCTGAAAGCGCCGAGCGGCAGAGCCAGTTCATCGCTGATGACGAGCAGCCTCTTCTGATCTATCTTCTCCTGGTTGAGCCAGTATCTTACGGCGTTGCCGCTGAGGTTCATGAAGGTGGTAGGTTTCAGAAGAAACACCTTACGCCCCTTGATGGAAGTTTCGGCCACGAATCCGTAACGCTTATCCTCAAAATGAATATTGGACGCTTTAGCAAAAGCGTCCAATACCATAAATCCTGTGTTGTGCCTGGTGTCAGCGTATTCATCGCCAGGGTTACCAAGCCCACAAATCAAATATTTATCCAATGTTTGATAATGCTTTACTCAGGTTCGTAAAATCTTTGATGACTTAACGTCGTTGATTAAGCCTCAGCAGCAGCAGCCTGTGCAGCGAGCTGAGCGTTACGTGTCATCTTGATAGAGCAAACTACAACAGCCTTGCTTGTAGCCAACTCGAGACCCTCGAATGAGAGGTCACCTACCTTGATGCTCTTACCAATCTTCAACTCAGTAACGTCAATATCGAGGTGCTCAGGAATTACCTGGTAAGGAGCAGTTACGTTGATCTTACGGATAGAGAGGTTCATACGACCACCATCACGAACACCCTGTGCGAGACCTACCAACTTCACTGGAATACCGATAGTGATAGGCTTCTTGTCGTTCACCTCGTAGAAGTCAACGTGCAAAGGAGCGTCTGTAGTTGGGTGGAACTGGATCTCCTTCATGATAGCTGTGTGGCTCTCACCGTCGATGATGAGGTTGATTACATATACATGAGGAGTGTAGATGATCTTGCGCAACTCTGTGAATGGAACTGCGAATGACAAAGCCTCAGGAGCACCGTTTGCATCCTTCTTCTCACCATAAAGGTTACATGGGATGAAACCTTCCTTACGCAATGACTTAGAAGCTTTCTTGCCAAGGTCTGTACGCTTCTGACCTGTTACATTAATCTCTTTCATTTGTGTTACTCTAAATTAAGTTGTTAAAAAATAATTTTGCCTTAACTCGCCATCACACGGATTAGCTTTGTTTGAAGCATGCCTCGCGAGTGTTTCTCGTAAAGCGGGTGCAAAATTACTACTTTTATTTGGAATATGCAAATTTCTGGGCGATATTTTCTCCAAAATGCCCGTTAAATATCTAAAACTCATCTTCTAACCTTAAAAAAATAGAAATTATTGCCCCTTTTCTTGCATATTATATATTAAATATGTAAATTTGCACTGTTTTAGGTAATTATATAAATAAATCTTTTAAATTATTAGAGAATGATTAATAGGGATTTGATAAGACGTAAGATTGTGCAGTTAACCTACGCATACTATCAGAACAGCAATCATAATATTGATAATGCTGAAAAGGAGCTGTTGTTTGCTCTTTCTAAGTCGTACGACTTGTACAACTATATGTTGCAACTCATAGTAGCTCTTACCCAGGAGGCACAGAAGCGCTATGAGGTAGAGGTGGCTCGTGCTCAGCGTGAGGGTACTCCTGAGCCTTCTTCAAGATTCGCATACAATAGATTCGCATTGCAGTTGGAAGAGAACAAGATGCTCGCAGACTGGGCTGATGTGAAGAAGTCTTCTTGGGAAGAGGATATCGAATCAGTACGCAAGATTTATACTGCCATCGTCTCTAGCGATCTCTATGCAAGCTATATTGACGGTTCCATGACCAAGGATCACGAGGAGGAACTTACCGACTATGCATACGATCGTGAGTTCTGGCGCCGTGCCTACAAGACCTTCATCCAGAATAATGATGATCTCGATGTTTTGCTTGAGGAGAAGAGCCTCTACTGGAATGATGACAAGGATATCATCGATACCTTCGTGCTGAAGACTATCAAGCGCTTTGAACCAACCAGCAAGGCTGATCAGGAATTGCTTCCAGAATATAAGGATGAAGAGGACCGCGACTTTGCCCGCAAGCTCTTCCGTGCTACATTGCTCAACTGCGATGCTTACCAGCACTATATCGGTGATGCTTGCCGCAACTGGGATTTCAACCGCCTGGCATATATGGATGTAGTAATCATGCAGATTGCCATTGCCGAGTTGATGACTTTCCCTGGCATTCCTGCTACCGTTACCATCAATGAGTATGTAGATCTTGCCAAGCTCTATAGTACTCCTCGCAGTGGTAGCTATGTAAACGGTATGCTCGATACCATCGCCCGCTTCCTCATCTCCCGTGGTTTGATCCAGAAGGAGTTGCCTGAGCGCAAGGGTGGTCATCATGGATCTCATGGACATAGAGAAGGTTAAGATATAGATAGTACTTATATATAATGTACGCGCGTACATTATATATATGAATACTTTCAATATTATATATAGATATTCAACAATAAACAACATTAATCAATTAGAATAAAGACATGACAAATTTAGTATTGCAGGCTGCTGCTGGTGGTAGCAGTATGAGTTTCCTCATTATGATGGTAGCTATCTTCGCTATCATGTGGTTCTTCATGATTCGTCCTCAGCAGAAGAAGCAGAAAGAGATACGTAAGTTCCAGAATTCTTTGGCAGAAGGTACAAAGGTGGTTACTGGCGGTGGTGTGTATGGCACTGTTAAGCGTGTAGATCTCCAGGCTAATACAGTAGATGTAGAGATTGCACGTGGCGTAGTCATCACTGTTGCTAAGGGTTACGTTTTCGCAGACGCAGCTAGCCAGACTCCTAACGCATAGTAGTCTATACATAGGATTCTGATGCATAGTATTGGAAACATATTGAAGGCTGTCAGAAACTTCCTGTTCAGTGGCCTGAATAAGGAGTTTCTGATTTTTTTATTCTTTCTCGCTCTCAGTGGCGCCTTCTGGTTGATGATGACGCTCAATGAGACCATGGAGAGGGAATACAAGATTCCTATGCGCCTGGTGGGAACACCACGTAATGCGGTGATAACAGGAGATTTGCCTGATACTGTGCGTGTTACAGTGCGTGATAAGGGATTCACTCTGATAACCTATGCTTTCCGTCCGCTTAATTTCAAGTTTAACAACTATGCAGATGAAACAGAGGGACAGGGTGTGATTCCGGTAGCTGATGTCCAGAAGCAGATTCTCTCGCAACTCTATGGTTCGAGCAAACTCCTGCAGGTAAAGCCGGGCAAGTATGATTTCTACTTCACCTATGGTGCTTCCAAGAAGGTGCCGGTGGTGTTCAGGGGAAAGATTACTACCAGCAAGAGCTATTACCTGGCGCATACCGAGTTTTTCCCTCCTACGGTTACCGTATATGCCAACAAGCGACAGCTCGATGAGGTGAAGTCGGTAGAGATCGTACCTTTCTATTACCGCAATCTCCAGGATACCATCCGGGAGAATGTGCGCATCAAGAAGATCCGTGGTCTCAAGGTGATGCCTGATATGGTCCGGCTGGCTGTGTATCCGGATGTCCTGACCGAGGAAACGGTGGATGTTCCGATTACGGCTATCAATATGCCATCCGACAAGGTGCTCAGAACCTTCCCTTCCAAGGTGTCGGTGAAGTTCACCATCGGGGCTAGTCTCTTCAGAACCATCAAGCCTAGCCAGTTTACGGTGGTAGTGGATTATAATGAAATCGCTGCCAATCCTTCAGATAAGTGTACCCTGCAGCTGCGTAGTGTGCCTCGTTCGGTAAGCAAGGCGTCGCTGGAGATGGAAACGGTGGATTATCTGCTGGAACAGCAGTAAATCAGGTATTTGGAATATGACTGCGATAGCAATAACAGGGGGCATTGGTAGCGGAAAAAGCTATGTATGCCGCATTTTGGAGAAGCACGGCGTTAAGGTTTACGACTGTGATGCCGAGGCGAAACGCCTGATGCGTACGGATGCTGAGTTGCAGGCTGGCTTGAAGAAGTTGGTCGGCGAGGAGGTGTATAGTGCCGATGGCATCTTGCAGAAGCCGGTGCTTGCCCAGTTTATCCTGACAAGTGAGGCAAACAAGCAGGCGGTAAACGATGTGGTGCATCCCGCAGTGGCTCGTGATTTCGAACAGAGCAACTGTGAGTGGATGGAGAGTGCCATCCTCTTCGATAGTGGGTTCGATCGTCGTACCCATTTCGATAAGGTGGTATGTGTCTCGGCTCCCGTTGCCGTTCGTCTGCAGCGCATCATGCAGCGAGACCATATCTCCCGGGAGAAGGCGCAGCAGTGGATAGATGCCGTGATGCCGCAGGAAGAGCTGATAGCTCGTTCGGATTATGAAATCGTGAATGATGGGGTGAGGGATGTAGAAGCGCAGGTAGTGCATCTGCTCGATCAGCTCAAGCCATCAGATAATTAATCATATTAAAAAATAAACATAGATTATAATAGACAATGGAAACAATTCTTTCAATTGCAGGCAAGCCAGGCCTTTACAAATTGGTATCAAGAGGTAACAGAACTCTTATCGTTGAGACACTCGACGAAACTCACAAGCGTGTGCCAGCTTTCGCTACAGACCGTGTAACAAGCCTTGGTGACATCGCTATGTACACAGATGCAGACGAGGTGCCATTGTGGGAGGTACTCGACAGCGTAAGCAAGAAGGAAGAGGGCAAGCCAAGTTCTTTCAACTACAAGAAGGCTCCTGCTGCTGAGCTTCACGATTATTTCGCTGAGGTTCTTCCTAACTACGATCGCGACCGTGTACACGACAGCGACATCAAGAAGCTCCTCCAGTGGTATAATATCCTCGCTAAGTACGGTATCACAGATTTCAAGGCTACTCTTGCTCCAACAGAGGGTGATAACGTAGATGATCGTGCTGAGCAGGTTGCTGAGTAAGATTCATTTATCGGTTACAATATAAAAAGAGGGTGTGTCATAAATCCATGACACACCCTCTTTTCAATTCTTATTTCTTTTCTATCTTCTTCAATTCCTTCTCAAATCGTCTCCGATACATTTCTCCCGCTATGGTCAAACCGAACGGGAAGGCTATCCAGATGCCCAGCAAGCCCATGCCGCAAGGGAAACCGAGGGTATAACCCAATGGCAATGAGATGACGAAATAGGCGATGAAGGCATAGAGCACCATCGGTTTCACACAGGCAATGCCTCGAAGCGCATTGGCAAACGTATATTGCAGACCATCGCCAAACTGATAAATCATCAGCAGGATAATCAGCGTAGCTACATACGCCTGTACCTCTACATTATCATTAAACCATCCACCTATCTGGTGGCGGAGCAGAAGTACCGGAAGTCCCATGCAGAGCGAGAACAGCAGGTTCAACCGGAATCCGTCGTAGGCATTGCGGCGAACGGCGGCATAGTCTTTCTGACCCATAAAGTGGCTCACACGGATCGCCATGGCTGCTGCCATACCCGAAAGTACGAGGTAGAAGAGCTGCGAAATGGTAATCATTACCTGGTGAGCTGCCAATGGAATGGTGCCGAGCCAGCCTACCATCACGCAACTCAGCGTAAAGGCTGCCGATTCCATACCCAGCTGAAGAGCCACCGGCCAGCCCAGTCGGTTCATCTCCTTGAAATCCTTCCTGTTTACGGAACTGTGTATGATGTCGTGACTGTAGGTTCTGAATTTCCTGCTGATCACTACCATTCCTACCATCGCCAGTGCCATCAGGATTCTACTTGCCAGGGTAGAGATTCCGGCTCCGAGCAGTCCCAGTTCCGGGAAGCCTGCCACACCGTAGATGAGCATCCAGTTGCCCAGGATGTTTACGATGTTACCGCCAATCATCGCCCACATCGCCACCTTGGTCTGTCCGATTCCGTCGAGGAATTGCTTCATGGTATAGAAGATTCCCATGAAGAGCACCGATGCCAGGTTTACCAGATAGTAAGGACGGATAAGCTCCAGCAGTTCCTCCGGCTGTCCTATATGTGCCAGGTTGAGATAGAGCAGGATGAGAGCAAGGGTGAAGATGCCTCCCGTCAGCATGTTGGCAAGGAAGGAGTTGCGCACCTTCTGACCGATGACGTCGGTACGCTCCTCTCCGTAGAGTCTGCCGATGATAGGGGTGAGTCCGTAGGTGAATCCCATATAGGATACAAAGACGAGACCGAAGATATTGTTCACCAGTCCTGCTGCTGCCAGTTCGGGGGTACTGTGATGACCGATCATCAGCGTGTCGGCGAATCCCAGGATGATGGTTCCCAACTGTCCGATGATGATAGGAAATCCTATCGAGAGCAGTTCGCGGTAATGATGTTTCTTGTGCATTGTCATTGCTTTACTATGGTTGTTTATATTGCTTTTTAATTACTAATCTTTTTCTTGGTGTTCTGAACTTCCGTTAGAATGTGCAAAGTTACTGCTTTATTCAGTAACTACCAAATTTTTCTTTCAGAAAAAGATTTTTTCTTCCTTTTTATTTGGAGTTGTCGGATAAAAGTACTATTTTTGCATTATCAATCAACTGACAATCAGATTTATAAACCAAAAACAATTATACCGTTATGAACAACATTCCATTAGTATTTTGGCTCATCCCGATAGCCAGCGTTGTAGCATTGGGTATGGCATGGTTCTTCTTCCGTTCGATGATGAAGGAAGATGAGGGAACCGACAGAATGAAAGAGATTGCGGCGCATGTCAGAAAAGGTGCGATGGCTTATCTCAAGCAGCAGTACAAGGTGGTAACCATCGTCTTCGTGGTGCTCGCCATCGTCTTCGCCTTCATGGCTTACGTGCTGAAAGTGCAGAATCCGTGGGTTCCGTTCGCATTCCTTACGGGTGGTCTCTTCTCCGGACTGGCAGGCTTCTTCGGTATGAAGACGGCTACCTATGCTTCGACTCGTACCGCCAACGGGGCACGCTCGGGACTTGACAAGGGATTGAAGATAGCCTTCCGCAGCGGTGCCGTGATGGGACTTGTCGTGGTAGGACTCGGACTGCTCGATATTGCCATCTGGTTTGTTGTTCTCAATGCCGTATATGAAGGCGAGGCAACCGCCCTCGTTACCATCACCACCACGATGCTTACCTTCGGAATGGGTGCTTCTACCCAGGCTCTCTTTGCCCGAGTAGGAGGAGGCATCTATACCAAGGCTGCCGATGTGGGAGCCGACCTGGTGGGTAAGGTGGAGGCGAACATTCCTGAAGATGATCCCCGTAATCCGGCTACCATTGCCGATAATGTAGGAGATAATGTGGGCGATGTTGCCGGAATGGGTGCCGACCTTTACGAGAGCTATTGCGGCTCCATTCTTTCTACTGCTGCCCTGGGAGCTACTGCCTTTGCCATGAACGGCGATATGCAGCTCCGTGCCGTCATCGCTCCTATGGTCATCGCAGCCATCGGCATCTTCCTCTCGCTCATCGGCATCTATCTGGTTCGTACCAAGGAGGGGGCATCCATGAAGGATCTGCTCCATTCCCTGGGATTGGGTACCAATGTCAGTGCCGGTCTTATCGCCGTGGCTACCTTTATTATATTATATCTCCTGGGTATTGAGAATTGGCTCGGACTCTCATTCTCTGTCATCAGCGGACTGGTGGCTGGTGTCATCATCGGTCAGGCTACGGAGTATTATACTTCGCAGAGCTACCGACCAACCCAGAAGATTGCCGAGGCATCAGAGACGGGTCCTGCTACGGTGATTATCAAGGGAATAGGCACGGGAATGATTTCTACCATGGTGCCTGTGGTTACCATCTCTGTGGCAATCATGCTCAGTTATCTCTGTGCCAACGGGTTTGATATGTCGCTCTCAGCCAAATCTATCAGCGTAGGACTTTATGGCATTGGTATTGCAGCCGTGGGTATGCTGTCAACGCTGGGTATCACCCTGGCAACGGATGCTTATGGACCTATTGCCGACAATGCCGGAGGTAATGCCGAGATGAGCGGACTGGGTGAGGAAGTTCGTGAGCGGACAGATGCACTCGATGCCCTGGGCAACACCACGGCGGCTACCGGAAAGGGATTTGCCATCGGCTCTGCGGCTCTTACGGCGCTGGCTCTTCTTGCTTCTTATATCGAGGAGATCAAGATAGCGATGATTCGTGCGGTGGAAAACGGAAAGCAGTATGTGGATGCGGCAGGAGAAGTCTTTGATCCATCGAATGCCACCACCATCGATTTCATCAATTTCTTCCAGGTGAATCTCATCAATCCGAAGGTGCTGGTGGGTGCTTTCCTGGGAGCGATGGCAGCCTTCCTGTTCTGTGGATTGACGATGGGAGCTGTAGGTCGTGCGGCTGAATCAATGGTTCAGGAAGTACGTCGCCAGTTCCGTGAGATCAAGGGAATCCTTGAGGGCAAGGCTACGCCTGATTACGGCAGATGTGTGGAGATCAGTACTAGAAGTGCTCAGCGTGAGATGATTATCCCGTCTTTGCTTGCCATCATCATTCCGATAGTTGTAGGTCTGGTTTTGGGAGTAGCCGGTGTTTTGGGTCTTCTTACGGGCGGACTTGCAGCCGGTTTCACGCTTGCCGTCTTTATGTCTAACTCCGGTGGTGCCTGGGATAATGCCAAGAAGATGATAGAAGAGGGCAGTTTCGGAGGCAAGGGTAGTGAGAACCACAAGGCAACGGTTGTGGGGGATACCGTGGGCGATCCGTTCAAGGATACCTCTGGTCCATCTCTCAATATCCTCATCAAGCTGATGTCGATGGTAAGTATCGTGATGGCAGGCTTGACCATTGCCTTCCTGTAAGATCCCTATCAATTGATTTGATGCTGTTAATAAATAACTTTACAAAGTTTCTGTGTCCAAAAACGACCCTTAAGGAAAGAAAAACTTTCCCTTAAGGAAAAATATTTTTTCCCTTAAGGATATTTTTATTTTTCCTTAAGGGAAAATTCAACATCTCTTTTTCCCTCATTTTCAAGTAGTTTGAATCGGAGAAATAGAATTCAGAATTATATTTACGATATGATCGCCGCAGTTTCTTTTTGTTCTTCCTTGAGGTACGGCAGCACAGAATGTGTTGTTAGAGTCAGGATAAATATTGGCGTACCTGCATAGTTCCGTGGATATAGTTATCCCCAGATACAGCATAGCCTAT
>URYG01000111.1 GCA_900551985.1 uncultured Prevotella sp. | reverse complement strand
GCTCGATGCTCTTGCTGATCATTGGACTTTCGATACGCTCGCCATCCTCGAAACCGAGGCGGTCCATTACCTTGGCAATACGCTCTGAAGCGAACAGACGCATCAGCTTATCCTCCAATGATACATAGAATACTGAAGAACCTGGGTCACCCTGACGACCGGCACGACCACGGAGCTGGCGGTCAACACGACGGCTCTCATGACGCTCTGTACCGATGATGGCGAGACCACCTGCAGCCTTTACCTCTGGGGTCAGCTTGATATCGGTACCACGACCAGCCATATTGGTAGCGATGGTTACGGCCCCCTTGCCATTTACTGAGCGACCAGCCTCGGCTACGATCTGTGCCTCCTGCTGGTGCAGCTTGGCGTTCAATACATTATGAGGAATGTTGCGCATCTTCAACATCTTGCTCAACAACTCAGAGATTTCCACAGATGTGGTACCTACCAAGACTGGGCGACCAGCATTACGTGTCTCCTCAATCTCATCGATGACGGCACGATACTTCTCGCGGGCTGTCTTATATACACGGTCGTCCAAGTCCTTACGCAGGATAGGGCGGTTGGTAGGAATCTCAACTACATCGAGCTTGTAGATATCCCAGAACTCACCAGACTCTGTGCTTGCCGTACCGGTCATACCTGCGAGCTTGTGATACATACGGAAGTAGTTCTGGAGTGTGATGGTAGCGAAGGTCTGTGTGGCAGCCTCTACCTTTACATGCTCCTTAGCCTCTACAGCCTGGTGCAAGCCATCACTCCAACGGCGACCCTCCATGATACGACCTGTCTGCTCATCCACGATCTTTACCTGACCGTCCATGACTACATACTCATCGTCCTTATTAAACATGGTGTAAGCCTTCAAGAGCTGCTGCAAGGTGTGAACACGCTCGCTCTGTACGCCGTAGTGAGCCAGCAACTCGTCCTTGATATCCAGACGCTGCTGGTCTGAAAGGTCTGTGCGAGCCTCCAGTTCACTCATCTGTGTTGTGATATCAGGCAATACGAAGAGCTCTCTATCGTTCACCTGCTTAGCCAACCACTCTGTACCCTTATCGGTCAGGTCGGCTGAGTTCAGCTTCTCATCAACCACGAAGTACAAAGGCTCAACAGCCTTAGGCATCTCACGGTTGTTGTTTGCCATATAGAATTCCTCGGTCTTGAGCAATCCTGCCTTGATTCCCTCCTCAGAGAGGTACTTGATCAATGGCTTGTTCTTAGGCAGCGCCTTGTAAGAACGGTAGAGTGAGAGGAAACCTTCCTCGAGCATCTCCTGGTTCTTGGTCTTGCCTCCCTCGGTAATCTTCTGCTTAGCCTCGGCGAGCAGCTCGGTAGCCTGCTTGCGCTGTACCTCGTAGAGCTTCTCTACCAGTGGCTGGTACTGCTCGAACATCTGGTCGTCACCCTTTGGAATAGGACCGGAGATGATCAATGGTGTACGGGCATCATCGATCAATACGGAGTCAACCTCATCGACGATGGCGTAGTTGTGCTGGCGCTGTACCAGGTCGCTAGGGTTGGTAGCCATGTTGTCACGCAGGTAGTCGAAACCAAACTCATTGTTGGTACCGAAAGTGATGTCTGCCATATATGCCTTGCGGCGCTCGTCGGAATTAGGACGATGCTTGTCGATACAATCTACTGAGAGTCCGTGGAACATATAGAGAGGTCCCATCCACTCAGAGTCACGCTTAGCCAGATAGTCGTTCACGGTTACTACGTGTACACCATTACCTGTCAATGCGTTGAGGAAGATAGGGGTAGTACCTACGAGAGTCTTACCCTCACCGGTAGCCATCTCGGCAATCTTACCCTGATGGAGAACAACACCACCGAAGAGCTGTACGTCGTAGTGGATCATTTCCCACTTCATATCGTTGCCGCCGGCAGTCCAGTGGTTGTGATAGATAGCCTTGTCACCGTCGATGGTCACGAAGTCGTTGGCTGGGTTTGAAGCCAGCTCGCGGTCGAAGTCTGTAGCAGTAACTACGGTCTCCTCGTTCTCTGCGAATCGGCGTGCAGTATCCTTTACGATAGCGAAAACCTGAGGCAAAACCTCGTTGAGTGCCACCTCATACTTGTCGAGTGCTTCCTGCTCCAACTTGTCGATCTGGTTGAAGATACCTTCACGCTCATCGATTGGAGTATCCTCGATCTTAGCTTTGAGTTCGGCAATCTTAGCCTTCTCTTCCTTAGCGTACTCCTGTACGTACTTCTGGAGTTCCTTTGTTTTTGCACGAAGTTCGTCATTGCTCAAGGCATTCATCTTAGGGTATTCTGCCTTGACTTTCTCTACGATTGGCTGGATCAACTTCATATCGCGAGTTGACTTGTTGCCAAACAATGACTGAAGAATTTTGTTAAAGTTCATTGTATATTTATTTTTTATTATTATTCGATGTATGATATAGGAATTAAAGGAGTTAAGGAGTTAAAGGAGTTAAGACAAATGCGGGCTGTCAGTCCTTTTTCCTCTTCTGCTTTTTCCTGTTGTTTGTTTACTAGCTTGCAAAAATACAAAAAATATCTGTAAATCTGCAATATTTTACCAATTATTGCCCTTTCTGGCTGCATTTCTTGCTGGTTTTGCTGTCAGAAAGCACATAATCAGCAGTTTGGACCTCGAATAACAATGCTTCCGAAGGGTGCTTTGTACTTATGCGCCACAACGGGATGAAAACAAATATTTGAATGTGAATCTGTCAGAATGTCAGTCTTGACAGCTGCAAGCACAGCTGCCTGATGGTAATGATGCTCTGACATATTCTCCTCTTCGGAAGCCTGCTTGATGGCTTTGATGACATAGAGGATGTCCTCCTCCAATGCCTTCGCCTCCGGTTGCTGGATGAATTCATCGTAGGATATATCCGTGAGCGCAAACTTCAGCGCCTGCTGATAAGTCTGCGCCTCCATGCCGGTTGCCGCCAGGACAACCAAAAGGGCTGTGATATATCTGTTTACCATCATTTTTATTTCTTTTTTATCTTACTTTTGAAAGTCTTTTCCTAGATTTTCTTCTCTCGGTTTCTCTCTGTTTCTGCCTGGAGAAGCATCTCTACTTGTCTTTTCTGAGTTTTTTGAATAATTGTTTCTGTATAGCCAGCTTGCTGCTGTTGAGATCGAGCAGGGTTGACTTGATTGCATATCTCATCAGCAAAGAGAATGCCAAAGTGCTCATTCCTTCGGCATAGCTCTGCCAGATTTGCAGGAGCAATGCCACGAGCAGGCACCATCCCCATACCTCGTAATACCAGTAGAGCTTGCCTTTTCTCATCTTCGAGATGGTTTTCCATACAAAGATGAGATTTACCGGGTTCAGCAGCAGAAGCTGGAAATTGATCTGCACGGTAGGGTGCTGAGAGAAGATCATCGCAAAGAGGATGATACCCGGCAGACCTGTCAGGATGAGCAGAAAGGCATCAAATGCCCAGAAGTTCTTCTTCTTGCGCCATTCGATGATGCTCACACCGATGATGATGATGGCGATGAATGTTGCCACCATGATTGGGGTGATGGCTTCCGATTCTGCCACCTGTGCCTGCTTCGGTATCAGGTAGCTGGTGCTATCTACCATCGTGATATAGCCCTCCTTGCCGTTGTAGTATCGGTCGCTTGCCTGATCCTGGGTTGCATTTATATTGTCTTTTCTGCCTTCTGTGGCAAAGTCACGGCTCAGATTGTCTGGCAGGAACTCCCATTCACGCTTGCTGATCGGCTGGTCGGCAAGATAGCCCAGGAGCAGGTCGTTGCCGAAACGGCTCCATCGATGGTCTCCGTTCAGCTTGTGGATTTCCTGGCGGTAGGTGGATTGGGCATCCTTATCATCAAAGTTGGTGTTGCAGTAACCGATGTTGGTGAGAATCATCTCCCTTGCCCGGGTAGTGCAGTTGTCGAAGAAGAAGTTGTACCGGTAGGTACGGTTCTCCGGCTTGGCATTTTCCTCGATGGCATGCAGGATGTTGATCTTCTCGTCACGGGAGAGATTGATGCGCTGCTGGCGTACCCATCTTCCTTCTGCTGCATATTCGGCGAGGAAGTCGGTCATCGGATAGATGCCGATCTGGTAGTCGGTGAGTCCGAATACGAAGCGGAGGATGAAGAAGCTCTGCCTGAAACTGAACATGCCCCAGTTGACTGCCACGTCGCTTCCGTGCATCTTGTCCTGGATGCGCAGTGCGGAGTGACCGTAGTACGACCAGACCTCGTTGCCTGGTCCGCAGGTGAGGAGCGAAATATCTACCGAGTCGAGCCAGGATGTAGCATCCTCATTGACACGACTGTTCTGCACAGAAATGTCAGACGCCTGATAGCCTGAAAAATCCTGTGCTGTCACATTAGTAGTTAAATTGGTTAAAATAACCGCTAAAATGACGCCAAAAATATGCTTAAATCGTTTCACGATGCAAAAATAACTTATTATTTTGGAATATCCTTCTTTTTTCTAGATTTTTTTTAATACTTTTGCACTCTGAATATAATTTTGACTGATTTATATATAAATGAGAAAGTTTATTTTAGCAGCCCTCTTGTTGGGTTCTACTCTTATGGTTAATGCCCAAAGTGGTACTAATTCTCCATACAGCCAGTATGGTTTAGGCATTTTGTCTGAACAGACTTCTGGCTTCAACCGTGGTATGAATGGTGTTGGACTTGGTTTTCATGAGCATAATCAGATTAACTATCTGAACCCTGCTTCCTATGCAGCCATCGACTCCATGACTTTCATCCTGGATGCAGGTATCTCGGGTCAGGTAACCAACTTCAACGAGAACGGGGTGAAGAAGAATGCCAATAACTCTAATCTCGAATATGTGGTAGCAGGCTTCCGCCTCTTCCGTCATCTGGGTATGAGTTTCGGTATTATCCCTTTCACCAACGTGGGATACAACTATTCTACCAGCGGATGGGTGAACAAGAACGACAAGGATGTTACCTACACCAACTCCTACGAGGGTGAAGGCGGTTTGCATCAGGTATATGTGGGTGCCGGCTGGGCTCCTGTCAAGGGCTTGTCTGTCGGTGCCAATATTGGCTATATCTGGGGTTCTATCGACAGAACCGTCCAGAATTACTATAGCAACAGCTATTATAAGTCGCTGTACCGTACCTATGGTACTCGTGTGAACAACTACAAGATTGACCTGGGTGTGCAATATACCCAGAAGTTGTCGAAGAAGGATGAGGTAACCCTGGGTATCACTTATTCTCCAGGTCATAACCTGCATGCCGATGCCGATATGAGCATCATCTCTTCCAATGCGCAGACCAGTACATCTGATACACTTGCCTTCAACATCAAGAATGCCTACGAGTTGCCAACGATGTATGGTGCCGGTTTGATGTGGAATCACAACAACCAGTGGAAGATCGGTGTAGATTACAGCCTGCAGAAGTGGGGCAGCCTGGGCTATCCTACCTACGAGGCTAACAGCAGCGAGCCTTGGGCATTGCGCGATGGCGTGTATAAGGATCGCAGCAAGGTGAATGTCGGTTTCCAGTACTGCTATGGTGAGCGCAACCGTGCTTTCCTCAAGCGTGTGGCTTACCGTGCCGGTGTAAGCTTTGCTACACCATATTATAAGGTGAACGGTGTGGATGGTCCTAAGGAGCTTTCTGTAAGTGCCGGTTTCGGTATTCCTATCATGAACTCCTACAACAACCGTTCGCAGTTGAATATCAGCGGTCAGTGGGTGAAGAATTCGGCTACCGGACTTATCAAGGAGAATATCTTCCGCCTGAACATCGGATTCACTTTCAACGAGGATTGGTTCAAGAAGTGGAAGATGCAGTAATCTGCCCATATTGTGGTGTTTTCTTCGGGAGATGCCACATCTTCTATATATATAATAATGTATAAGATTAAAAATTTCATAGTAATAGGTGTCATCGTTTCCTGGGTTTTAGCTGCCTGCCAGAATCCGGTAGAACATACTGCGCCTGCTATCCACGACAGAGACTCTGTGGCGATGATGACTTCTTATGGTGTCAATACGCTCATCAGTGATTCGGGCGTCATCAAGTACCGCATCGTTACCGAGCGATGGGAGGTGAATACCAACCGTGTGCCTTCGCGCTGGATTTTCGATAAGGGTATGCTGCTCGAACAGTTTGACGAGAAGTTCCACATCAACAGCTATATCCAGTGCGATACGGCTTATTACTTTGATCAGGAGCGTGTCTGGAAACTCTATGGCAGGGTGCGCATCCTCACCAAGGACGGTCTTCGCTTTACCAGCGAGCAGCTTACCTGGGATGAGAACAAGCACGAACTCTCCAGCCATGTGTTCAGCAAGCTGGTTACTCCGGAGCGTACCCTTCAGGGTTCCTATTTCTGGAGCGATGAGCGTATGACCCGCTATTTTGTGAGCAATTCTAAGGGTAGCTTCGAGAAGGGTGACTTCGGTGGTGGAGGCAGTTCATCTTCTGCTTCATCATCCGATTCTACCAGTGCGCCTATGCGCCAGCCTGCAACACCGCAGCGAGCCACCACCATTCCTATCATGCATTGATAGGGTAGGAGGAAATATGTTTTTTAACGATATAATGTATCATGGAAGAAGTTGATATAAGTCTGATTGTGAGTATCCTTATCACGATGGTGTTTTCTGCATTCTTTAGTGGAATGGAGATAGCCTTCGTCTCCTCCAACCGTATGTTGGCGGAGATGGACAAGGAGAAAAACGGACTTACGCAGCGACTCTTGTCGCTCTTTTACAATCATCCCAACGGATTTGTCAGTACCATGCTGGTGGGCAACAATATTGCCCTCGTAGTATATGGTATCCTGATAGCCCGTCTGTTTGATAATACCATCTTTGCTGGTCTGGATGATGGTGTCAAGGTTACCTGCGATACCATTCTCTCTACACTCATCGTGCTGTTTACCGGTGAGTTCCTGCCGAAGACGCTTTTCAAGTCAAATCCAAACCGACTGCTGTCTATCTTCAGTCCGTTTGCGTATCTGTGCTACGTCATTCTCTGGCCTATCAGCAAGTTCAGTACCATCCTCAGCAAGGGATTGCTCCGCATGGTGGGTATGAAGATGGAGTCTGAAGAGGGGGATGAAGGCTTTTCTAAGGTAGATCTTGATTATCTGGTGCAGTCGAGCATCGACAATGCCACCAATGAGGACGAGATCAACGACGAGGTGAAGATATTCCAGAATGCCCTGGATTTCTCAGATACCAAGGTACGCGACTGTATGGTGCCACGTACTGAGATTCAGGCGGTAGAGATCGATACCTCGCTGGAGGAACTTCGTCAGAAGTTCATCGAAAGCGGAAACTCCAAAATCATCGTCTATGAGGATGATATCGACCATATCGTGGGCTACATCCACAGTTCCGAGCTCTTCCACAATCCGAAGAGATGGCAGGATCATATCCGTACGATGCCTTTCGTACCGGAGACCATGCAGGCGCAGAAGCTGATGCAGACCTTCCTGCAGCAGAAGAAGTCGCTGGGCGTGGTGGTAGATGAGTTTGGCGGTACCAGCGGACTGGTGAGTCTGGAGGATATCGTGGAAGAGATCTTCGGTGATATCGAGGATGAGCACGATTCTGCGAAGTATGTAGCCAAGAAGACCGATGACGGCGACTATCTGCTGTCGGCTCGACTGGAGATAGACAAGGTGAACGATCTGTTCGACCTGGATCTTCCGGAGAGTGATGAGTATATGACTCTGGGCGGACTCATTCTTCACGAATATCAGAGTTTCCCAAAGCTCAATGAAGTAATTAAATTCGACAAGTTTGAGTTTAAGATTATCAAGTCCACATCCCGTAAGATAGAACTTGTGAAACTCCACATCATCAAATAGTTGGATGAGAAGAGGGAATTTTTCGACTTTTTTGCGTTATCAGCCAAAAAAGATACCGAAAAATTCCCTTTTCTCGTATTATTTTTGTATTTTTGCAACCAATTGGCTACTTGCATCAAAAGCAGTACAATCCTAATAAGGAAAAAATAAAATAATAATAATAATTAAAACGTAATGGCAGCATTAGGAACAATTAGAAAAAGAGGCGTGATACTGGTATGTATTATCAGTTTCGGTCTTTTCGCCTTCATTGCTGAGGAAGCTTTCCGCTCTTGCGATTCTGCAAAGAACAATGAGCGTCAGCAAATCGGTGAGGTGTATGGCGAGAAAATCAGCGTGCAGGATTTCCAGAAGCTCGTTGATGAGTACACAGAGGTTATTAAAATGCAACAAGGTCAGGAAAACCTTCCTGAGGAGCAGATGAATCAGGTGAAGGACATGGTATGGAATACATACGTGCAGAACCAGATCGTTGCCAAGGAGGCTAGCAAGTTGGGTCTTACCGTAACAGACGCAGAGCTTCAGGACATCCTGAAGACAGGTACAAGCCCAATGCTTCAGCAGACTCCATTCGTAAATCAGCAGACTGGTCGTTTCGACGCAGCTTCTCTCCAGAAGTTCCTGGCTGATTACAAGGCTCAGAAGGCTAACCCATCTGCTAATCCTCAGATGATGGATCAGTACACCAAGATCTTCAACTACTGGTCATTCATCGAGAAGACACTCCGTCAGCAGACTTTGGCTCAGAAGTATCAGTCACTCCTGGCACACTGCTTCCTTTCAAACCCTGTAGAGGCTAAGATGGCTTTCAAGGAGGAGAATGAGGAGAGCCAGATCCAGTTGGCTGCCTTCCCTTATTCTGATGTTCAGGACGACAAGGTGAAGGTAGAGGAGAGCGACCTGAAGGCTAAGTATGATGAGATGAAGGCTCGCTTCAAGCAGCCTGTTGAGAGCAGAGATATCAAGTTCATCGATATCCAGGTTGAGGCTTCCAAGGCAGACCGTGCTGCACTCAACAAGGAGTTTGCTGAGTATCATACACAGCTCGCTGCTGCAGCTGATCCTACAGAGCTCATTCGCAAGTCTGCTTCTACCGTAGCTTACCTGGGTATCCCAGTGAGCAAGGAGGCTTTGCCATCAGACATTGCTTCTGCTATCGATTCTATGGCTGTAGGTGCTACTTCTGCAGTAAAGGCTAACGCTTCTGACAACACTTTGAACATCGTGAAGCTGATGAGCAAGCAGCAGTTGCCAGACTCTATCCAGTATCGTGCTATCCAGGTGGCTGCAGCTTCTCAGGCTGAGGCTAAGACCAAGGCAGACTCAATCCACAGCGCTCTTGCTGCTGGTGCAGACTTCGAGGCTCTCGCTAAGAAGTATGGTCAGACTGGTGAGAAGGCTTGGATGACTACCAAGCAGTATGAGTATGCTCAGACTATGGATAAGGACAACAAGACATTCATCAACACCTTGAATACAGCTTCTGTCAATGCATACAATGAGCTTCAGCTCGGTCAGGGTTACGTCATCCTCCAGGTTTGCGACCGCAAGGCAATGGTAACCAAGTATGTGGCAGCAGTGATCAAGAAGGAGATTCAGTTCTCTAACGATACTTACCGCACAGCATTCAACAAGTTCTCTAGCTATGTAAGTGCTAATCCTAAGTCAGAGGATCTCTTGAAGAATGCAACCAAGAGCGGTTATCGTGTACAGAACCTGAATGATATGACAACAGCTACTCACTATGTAGCTAACATCCATTCTACCCGTGATGCCTTGAAGTGGATCTTCGAGAGCAAGGAGGGTGAGGTTTCTCCTATGTATGAGTGTGGCGACAACAACCACTTGCTCGTAGTAGTATTGGATAAGATTCATCGCATCGGTTACCGCGACTTGAGTGATCCTCAGGTTAAGGAGATGGTAAAGGCTGAGGTGATCAAGGACAAGAAGGCTGAGATGATTATGGCTAAGGTAGCTGGTGTGAAGAGCATCGCTGCTGCTAAGGCTAAGGGTGCTAAGATTGCTACCGTTAATCAGATTACTTTCGCAGCTCCTACCTTCATCTCTGCTACAGGTGCCAGCGAGCCTGCTGTTTCTGGTGCAGTTTCTGCTACCAAGAAGGGTGCTTTCGTAGCTAACGCAGTAAAGGGTAACGCAGGTGTTTATCTCTTCCAGGTTACTGGCAAGACCAATCGTCCTGTTAAGTTCGATGAGAAGGCTTACGAGCAGAAGTGCCGCCAGAAGGCTATGCAGTATGCCGGTAACTTCATGAACGAGCTTTATATGAAGGCTCACGTAGTGGATAACCGCTACTTGTTCTTCTAATTATATAGTAATTATCATTTTCTATTATTTGGGCGTGTCACGATTCTTTTGTGATGCGCCCTATTTTTATTTATTTATATAAAAAAAGAGGGTGTGTCATGCGACTCATGACACACCCTCTTTTTTCGTTAAGTATGTTTTGTGGGTTGATCCACAACCGGGATTATCCACGGCTCC
>URYG01000110.1 GCA_900551985.1 uncultured Prevotella sp. | reverse complement strand
AAAAAACGTGTCGAAAAATTATATAGATTTTGAACACCCTACCTTTCAGGGCGTGCTGCTTCTGGAGCTTTTGGGCGGAAAAACAACCGTGAATTGAAAACGAAAAGACTGAAAATGACCGTGACCTTAATGACCGGAAATGCTTAATGACACTTAATGACACTGACCCTTAATGACACTACTCCATCATAAAACACAGAGAAAAGACAAAAAACACGGGAAAAAGGGCAGAAAAGAGGGGTTTTGATGCAAATAGTGTTAAAAACACACTATAGAAGAAAAAAAGTTGGGGAAAAGTATTGTGGTTTCAAAATAAAATTGTAATTTTACACCCAAAATTAGTAAACAACATTAAAGCAACCTAGAAATGAACAACGTAAAGAACCTTTTTATGGGAGTTGGTTTCGCAGCAGTCGCTACCCTCTCAGCATGTTCTTCAAGCAGCAATGCTAGTTTAACACAGTCAGGCTTGAATCCAGCAGACTTCGATTCTACTGTTTTGGGCAAGAAGACTGAGTTAGTTACCCTCAAGAATGCCAACGGCATGGAGGTTTGCCTCACCAACTATGGTGGTCGTGTAGTTTCCATCTCTGTTCCAGACAAGGATGGCAAGCCTACAGATGTAGTGCTCGGCTACGACAACATCCACCAGTATGCAGACACCCTCAACTCTCCTTCCGATTACGGATCATCAGTAGGCCGTTACGCCAACCGTATCAAGGACTCCAAGTTGACTCTTGCAGGCAAGACATATAATCTGAAGCCAAACGACAATGGCAACTGTCTTCACGGCGGTGGTGCTACCGGTTGGTTGAACCAGGTTTACGACATTACAGAGAAGAATGATTCTTCTGTAACCTTCACTATCCAGGCAAAGGATGGCGAGAATGGTTTCCCTGGCAATGTTACAGCAACAGCAAAATATACGGTAAAGAGCGACAATACACTCGACATCGAGTTTGGCGCAACAACCGATAAGGAGACCGTGGTTAACATGACCAACCACAGTTACTTCAACTTGAATGGCGATCCATCCAAGGAAGGTTTCGACCAGATTATGTATGTGAATGCAGATAAGTTCACACCTGCAGATTCACTCTACATTCCAACTGGCGAAATCAAGGACGTAGAAGGAACTCCAATGGACTTCCGTACTCCTACCGAGATTGGCAAGAAGGTAGATTACAGCTTCGACCAGATCAAGAACGCTACAGGTTACGACCATAACTGGTGCCTGAACACCTATAAGGATGGCAAGGGCGACGACAAGACCGTTTGCGCAAGCCTCTACTCTCCAAAGAGCGGAATCCTCCTCGAGGTCTTCACCAATGAGCCAGGAATCCAGGTTTATACTGGTAACTTCCAGGGCACAGGTATTGCCTGCAAGCACGGAATCAAGTATCCTAAGCACGTGAGCGTCTGCTTCGAGAGCCAGAAGTATCCTGATTCTCCTACCAAGATCGCCCAGGGCGTAAAGGGATGGACTGATGCAACCTTGAAGCCTGGAGAGAAGTACTACTCTCACCTCGCTTACAAGTTCAGCGTAAAGAAGTAAGGCAATGCGGCGGATTGCAAATCCGCCGAAACCCTGTGGGGCAAGCTAATGACAACTTGCTTGACGACGGATTGCAAATCCGTCGAAACCCATGGGATAAAGCATCCAATAAAAGAAAGAATAAATAAAATAATAAATAAACAAACAATCTTATAGTAATTATGAATTGGAATTCAACTGAATTCGTATGGCTTGATTGGGCAGTACTCGCCATTGGTGTAATCGGCGTAATCTGGGCTGTCTGGCATGCGATCGTGAAAGACAGAAAGGCTCAGCAGGGTGAAGACTCTTCAGCTTACCTCTTCGGTAAGGGCGAGCCATGGTACGTAATCGGTATGGCTATCTTCGCAGCCAACATCGGTTCTGAGCACCTCGTGGGTCTTGCAGGTACTGGTGCCAAGAGCGGTGTAGGTATGGCTCACTGGGAGATGCAGGGTTGGATGATCCTCATCCTCGGTTGGTTGTTCGTACCTTTCTATCAGTTACTCATCAACAAGATGGGTAAGATCATCACCATGCCTGACTTCCTGAAGTTCCGCTACACTCAGCGCACAGGTTCATGGCTCTCTATCATCACACTCGTGGCTTACATCCTCACCAAGGTGAGCGTTACCGCTCTTACAGGTGGTATTTTCTTCGAGTATCTCTGGGGCTTGAACTTCTGGGTAGGTGCTATCGGCTTGATCATCCTCACTACCATCTTCACCGTATTCGGCGGTATGAAGGGTGTGATGACTCTGTCAACCATCCAGACTCCTATCCTCGTCATCGGTTCATTCCTCGTCCTCTTCCTCGGTCTCTCTACCCTCGGCGGTGGAAGCATCTCTGCAGGTTGGGCTGACATGATGGACTACTGCGGCAAGTTGAACAACGGCTACGGTACAACCCACATGTTCCACTGGGAGGCAGGTGACTCTATGTACCAGGAGTATCCAGGTTTCGTAGTATTCATTGGTGCAACCATCATTGGTTTCTGGTACTGGTGTACTGACCAGCATATCGTTCAGCGTGTACTCGGTCAGGTTCCTGGCGAAAGCAACGTAGAGGTAATGAAACGTGCCCGCCGCGGTACTATCGCAGCCGGTTTCTTCAAGGTTCTCCCTTGCTTCATGTTCCTCATTCCAGGTATGATTGCAGCAGCCTTGGCTCAGAAGGGCGCTATCCAGATGAACGAAACTGATGCAGCCTTCGCCATCATGGTAAAGACTGTACTTCCTGCAGGTATCAAGGGAATCGTAACCATCGGTTTCATCTGCGCACTCGTTGCTTCATTGGCAGCATTCTTCAACAGCTGTGCTACCCTCTTCACCGAGGACTTCTACAAGCCATTGAAGAAGGGAATGTCTGAGGCTCACTACGTACTCGTTGGCCGTATCGCTACCGTAGTAGTTGTAGTTCTCGGTTTCGCATGGTTGCCAATCATGATGAAGATGGACACCCTTTACAACTACCTCCAGGGAATCCAGTCACTCCTGGCTCCAGCCATGGTAGCAGTATTTGCGATGGGTATCTTCTTCAAGAAGATTACTCCAAAGGCAGGCGAATACACCATGATTACCGGTTTCCTCATCGGTATGCTCCGCCTCGTTACCAACGTCATTACCGATACAGGTAAGGCAACAATGGATGGTGCATTCTGGGATTACACTGCATGGTTCTGGCAGACCAACTGGCTCGTATTCGAGTGCTGGCTGCTCGTCTTCCTCATCATCTTCATGGTAGTAGTGAGCTGCTTCACTCCAGCCCCAAGCAAGGAGCAGGTAGAGGCAATCACCTTCACATCCGACTTCAAGAAGTCTATCCGTGAGAGCTGGGGTGCGTTCGATATCATTGGTACACTCGTAGTAATCGGCCTCTGCGCTGCATTCTACGCTTACTTCTGGTAAAATATAGATAAAGTTAGGAGTTAGAAGTTGGAAGGATGGAATTTTCCTTTAGTGTGTAATAGTTAGCAGGTTCCTTTCTTCTCCTTCTGACTCCCAACTTCCCTAAAGAAACTCTTTGGCGGCAAGGCTCCCTTTTAGAAGCGCAGCCTGAAGCTGAAGAAATATAAAAACTATCAATTAATTCTTTGAATCTTAACATCAAAAATCAACACGACCATGACGCAGTTTTATAACGAATACTCCAAGGTTCTGGTTTCCGTGGATTGCATTATCTTCGGATTTAACGGCAACAACCTTCAAGTCCTGATAGGCAAACGAAAGATGGACCCGGGACGCGGCGAATGGTCACTCTATGGTGGTTTCGTTGGAGCCAACGAAAATCTAGAGGACGCTGCAAACAGAGTCATCCTGGATCTTACTGGAATGAAGAACCTCTATATAAGACAAGTGGGTGCATTCGGCAGAATCGACCGAGACCCAGGTGAGCGAGTTATCTCCATCGCCTACTGCGCCCTCATCAATGTGGTAGATTACGATGATAGTCTCCGCATCGAGCACGGCCTGGAATGGGTAAGTCTGAATGAACTTCCAGAACTCTATTCCGACCACCGAACCATGATTCACGACGCCATCTGTCAGATTCGCCGTCGCATCAATCATGAGCCACTGAGCTTCAAGCTCCTCCCCGACCTCTTTACGCTGACCCAGCTTCAGCACGTGTTCGAGGCAGTGATGGGAGAAGAGATTGACAAGCGCAACTTCCGCAAGCGCGTGAAGGATATTGACTTTATCGAGAAGACAGAACTCATCGACAAGGTTACTTCGAAACGAGGCGCCGCCCTCTACCGCTTCAACAAGAAAGCATACGAGGAAGACCCATCGTTCAACTTGAAATAGAAAACAAACAGTTCCTTTGCTGAAGGAACTCCCAATATAGAAACAAATAACTTTAACGAAATATATTATGTTAGAAGAATTAAAAGAAAAAGTGTTCAAGGCAAACCTTGACCTGGTGAAGCACAACCTCGTGCTCTTTACATGGGGAAATGTAAGCGGAATTGACCGCGAGAAGGGTCTGGTTGTCATCAAGCCATCAGGTGTTGACTATGACACCATGAAGGCTAGCGACATGGTGGTAGTTGACCTGGAGACCGGCAAGGTAGTAGAAGGCGACCTGAATCCATCTTCAGATACTCCTACCCACCTGGTACTCTACCGTGCATTCCCAGAGTTGGGCGGCGTGGTTCACACCCACTCTACCTACGCTACAGCCTGGGCTCAGGCAGGATTGGACATCCCTAACATCGGTACTACCCACGCAGACTATTTCCACGACTGCATTCCTTGCACCGATGCAATGACAGAGGATATGATGGCTGAGTATGAGCACAATACTGGTGTAGTAATCGTTGACCGATTCAAGAAGGACAACATCAATCCGGTTCACACTCCAGGCGTACTGGTGAAGAACCACGGTCCTTTCACATGGGGTAAGGATGCTGACCAGGCTGTTTACCACGCTGTGGTAGCTGAGCAGGTGGCTAAGATGGCGTTCATCTCTTTCAGCGTGAATCCAAACACCACCATGAACCCATTGCTCGTAGAGAAGCACTTCAACCGCAAGCACGGTCCTAACGCTTACTACGGACAGAAGAAGCACTAATCTCCGAACGAGATTGATGCTGACAGAAAAGAAGTAATAAAAGATTTTCAATAACAATATTTAAAAACAACAAACAATCATGATTAAGGCATTTGAGAATTTAGAGGTATGGTTTGTAACTGGTGCACAGCTTCTTTACGGAGGCGAGACAGTTAAGATAGTAGATGGTCACTCAAAGGACATGGTAGATGGTCTGAACAACAGTGGCATCATCCCAATCAAGGTAGTTTACAAGGGCACAGCTAACTCTTCTGCAGAGGTAGAGGCTGTCATGAAGGCTGCCAATAACGACGAGAAGTGCGTAGGTATCATCACTTGGATGCACACCTTCTCTCCAGCTAAGATGTGGATCAAGGGCTTGCAGGCTCTCGAGAAGCCTCTCCTCCACTTCCATACTCAGTACAACGCAGAACTCCCTTGGGATTCTATCGATATGGACTTCATGAACCTCAACCAGTCTGCTCACGGCGACATCGAGTTCGGTCACATCTGCACCCGTATGCGCATCCCTAGAAAGGTAGTTGTAGGTTACTGGAAGAGCGAAGAGGCTCAGAAGCAGATTGCTACATGGGCTCGCGTAGCTGCAGGTGTTGCTGATGCTCACAACGTACGCTGCCTGATGTTCGGTATGAACATGAACAACGTAGCCGTAACAGATGGCGACCGCGTAGAGTTCGAGCAGCGCATGGGTTACCACGTAGATTACTACCCAGTATCTTCACTCATGGAGTTCTTCAAGAAGGTAACAGATGCTGAGGCAGATGCGCTCGTTGAGGAGTACAAGAAGGAGTACACCATCAAGATCGATGAGTCTGGCGAGGAAGTTTACTGGGAGAAGGTAAAGAACGCAGCTAAGGCTGAGATTGCTCTCCGCCGCGTATTGAAGGATGAGAATGCAGTAGCATTCACAACCAACTTCGACGACCTCGGCGACGCTAACATCGACGATCCAAACTTCTGCGGTTTCGACCAGATTCCTGGTTTGGCTTCACAGCGCCTGATGGCAGAGGGTTACGGTTTCGGTGCTGAGGGTGACTGGAAGACAGCTTGCCTCTACCGCACACTCTGGGTAATGAACCAGGGCTTGGAGAAGGGTTGCTCATTCCTCGAGGACTACACACTCAACTTCGCTGAGGACCGCACATCCAGCCTCCAGAGCCACATGCTCGAGGTTTGCCCATTGATCGCAACAGACAAGCCAAAGCTCGAGGTTCACTTCCTCGGCATCGGTATCCGCAAGCAGCAGACAGCCCGCCTCGTGTTCACATCTAAGACTGGCAAGGGTATCAAGGCAACCGTAGTTGACCTCGGCAACCGTTTCCGTCTCATCGCAAGTGAGGTAGAGTGCATCGAGCCAAAGGCAATGCCTAAGCTCCCTGTAGCTTCAGCTCTCTGGGTTCCACAGCCAACCTTCGAGATTGGTGCAGGTGCTTGGATCCTCGCTGGTGGTACTCACCACAGTGCATTCTCTTACGACATCACTGCTGAGTACTGGGAAGACTTCTGCGAGATTCTGGGTATTGAGTTCGTCAACATCGACAAGAACACAACTATCAGCAGCTTCAAGCAGCAGCTCCGCAACAATGAGATTTACTACATGCTCAACAAGGCATTACGCTAATTTTTAATATCTTATAAGAAATGAGCGCAAAAACTATTATAGAATCAGGTAAAGCCATTCTCGGTATCGAGTTTGGCTCTACCCGAATCAAGGCTGTCTTGATTGACACCGACAACAACCCTATCGCACAGGGTAGCTTTGAGTGGGAAAACCAGTTGGTAGATGGTCTCTGGACTTACAGCATCGACACCATCTGGAAAGGTTTGCAGGATTGCTACGCCGACCTCCGCAAGAACGTGAAGGCTGAGTACGACTGCGAAATCAAGCAGTTGGCTGCCATCGGTATTTCTGCGATGATGCACGGCTACATGGCTTTCGGCAAGGATGAGAACATCCTCGTTCCTTTCCGCACCTGGCGCAACACCAACACCGCCCAGGCTGCTGCCAAGCTTTCAGAGCTCTTCCACTTCAACATCCCATTGCGTTGGAGCATCTCTCACGTTTATCAGGCTATCCTCAACGGCGAGGAGCACATCAACAAGATTGACTTCCTCACCACACTCGCCGGCTACATTCACTGGCAGCTCACTGGCAAGAAGGTCTTGGGCGTAGGCGACGCATCAGGTATGCTCCCTATCGATTCCAACACCAACAACTACGATGCTGAGATGGTGGCTAAGTTCGACAAGCTCATCGAGCCTAAGAACCTGGGCTGGAAGATTCTCGACATTCTCCCTGAGGTTTTGAACGCAGGCGAAGACGCTGGCGCACTGACCGAGGAAGGTGCGAAGAAGCTCGACCCATCTGGTACACTCCAGGCTGGTGCTCCTCTCTGTCCTCCAGAGGGTGACGCAGGTACTGGTATGGTTGCTACCAACGCTGTCCGTCAGCGCACCGGTAACGTAAGTGCAGGTACTTCTTCTTTCTCTATGATCGTGTTGGAGAAAGCCTTGAGCCAACCTTACGAAGTCATTGATATGGTGACAACTCCAGACGGCAGCCCTGTTGCCATGGTTCACTGCAATAACTGTACTTCCGACCTCAATGCTTGGGTAGGTTTGTTCAAGCAGTACCAGGAGTTGCTCGGTGTTCCGGTAGATATGAACGAGGTGTTCGGCAAGCTCTACAACCACGCTCTCGAGGGCGATGCAGACTGTGGCGGCTTGATCGCTTACAACTACATCTCAGGCGAGCCTGTAACCGGTTTGGCAGAAGGTCGCCCAATGTTCGTACGTTCTGCCAACGACCACTTCAACCTCGCCAACTTCATGCGCGCCAACCTCTACGCTTCAGTAGCCGTACTGAAGATCGGTAACGACGTATTGTTCAAGGACGAGAAGGTGCAGGTAGATCGCATCACCGGTCATGGCGGTTTGTTCAAGACCAAGGGTGTAGGTCAGCGCATCCTCGCAGCAGCCATCAACTCCCCTATCTCTGTCATGGAGACTGCAGGCGAAGGTGGTGCATGGGGTATTGCCCTGCTCGCAGGTTATCTCGTTAACAACGAAGAGAAGCTGAGCCTGGCAGATTACCTCGACCAGAAGGTATTCGCAGGCAACACCGGTGTGGAAATCGCACCTACTGCAGAAGATGTGGCTGGTTTCGACAAGTACATCGAAACCTACAAGGCTGGCCTCGCCATCGAGCAGGCTGCCGTAGCCAATAAGAAATAATATCATCCATTTCAGTATGTTTGTGGGGGGAATCAGCCCCCACAAACGTACTATCATTGTAAATTTCACAGCAATTTTACACCTATTCTTATAATTAAACAAAAACTTGCACAAATGATGAATAAACTCTTTGCAACCACACTCTTATCTACAGCAGTTGCATTCTCAGCCCAGGCTCAGGATGTAACAGGAACCATCCACGCCAACCAGGGAACTCAGAAAATCAACCGTGAAATCTACGGTCAGTTTGCCGAGCATCTGGGAAGCTGCATCTATGGTGGACTCTGGGTAGGTCCGGAGTCAAACATCCCTAACACCCAGGGTTACCGCAACGACGTGCTCCAAGCCCTCAAGGACCTCAAGGTCCCGGTTTTGAGATGGCCAGGAGGATGCTTCGCCGACGAATACCACTGGATGGACGGAATCGGTCCGCGCGAGAAGCGCCCTAAGATGCAGAACAACAACTGGGGAGGAACCATCGAGGACAACTCCTTCGGAACCCACGAGTTCCTGAATCTCTGCGAGATGCTGGGCTGCGAGCCTTACATCAGCGGAAACGTTGGTTCGGGCACGGTAGAGGAACTGGCTAAATGGGTAGAATACATGACCAGCGACGGCGATACTCCGATGGCTAAGCTCCGCCGACAGAACGGACGCGACAAGGCCTGGAAGGTGAAGTACCTCGGAGTGGGCAATGAGAGCTGGGGATGCGGTGGAAACATGCGCCCTGAGTACTACGCAGACCTCTTCCGCCGTTACTCCGTATATTGCCGCAACTATGATGGCAACGAACTCTACAAGATTGCATCAGGTGCCAGCGACTACGATTACAACTGGACCAAAGTCTTGATGGACCGTGTTGGTCATCGTGCCAATGGAATCTCACTTCATTATTATACCGTCACAGGTTGGAGTGGCAGCAAAGGCTCTGCTACCAAATTCAATAACGACGATTTCTATTGGACCATGGGCAAGTGTCTTGGCATCGAGGATGTCATCAAAAAGCACGAAGCCATCATGGACAAGGCTGACCCTAAAAAGCAAATTGGTCTTCTGGTCGATGAGTGGGGAACCTGGTGGGATGAGGAACCGGGCACTATCAAGGGCCATCTCTATCAGCAGAACAGTATGCGCGATGCCTTTGTAGCAGCGCTCTCACTGAATGTTTTCCATCGTCATTGCGACCGAATCCGCATGACCAATATCGCTCAGGTAGTCAACGTTCTCCAATCAATGATCCTGACAGATACGAAGGGTACAGGTCACATGGTACTCACTCCGACCTACCACGTATTCAATATGTATAAGGATTTCCAGGAAGCAACCTACCTTCCGATGGATGTGAAATGTGATTCTATGGACGTTCGTGGCGACAGCCATGCCAAAAATGGTCGCAAGATTCCTGTAGTTTCCACTTCAGCAGCCAAGAAGACAGACGGAACCATCGTCGTTTCACTTGCCAACGTAAGCCTGGACAAGGCTCAGGAGATAGAATTTGCCCTCGACGGAGTACAGGCAAAAACCGTGGCAGGTAAAATTCTCACTTGCAAGAAAGTAAGCGACTTCAATGACTTCGAACATCCAGAAGTAGTGAAGCCAACCACATTTAAGGACGCGAAATTGAAGAAAAACGCCCTAAAAGTAAAGATTCCTGCAAAATCTATTGTTGTTTTAAAAATAAAATAGTATTTTTGTAGGGTGTAAAAAGGCCAGAGCCTGTTTTTACACATTAAAAGGCTCTGGAACCTATCGTTTCAGCAGAAGTTTTAACACATAAAAATTATAATTCTATTATGAATGACATTAAGGTAATGAATCATGCAGCCGATAATATCCGTATCTTGGCTGCCTCAATGGTAGAAAAAGCTAACTCTGGTCACCCAGGTGGTGCTATGGGTGGTTCTGATTTCATCAATGTACTTTTCGCAGAGTACTTGGTATATGATCCAGCAGATCCAACATGGACTGGTCGTGACCGCTTCTTCCTCGACCCAGGTCACATGAGCCCAATGCTCTATGCTGGTTTGG
>URYG01000109.1 GCA_900551985.1 uncultured Prevotella sp. | reverse complement strand
CATCTCCTGCATACCAGGACCACCCTTAGGACCCTCGTGTGTAATGACAACACAATCACCAGAGTTCACCTTGCCACCGAGAATACCCTCGCAGGCATCTTCCTGAGAATCGAAGCATACAGCAGGACCCTCGAAATGCCAGAGAACAGGATCAACACCTGCGGTCTTTACTACGCAACCATTCTGTGCGATATTACCGAAGAGTACTGCAAGACCACCATCCTTGGTATAAGCATGTTCGAGATCACGGATACAGCCATTCTCTCTATCTGTATCAAGACTCTCCCACTGTGCATCCTGACTACTCATCTGAGTGGAGAATTTTCTGCCTGGAGCAGAATGATAGATGCGGTCAGCCTCAGGATCAATCTCGGCACCTGTGATATCGTATTTCTTCATCTGCTCATCAAGAGTCTTGCCATCCACACGCTTCACTGCACCATTGATAAGGCCACCCTTATTAAGTTCATTCAGGATACCCAGGATACCACCGGCACGGTTGCATTCCTGAACGCTATACTTCTGAGTATTAGGGCTCAACTTGCAGAGACAAGGAACCTTGCGACTGAGCTGATCGATATCTTCCATCTTGAAATCGGCACCTGCTTCCTGAGCCACAGCCAAGAGATGGAGCACTGTATTTGTACTACCACCCATTGCGATGTCGAGAGTCATAGCATTGAGGAAAGCATCACGGGTAGCGATACTACGTGGCAAAACGCTTTCATCGCCATCCTCATAGTATGCGTAGGCATTCTTCACAACTTGACGAGCCGCAGCCTTGAAGAGTTCGATGCGGTTCTTGTGAGTAGCGAGAATGGTTCCGTTTCCTGGAAGACTCAAACCGATAGCCTCTGTAAGCGAATTCATAGAGTTAGCGGTAAACATACCAGAGCAGCTACCACATCCTGGGCAAGCACACTGCTCAATCTGTTTCATTTCCTCATCGCTGACACTGGTATCAGCACCCTTAATCATAGCGGTAATTAAGTCAGCATTCTCCCCCTTCCAGCGACCTGCCTCCATCGGACCACCAGAACAGAACACAGTAGGAATATTCAGACGCATAGACGCCATCAACATACCTGGGGTAACCTTGTCACAATTGGAAATGCAGATCATAGCATCAGCCTTGTGCGCATTCACCATATATTCCACAGAATCAGCAATAATATCGCGACTTGGGAGTGAATAGAGCATTCCGTCGTGACCCATAGCGATACCGTCGTCAACAGCGATGGTATTGAACTCAGCTGCATAGCAACCCATAGCTTCAATTTCCTTCTTGACAATCTGACCGATTTCGTGAAGATGAGTATGACCCGGAACAAACTGCGTGAAGCTGTTCACGATGGCGATAATAGGTTTGCCAAACTGCTCATGTTTCATACCTGCAGCTACCCAGAGTGCTCTGGCACCTGCCATTCTTCTGCCTTCAGTACAGACGCTACTTCTTAATGGATGTTTCATATCGTTATTATCTCTTTATATTATCTTGTTCTTTATTACCAGAAGGTCTCTCTCAAGCCTTCTTCTTACAATTTTGACTGCAAAGATAGTGAGAATTTATGAAACAAACAACAAAATCCGCAAAAACTTTCAATTTTTGCGGATTTTTGTTAGAAAATAAGCTGAATTGCTTACAATTTATTAGAACCCTTACACAAAAGCAGCCCGATTGTGCAAAAATACAAAGGTCCTTATATGTCTTATACAAACAGATTAGAGTTCAAAGACCTCGGCAGAACGAGCCTTCACCTCAACCTGCTTGTTACCAGCACCAGCTCCTTGTGCTTCCACCTGGAGTTTCAGCGTACGAGGCAAGGCATTCACCACCTTGAGCCAGGTTTTACCGGTCTTGGAATCCTTTACCACGCTGGTACCCACATACTTCTTGAGAGCTGCAGGAAGATTCAGGCTAGATACAATATAAGTATCACCGGAATGCTGACCAAACATCTTCTGCATCTTGTAACTCTCGGTGAGTCGGATTTTCTCCGAATTATCGAAGTAGATCATATCCGGGTTCCAGTTATGATAGCCATCCTTGCAGAGCAGAGGAGCATAAGAGGTCATTCCCACGACATCTCCGTTACGCTCCACATTACAAAGATGAATACCCTCTGCCAAAGCGCGGTCTAATTCATTATTGCCATTTGCAGCATACTCGCCCAGATATACCTTCGGAGCCTTGCGGTCGTAATGATCGTAGTAATCCTGATGATTGATAAACCATCCTGGCTGCTCATAATAGTGCTCATCTACCGCATCAATCCATTTTTTATTCTCCTTTGCAATCTTCCAGCCCTCGATATAGTCGGAAGATGGATAATGGAATGGACCTACAGTGCCCACTACTTCAATTTCCGGATGCTTCTCCTTGAGAGCCTTGCAGATCATCAGATAGCGCTGTTCGAAATCGGTGGAAATCAGATCTTCGTTTCCGATACCTACCATCTTGAGATTGAAAGGAGCCGGATGTCCTGCATCCGCTCTCATCTTTGCCCACTTCGATGTGGCAGGATCACCATTCGCCCACTCTACCAGGTCGAGAACATCCTGCACATACTTTGGCATTTCTGCCATTGGGATTCCACCCTGCTGTCCGCAGATGCCCTGCGCATTAGGCTGGGAATTCTGACAAGGTACACCAGCAGCCAATACAGGCAGAGGCTCAGCTCCCATATCCTCGCACCACTGGAAATACTCGAAGAATCCCAGCTTACGGGTCTGGTGATAGTTCCAGATATTGAGAGCCGGTTTTCGGTCTTTCAGTTCACCGATACTCTCCTTCCAATGATAGATGTTGCCGAGTCCCTGTCCGTGGAGCATACATCCACCAGGGAAACGCACGAAGCGAGGCTTCAGCTCAGCGATGGTCTCAGCAAGATCCTTTCTCAGACCATGACCTTTGTAGGTATCCTGCGGCATCAGGCTCACCATATCTACGGCTATCTTTTCCTCTCCCTTAGGCAAGAGGGCAAAACGGGTATCCTTTCCCAGTTCACCTTTATATTTGTCTGTAATGACAAGCTGCGCTTTGTATTCAGCCCAATCAGGTCCCTGTACCTTCAGCTTAGCCTGGGCTATCGGAAGTCCTTCCTGATCTACGAGTGCTACGGTGAGCTGCTTTTTCTTGCCGTCAATACAACGGGCATACAGACTTACTTCGTAAGCGGCACCACGCTTGATGACGATTCCCTCCCATCCTATATTATAGATAGGTGTAGATGAGAGGATGGCATAATGCGGATTATTCACGCTTACCCCATTTTCTGCAGAAATGATGGCAGAAGAGGATGACGATACAGAAGAAGATGCTGAAGAAGATGAAGCCTCAATTCCCATCCAGGCAGTAGCAGCATTCCAGCCTTTTCGCTCACCATTGTATTCGAAATCGCCATTCTGCAGGAGTTCTGCACAGAGTCCGCCATCGGCAGCTCTGCTGATATCCTCGAAGAAGATGCCGATGAGTTTGTCGCTGATGCGATGACTCTTCTGTGGATTCACCGTGAGCTTAGCCTTGAAAGCATCTGCAGCATCCGCCTCCTTTACCATTTTAGCGTGCTGAAGGACAGCCTCCTCACCTTGTTCATTTTTGATTTTCTCCTCTACGTCAGCGATATAAGCCTTCAGATCAGCCTCATTCTTAGGCAGCTTCCGGCTGTTTTCCTTTGCTTCCTCAGCCAGAGCCTTATGCCAGGCGCGGATATAGTTCAGATGGATGGCCGGAATCTCGAAGTCATTACCCTCTACCAGTTTACCATTGATGGTAGCCGTATCTCGCTGCCAGAGGATTTCATCGGCAGAAGCTTCCAGCGAATCCTCCTGGAAGGTACGGAAATCCTTGTCAGCGTGAACATATCTTTTTCCTTTCTCCGTCTTCAGATAGAGATCGAAGGTTCCATCTTCCATCTGATAGGCAGCCACATCACTGATATTCTTCTCCTTCATGATAGGATAATCCTGTGGTCGCCAGGTTACGAGGTCTTCAGAATAAGCCACGGCAAACTGTGGTGAGGTCTTGTTTACACTCCAGAGAGCCCGCCAGGTTCCATCATTTGCCTTGAGAACGAATGGGCGATACATCTTTTTCTCACTGCCCCAAGGTCCGAAGTCTGAGGCGCAGAGCTGACCTACATCCACCCATCTTTCATCGTCTGTAAGATAAGCGAGATGCAGTCCCTGGTTGGGAGCAGGAGAATACACGAAGATCTGGCAGGTAGAATCCTTGCCCACTATGGTATAGGCAGGCGCATCCTTATCTGCAACAGACAAAGTCGTCTTATTAACTTGTTTCTTGGCAGCTGGCATTTGAGCCTGCTTTCTGACAGGAGTCAGCGCCACAGCTTGGGTCATTGCCAACAGGGCAGCCGAGAAGAGTAGATACTTTGGTTTCATCATATTACTTCTTATTTATTTTTTGTTTGTTTTTAGATTCTCAATTGTATTACATTAATATATATACGATGATACGACTTAAAAATCGTATAAAGTTAATAAAAAAAGGGGTAGAATGCTTCACAGCAACCTGCCCCCAACCTAACAACTAAACCTAATAAACTCCCTAATGGAATAGAGAGACCTAATCATATATTTCTTTTTTTCCTGCGGCAAGCGTATTCTTCATCAGCGAGCAGATGGTCATCGGACCCACTCCGCCCGGTACTGGAGTGATGAAAGAACACTTTTCAGCCACTTCATCGAACTTCACGTCACCATTCAGGCGGAATCCGCTTTTTCTGGTGGTATCAGGAACACGAGTCGTACCCACGTCGATGACAACAGCTCCCGGTTTCACCATATCGGCTGTTACGAAATCAGGCTTACCGATAGCCGCAATAATAATATCCGCCTCCCGGCACTCCTCCTTCAGATTTTTGGAGTGCGAGTGGCACACGGTAACCGTGGCATCTCCATACTGCTTCTGCATCATCAGCTGGGCCATAGGCTTGCCCACGATGTTGCTTCTGCCCAGGATGACACACTTCTTGCCGCTGGTTTCTATCTGATAATGCTGCAGCAGGGTGAGGATTCCGAGCGGAGTAGCCGAGATGAAACTAGGCATACCCAGCGACATTCTACCCACATTCACGGGATGGAACCCATCCACATCCTTTCGATAGTCTATCGCCATGGTAATCTTCTGCTCGTCGATATGCTTCGGCAAAGGCAGCTGCACGATGAATCCATCCACGTCAGCATCCTTGTTGAGCTTATCTACGCACAGCAGAAGTTCCTCCTCAGTAACATCCTCCTCAAAACGGATCAGCGTAGATTTGAATCCGCACTTTTCGCACGCCAGAACCTTGTTCTTCACATAGGTTTCGCTGCCACCATCGTGGCCCACCAGCACAGCCACCAGATGTGGCTGCTTGCCTCCTGCGGCTACAATCTGAGCCACCTCCTGGGCAATCTGTTCCTTAATGGCGGCTGCTGTCGCCTTTCCGTCTATTAGCTGCATCTTATTCTTTAATGTTAAATGTTAAATGTTAAGTTGCAGAGCATACGAATTCTTCGTTCTTCACTCTTCACTTATTTCTTACATACCTGGCATCTTAGGCATACCTGGCATACCCTTCATACGGCCCATCATCTGCGCCATCTTGTTGCCAGTCATCATCTGCATCATCTTGCGTGTCTGTTCAAACTGCTTGATGAGCTTGTTTACCTCCTGGATATTGGTACCAGAACCCTTGGCAATACGCTGGCGGCGAGATGTGTTGAGGATAGATGGATTGGTACGCTCCTTAGGAGTCATACTCTGGATGATAGCCTCGATACCCTTGAAGGCTTCCTCTGGGATATCAACATCGCGGATAGCCTTGCCTACACCCGGAATCATCGCAGCCAGATCCTTGATGTTACCCATCTTCTTGATCTGCTGGATCTGATTGTAGAAGT
This sequence comes from uncultured Prevotella sp., assembly GCA_900551985.1. Taxonomy (GTDB): domain Bacteria; phylum Bacteroidota; class Bacteroidia; order Bacteroidales; family Bacteroidaceae; genus Prevotella. The sequence continues at coordinate 4,539 of URYG01000109.1, read as the reverse complement.
CGTTGAAATCGAACTGGTTCTTGCGAATCTTCTTCTCGAGTTTCTTGGCTTCCTCCAGGTCGAACTGCTCCTGTGCGCGCTCTACCAACGAAACCACGTCACCCATTCCGAGGATACGGTCTGCCATTCGAGCAGGATGGAACACATCGATAGCCTCCATCTTCTCGCCGGTACCGATAAACTTGATAGGCTTGGTAACCACGGTGCGGATACTGAGGGCAGCACCACCACGGGTATCACCATCGAGCTTTGTGAGAACTACACCGTTGAAATCGAGGCGGTCGTTGAACTCCTTGGCTGTATTTACAGCATCCTGACCCGTCATTGAGTCAACTACGAAGAGCGTCTCATCTGGGTTGAGATGATTCTTGAGGTTACTGATTTCCTGCATCATCTGCTCATCCACAGCCAATCGACCGGCAGTATCGACGATGACCACATCATTGCCGTTGGTCTTAGCCTGCTGCAAAGCGTGGTCAGCGATGCTGAGCACATCCTTGTTGTCAGGCTCACTATATACAGGCACACCCACCTGTTCGCCTACTACATGGAGCTGCTGGATAGCAGCAGGACGATATACGTCGCAAGCCACGAGCAATGGCTTCTTGCCTTTCTTGTTCTTGAGCATATTGGCAAGCTTACCGCTGAAGGTAGTCTTACCAGAACCCTGCAAACCACTCATCAGGATTACGGCAGGGCGACTCTCCAAATGCAATGGAGCTTCCTCGCCTCCCATCAGCTCAGCGAGCTCGTCGTGAACCAACTTCACCATCAACTGGCCTGGCTTCACGGCTGTCAAAACATTCATGCCGAGTGCTTTTTCCTTCACCTTGTTGGTGAATTCCTTGGCAACTTTATAGTTAACGTCGGCATCGAGGAGTGCACGGCGCACATCCTTCATGGTCTCAGCCACGTTGATTTCGGTAATTTTACCCTCACCCTTCAGAATTTTGAAGGAACGTTCTAGTCTATCACTTAAATTTTCAAACATGTTCTTAATTGTACTTTTTTATTTCGGGCACAAAGTTACGAACTTTTTCCGAGAAAGCCAACTCAATCTCGATTATTTTTCATTTTCTTGCTCTTTTGCATCATTTTGAACATTTGGAAGCGTTTTCTCTGATGATTCCTGCCTGGTCTCATCCTGCTTTTCCAAGGTTTCTTTCTTGTTAGCGCTCAGATTGAAAGGATTTTCCAGTTCATACTTTTTTCCCGTAGCCTTTTCGTAGGCATTGATGAGCGGATCGTTGTTTTCCATCTTCGAGAACACTTTCCTGGCCTCCCTCAGATGTTTCTGATCGCGACGCCCCTGGCTGTCCATCATGTTGCCCAGGTCGAATCCTACCAGACGGGTATGTCCCAGTGCGGCATTTCTGCCTGCCTCTATAGCTTCCTGGCATGCCTGGCTCTTCACCTTGCCTGCGTTTTCCTGGTTCTTTCCCCAAACTGTCACTTCGCCAATCTGTTTGGCTTCGGGAAGGAGAAAAACAGTATCAGGCAATTCCTGGTAGCGGATGGTAGCCTTGATATAGCCCGGTTTGGATACGGTAGCAGAATCAAACTGGTAGCGCATGTTCCAGTAGCCCCGATAGTCGGTACGCGCCCAATGGTTATTGTTCGTATGAATGAGGGCTTCCCTAATAGGCACATGATCCTCGGCAGATGCAATAACGCATGTTTTCTGCGCATAGACCATGGAAACCATCGACAGCAGGGTTATCATCAAAAATATAATTTTCTTCATAATCTTTGCTTGTTTTTTGTAGGCAAAAATAACAAGAATCCTGCATTCTGCAAAATATTGCAATAGATATTAACCAGATTAAGCAGATATTAACCTCTACGAACAGGTACCTTCTTTCTCGATGCGCTTAGCTTCTTCCAGGAGCTTGATGGCATCCACATACTGTGCGATACCCTGAGCCACCTCCTTGGCAGCCTTCATCGCCAGCACTACGGTCTGAGGGCGATGCACCACATCACCTCCGGCGAATACGCCACGACGGGTAGTCATTCCGAAAGGACGATCTACCACCTTTACATATCCCTTCTCATCCACCTCGATTCCGGCAGTAGTAGAAACGATACGGTTGGCAGGGCGCGAACCGATAGCGAGATAGATTCTATCAAATTTCTCTACCCTTTCGCCCTCAGGTGTATTCAGTACGCAGCTTCCCAATCTGCCGTTACTGCCCTTCAAGAAGGCTTCTACGGTAGTTTTCCATTCAAACTTCACACCTTCCTTTACAGCATCCTCGTATTCGCTCTTGATGGCAGGCATCTCCTCCTGAGTCTTTCTGTACAATACGGTAACGTCAGCACCCAGACGGATGGCAGTACGGGCAGCATCCATCGCCACATTTCCACCGCCGATTACGCCTACCCTCTCGCCATCACGCAGAGGAACCATATCGCGGGTCAAGGCACCTTCGTTATAGGCATTTACATTATGCAGGAAGTAGGTACTCTGACTTACACCATGGAGCTTGCTGCCCGGTGTAGAATCCATATTCTGAGGCACACTGGTACCGGTACCCATGAAGATGGCATCATAACCGGCACGGAAGAGGCTGTCGATGGTGACATTGTTCTCGCCCACCATACAGTTTGTGATAAACTGCACACCCAAGGCAGCAATCTTGCTCACCTCATCGCGCACCACAGTCTTTGGCAAGCGATACTCCGGAATACCGTACATCAGTACGCCACCCGGTTCAGCCTGTCCTTCAAAAATCGTTACATTGAATCCCTGTCTTGCCAAATCACCAGCTACGGTAAGTCCTGCAGGACCCGAACCGATTACAGCCACTCTACCACGGGTTTTCTGTGGCAGGAGCTCACGGGAGAGCTTCATCTTGGTATCGAAGTCAGCAATAAACTGCTCCAGTTTACCAATCTGTACAGGTTTTCCCTTCTTGCCGAGCACGCAATGTCCCTGGCACTGCTTCTCGTGTGGACACACGCGTCCGCAGATAGCCGGCAGATTACTCTTGGCATTGATGATGCTCATCGCAGCACCCATGTTACCCATCGACAGTTCGTGTACGAAATCCGGAATGTCGTTTTCAATAGGGCATCCCTTCTTACACTGCGGAATCTTGCAATGCAGACATCTCTTGGCTTCCTCAATCGCCTCTCGGGTAGTGAATCCCTCGTTTACCACCTGAAACATGCTAGGCTGTTCAGCTGTGTTATTCTGTTGATCAATCTGTTCACTCATAATCTACTACTCTTCTTTGTCTTCTGTATTTTCCTATTTCTGCTGCTTGATTTCGATGTCTTCCTTCACATGATTTCTGATTCTGGTGAGGAAGAGTTTCATGCGCTTGGCATCCTTGTGATCGATGATGTCGATGAGTTCAGCCAGCTCTTCGCGAATCTGGGCCACCTGTCCAGATGTATATGGGTTGAAGAGGATTTCCTGCAAGAGATAGTCATCCTCGTTCAATACGCCCTTGGCTATCTGCATGTGGCGCTTGAAGGTGGTACCAGGAGCATCCTGATGCTTCATCACCGCCGCAAAGGCAAAAGTGCTGACAAACGGAATACTCAGCGAGTAAGCCACCGTCTGGTCGTGCTCATCAAAGGTGTACTCATGCAGGCTCAGTCCGAGCTTCTGATAGAGATCCTTGAAGAAGATCTTTCCCATATAGTCGCCCTCCTTGATGATGACCGCATTCTCCTCGGAGAGCTGGTTCAGGTTGGCGAAAGTAGGACCGAACATCGGGTGGGTGCTCACGTATCGGAAGCCGCTCTTGTCGTAAAACTCCTGCAATCCTGTCTTCACCGACGCAATGTCGCTGATGATACAGTCTTTAGAGAGATGTGGCAGCAACTCCTCGAATGCCGGGATGGTGTATTTCACGGTTACGGCATTGATGACGAGTTCCGGGCGGAACATCTCCACCTCCTCCATCTTGGTGAAACGGTAGCAATTATAGGTGAAGCGCAGTCGCTTGGCATCCTTTTCATATACAGCCACCTCGTGGTCGAAGCTGAGCAGGTCGATGAAAAAGCTTCCCATCTTTCCTGCTCCCATTATCAAAATTCTCATATCTTTTTTATGTGAAGAATGAAGAGTGAAGGCCGAAGTCTTTCGTCCTTTACTCTTCACTTAATTTATTTCTGATTCAGGATTTCCAACTGCTGGCGAACACTCTCCTCGTGGATATGCTCAAAGATCTGGGCAGCAAACTCTGGGCTCATTCCGCAGAGCGAAGCCTGGGCACCACGCTTCTCGAGAATCTCGTTGTAGCGGTTGGTCTGTACGATAGTCATATTGTGCTCCTTCTTGAAGGTACCGATTTCGCGGCATATACGCATACGCTTGGCAAGAAGATCCATCATCTGGTTATCGCACTCATCAATCTGGCCGCGCAGCTGATGCAGGCCCTCTGTAGAATAATGCTCATCACGAACTACGAGGAGGCTCAGGATGTAATCCAGGATATCTGGAGTAACCTGCTGCTTGGCATCGCTCCATGCATCATCAGGAGAGCAGTGGCTCTCTACGATCAGACCGTCGAAACCCAGGTCCAT
>URYG01000108.1 GCA_900551985.1 uncultured Prevotella sp. | reverse complement strand
ATTCTCCGTAGATAGTGATGATGCTAAGGCTTGGTGGAAGCCGGTAGTAAAGGAGCTTCAGGCTTTTGGTGGCAACAATGATATTGCCAACCATTCACTCTTCTATATCTTCATTATTGGTTTTGTGGGCGGTTTGCTCGCTCTTGTAATGCCATGTATCTGGCCTATCATTCCTATGACAGTAAGCTTCTTCCTGAAGCGTGCCAAGAATGACAAGAAGAAGGGTATCCGCGATGCGATTACTTATGGTTTGAGTATTGTCATCATCTATCTGGCACTCGGTCTCACCGTGACTGCCATAGCAGGTCCTAGCACTCTCAATGCGCTTAGTACGAGTGCGGTATTCAACATCATCCTCTTCTTGCTTCTGGCAGTCTTCGCATTCTCATTCTTCGGATGGTTCGAAATCAAGTTGCCAGACAGTTGGGGAAATGCTGTAGATAATAAAGCTTCCAGCACAACCGGACTCATCAGCATCTTCCTGATGGCGTTCACACTCGTGCTCGTAAGTTTCTCTTGTACCGCTCCTATCATCGGCTTGCTTCTGGTACAGACAGTTACATCGGGTGACTGGTTGGCGCCAACCATTGGTATGTTTGGTTTTGCCCTGGCTCTCGCCTTGCCATTCACCCTCTTTGCACTCTTCCCATCTTGGTTGAAGTCAGCTCCTAAGTCTGGTTCTTGGATGGAGACCATCAAGATTGTGCTTGGTTTCATTGAGCTTGCTTTCTCTTTGAAGTTCTTGTCTGTAGCAGATTTGGCTTATGGCTGGCACATTATGGATCGCGAGGTATTCCTCTCGCTCTGGATTGTCATCTTTGGCCTGCTCGGTCTCTACCTCATTGGCAAGTTGAAATTCCAGGTAGATGCCATCGGCGGTGACCTCAACAAGCCAATGCCAGTAGCTTGCATTATGCTTGGTCTTTGTTCTTTGGCTTTCTCTGTTTATATGATTCCTGGTCTTTGGGGTGCTCCTTGCAAGGCAGTAAGTGCTTTTGCTCCACCAGTAAATACCCAGGATTTCAACTTGAATACCAAGGTGGTAGAACCGGCTTATAAGGACTACGAGGAAGGTATGGCAGCAGCAAAGGCAGCAGGCAAGCCTGTACTGATTGACTTTACAGGCTACGGTTGTGTCAACTGCCGAAAGATGGAGGCTTCTGTCTGGACAGACCCTAGTGTTACTGACATTTTGACAAAGGACTACGTACTCATCTCTCTCTATGTAGATGACAAGACCCCATTGCCACAGCCTATGGAGGTGACTTTCAATGGCGAGAAGCGTACATTGAGAACTATCGGTGACAAGTGGAGCTACTTGCAGGCAAGCAAGTTTGGTGCTAATGCCCAGCCATTCTACATTCCTGTGGATAATGAAGGAAATCCTCTGAACGCTGCATTCAGCTTCAAGGAGGATGTCAGTGCTTATCTTGACTTCTTGCATAAGGGTCTTGATAACTATCGTAAGTAATAATTAACTTTTCATAAGGCGGGAGTGGCATATAATTTGCTGTTCCCGCTTTTGTATTTTCGTTTAAGCAAAGGTTGCTTTTTCGAAGATTTCAGGAAGTGACATTAATAATAAAGGTAATTAAAGTATAACACTATAAAAAGAGGCATTTATGAACAATAAAGAAGTTCCAGTCCTGCTTTTGACAGGCTATCTGGGCAGTGGTAAGACTACCCTGCTCAACAAGATTTTGGCTAACAAGAAGGGTATCAAATTTGCAGTAATCGTCAACGATATCGGTGAGGTGAATATTGATGCAGCTCTCATAGAGAAAGGTGGCGTAGTAGGTCAGAAGGATGATTCCCTGGTTTCGCTCCAGAATGGATGTATTTGCTGTACCTTGAAGATGGACCTCGTGGAACAGCTCAAGGAGATTGTAGATATGAAGCGTTTCGACTATATCGTAATAGAGGCAAGCGGTATCTGTGAGCCGGCACCTATTGCACAGACCATCTGCTCTATCCCATCCCTGGGTCCTCAGTATATCAAGAACGGCATCTTGCGTCTTGACAGCATCGTAACAGTCGTGGATGCTCTCCGCATGAAGGATGAGTTTGCCAATGGTTCTGACTTGATGAAGCCAAATCTTGATGAGGAGGATCTCGCTTCTCTCGTAATCCAGCAGATGGAATTCTGTAACATCATCCTCCTCAATAAGGCCGCAGATGTAGAGCCTAAGGAGTTGGAGCACCTGAAGCAGATTATCCGCGCCATCCAGCCTAAGGCTGAGATCTTCGAGTGCAACTATGGTGATGTAGATCTCGATCTGATAGTCAATACTCACAAGTTTGACTGGCAGACTGTTGCTACATCCGCAGGCTGGATTCAGGAAATCGAATCTGAGCGAAACGGAGAAGAGGACCACGATGAAGAAGAGCACGAGCATCATCATGAAGAAGAGGAACATGAGCATCATCACCATGATGAAGACGATGACGAGCATGAGCATCATCATCACGATCACGAGGAACATGAGCACGGTCATCACCACCATCATCATCACGATCACGACCATGATCACGAAGGTGGCGAAGTTGAGGAATATGGTATCGGAACCTTCGTATATTATCGCCGCAAGGCATTCGACCTGGCTCTCTTCGATGAGTTTGTTGCAAGAAAATGGCCTCGTGACATCGTTCGTGCCAAGGGTATCTGCTATTTTGCTGATGAACCAGACATGTGCTATGTTTTCGAACAGGCAGGTCAGCAGAAGACCGTCAAGCAGGCTGGTCAGTGGCTCGCAACAATGCCAGCCGACCAGCTCGCAGAAATTCGCAAGAACAATCCGCAGCTTGAGAAGGAATGGGATGAGGAACTTGGTGACCGTATGATAAAGATTGTATTCATCGGTCAGCACATCAAGGACCAGAAGGATGCTATTATCGCAGAACTTGATAAGACTTTAGCACTCTAAAGGAAGTTTTAACATCATGATTGTGCTCCTTTAGTTTATATCCCTGCACAATCATTGTGACACATTACGCCCTGTAAGGCAAAAGCATGAAGATATTTATGTTTTTGTCCTTACAGGGCGTTATCATTTACTTGTAAAACTTAAGAGATAATAGCGGATTTTAACTACCGAAAAGACGAAAAAGCTAGAAATTAAAGGAAAAATGCGGTTAAAAATGCAGTTTTTTCTTCGTTTGTACTTTTAATTCGTTTTTTTTTGTTAAATTTGCACCCGATTAACAAATAATTAAGTGAATTTACAAAGAAATGAAGACCGATTTTCGACCTGCATATATTAAGGACTTTGAGGCGTGTTGGAACATCATTGACCAGGCTCGTCGCTCTATGATCGCATCAGGACGTCATCAGTGGACTAATGACTATCCTGCTGAGCACGATATAAAAGACGACATCAACAATGGTAATGCATACGTACTTACCGTGGATGGCGAGGTAGCTGTCTATGGCGCAGTAGCACTCAATGGTGAACCACAGTACGATTTTATCGATGGCGACTGGCTTACCACAGGCGATTATTATGTAATACATCGCTTTGCAACGCTGCCTAAGTACCAGCGTGAGGGTTTCGCACGTATATTTATTAATAAGGTGAATAGTCTCTGCGAGGTAGAAAAGGTTCCTAGTATCAAGGTAGATACCAATTTCGATAATCTTCCGATGATCAACTTGCTCTCTTCTATGGGCTTCTGCATCTGCGGAAGAATCAACTATGGAAACAGAGGTATGCGCTTTGCTTTCGAAAAGCAAACAATACAACCGCAAATACAATAACGATTTATAGACATTATGGAGGATAAATTAAATAGAATGAGAAGCTTGGTCAATCAACTGAACCAAGCTTCTGATGTTTATTATAACGGCAAAGGTGAAATCCTTACCGATTATGAATGGGATGCCCTATTCGACCAACTCAAGAAGCTGGAAGAGGAAACCGGCGAAATACTCCCCGATTCCCCTACCAACAAGGTTTCTGAAGATTCTATCGCAGGTCAGAAGGAAGAACACGAGTTCGCTGCTCTCTCTCTTGCAAAGACCAAGAAGGTCAGCGACCTTGTCAAGTGGGCAGAAGACCGCCCTATCTGGATTTCCTGGAAGCTGGATGGCCTCACCTTGGTAGTGACATACGACAATGGCAAACTAACCAAGGTGGTAACTCGCGGTAATGGTCATATTGGCACCAACATTACGCATCTGGCACCAGCTATCAGTGGTATTCCGCAGTCCATCACAGAAAAGGAACATCTTGTGATTCGTGGCGAGGCAGTCATCTCCTATGCCGACTTCGAGCAGTTTATCATCGAAAGCGAAGGTGATTACGCCAATCCCCGCAATCTTGCATCCGGCTCTCTTTCTTTGAAAGATGTAGAAGAAGTAAAGCAGCGTCACATCCAATGGATTCCTTTCACCCTGGTTTATTGCGAACAGGAAATCACCTCATGGGGCAAAAGAATGCAGTGGCTGGAAGAACTGGGTTTTCATCCGGTAGAGCGTCAGAGAATAGAGCAGCCAACTACCGAAAACATTCAACAGGAAATTGATGCATTTACAGCTAAGGTGACCAATAAGAAGAATCCTTTCCCTGTAGATGGTCTCGTCATCTGCTACGATGACACCTCCTATGCTGCAACGGGTTCTGTAACAGGTCATCATGCAACACGAGCTGGTTACGCCTTCAAATGGCAGGATGAGCACGCCGATACCGAACTCGACCACATCGAATGGTCGTGTGCAGCCAATACCATCACTCCTGTGGCTGTTTTCAAACCGGTAGAATTGGAAGGCACAACTGTTCAGCGGGCATCTCTCTGTAATGTAAGTGAATGCGAGCGTTTGGGAATCGGTGGCAAGGGAACCCGACTGCAGGTTATCAAGGCTAACAAGATAATTCCGAAGGTAATCAACGTAACAGAATCACTTGGCGTTTTTGAAATTCCTAAAGAGTGTCCTGTCTGTCATGCAGAAGCCATCGTTAGAGAAAGCGAAAGCGGAACGAAGACTCTGCATTGCACCAACCCCCACTGTGCAGCCAAGCAGATTAAGAAGTTTGCCAGATTCGTGAGCAAGGAAGGCCTGAACATAGAAGGAATCTCAGAACAGACCATCTGGAAGCTGGTGAATGAAGGACTGATTAGCGAATACGCTGACTTCTATCACCTCAATGACCATGCCTACGAAATAGCAGCCTGGGATGGTTTTGGCAAGAAGAGCGTTGCCAACATGCTGGAGAGCGTAAGAAAGAGTCGCCAGACAGATGGTCGCCATCTGCTCTATGCCCTCAACATTCCTCTCTGCGGAGGCGATGTAGCCAAAAAGCTCATCGGTCGCTATCCGGTAAAAGAACTGATAGAGACCGCCCGTCTCTGCATGTTTGACGATGAGTTTGCCAGCATCGACGGCATCGGACCGGAAAAGAGCGCCAAGTTCATTGGCTGGTTCAAGGACGATACAAACTTCGCTCATGTACAGAATCTGATGAAGGAACTGGAAATCGTAGAGCAGGAACCGGTGGAGAAAGGAAGCGCCTGCGACGGCTTGACCTTTGTTGTAACCGGCGATGTTCATCATTACAAAAACCGCAACGAACTGAAGGCTTACATTGAAAGCCAAGGTGGCAAGGTGACGGGAAGCGTAAGCAAGAGCACCAACTTCCTCATCAACAACGATGCAACCTCCCAAAGTTCCAAGAACAAGAAAGCGCATGAACTCAACATTCCTATCATTACAGAAGATGAGTTCGTTGAGAAATTCGGATAAAAAAAGTAATCCCTCAGACTTGACATGAAGCCTGAGGGATTTCTTTTTATATAGTGATTCCAGAGAATTAGTGTGTTCCGCAATATTGACCCATAAAGAGGATACCGCCACTCTGGCTATCCTGAATCATATAGACAAATGGACGGTCAGCGATGAACTCCACATTTCTTATCTCCATAGGTGCCATAGCAGTCACCATCACGGCAGCTGTTACAGCAGCAGCCTTTGTTCCCTGCTCATTCACCTCTATCTTTGCTTTCTGAAGCATCTTGCTTACAAAGAAATTGCCGTCAGCAAAATGACTGAAGTTCGCCTTGCCTGCAGCAAACATAGAAGGAGCACCCAAATCACTGATGATAGCATTCAGAGGCAGTTCCTGTTCGATGGTAAATTTAGGCAACTTGAGATTCACCATACAGTTTTCCATATTCTGCGAAATCTGATTCAGCTTCTCTTCATCCAATCCTTTCATCATTTCCTGGATATTCTTGCCCTCATTTGGCAGAAGAACAAGCATACGATAGCTACCATTACCATAAGGAAGATCTACAGCCTTGAAATCCTTGTTCTCTGCATAGAAGAGCTTCTTTACCTGATGCATCATCTCTACTTTCTGGATATCACGTGTATAGCCGCGGAAGTTCTCCAGCTTGGTGTCCTTGGCATTGAACTTGTTCTGCCATGTTCCCTTGAAATAGATGGCATTCATCAAATACGATACTGCATCGGCAGAAACCTGATCAATCATGCGGGGAATCATACCATTGGTCTTTTCCTTGCACCAACCATTGATACGGTCGGTAGTCTTGGAAGAAGTGAAGTCAAGACTTTCGATACCAGCCAAATAACTATCGCTCACTTTCTGACAGAAATCCTTGTTGAGCTGGAAGTTCTTGTTTACGGCAATGTAATTAGCTATATTCACGGTTGTCTGCTTATCCTGCTTGTTAGCAGTAAGAAGCATTGCTTTATAAAGCTCATTCAGATCGCTGACAGACACTCCTTCGCAACCGATAGCCTTCAGTATCTCCTGCTGTGTGCTACCATCTGCACCATTTGCCAGCATCCCCATCAGATAAGATACGCTCATAGGTGAAATTACCTTAGACTCCATATCTGTAACCTTATTGAAGAGACGAAGCGCAAATGCATTGTTCTTCTTTACTATATCCTGCTGGATGTCAGAAAGAACGAGATAGCTGTTATCCAAATCCTCTTCATTCTTACCCATTTCGCTGCTTTTGCTTGCATTAGAATCGCCGTTTATCTTCTTGCTGCTAGCACAAGATGTCATAGCCGTTGCAGCCATCATCATCAGAGCTGCCATAGCTATCTTACTTTCATTTCTCTTTTTCATAATCTTTTAATTTTGTTGATAATCTGTCTATGAAATGCAAGTTGCTGCGATTCCTTGCATCGTAATGCGAAGAATTAAGACTCGTTAACAGACTGCTTACCTGGCAACACACGCAAATGATATCTGTTACCATCAAAGTCAACACGCATCAGACTCTGAGGTTTGGTTATCTTGGCTAACTCAAGAGCCACATGCCCCATCGTTCTGCGAAGGTTCAATTCGATACAAGATACCAGCTCTAACTCTCCATCCTTTGCTGCAATCATCATATCTACTCCAAATGGTCCGTTATAGTTTTCCTTTAATGCAGGCTCAACTATATCTATAATTCTCTGTCTAGCAGAGAAAAGCGTATCTTCACTGATGTATTTCTTTATCATTTTAACCTTCTCTTCTTCTGAGCAGAGCAAGTTACCGGTATAGGCATTTTTGACGGTATCGAAGAGCGAGAGTCCCAGATAGTGTGCCTTGCCGTCACGCATCTCGAATTCCATACCGAAATCTTTCACCTTATTATAATAGGGTTCTATGGTAACACCACCCTGCCGGAAGATGATGTTGCTTACCCAGCGCTGGAAAGCCGGATATTCGCCGTTTGTCCGGAACTCATCGGCAGAAACATATTTCACGCCTCTTCCACTGCTGCTCCAAGGAGCCTTGACTACAGCCTTGCCCCACTTCATCACGCATTCCTTAACCAGAGCAAAGTTATCTGCATACACTACATCCTGCTGTAGATGTTCAGCGGCCCATTGGCGGCTGCTTATCGCGCGTACCTTATCTAATACCTCATCAGTAGGCAGCATGATTTCCGGCAAACCGATACGTTCCAGTTCGCCTTTCAGACTCAAGTCCCATCCCCAAGGATGCACGCAGTCTATAAACTCCGTCTTAAGCAGATGCTCAAGCTGCAGTTTGGTTATAAACTCAACTTTTTCCAACAGGTGCTCACCCAAATGGCGCACCTTATCGCGTGCATTGTCAATGTCGTCAACAAGCACCAAGTCACCCTGATCTGCCCATAAGGCAGGAATAAATGCAAGGTCGCTTCGCAACTGTCTTCCTGCATGAGGAGCGGTAAACTGTCGCAAATGAGCGGCCAATGCCAAATCGTGTTCTGGATTGAAGATATGTAGTTTCATACTGCAAAGATACAAATTATTGAGATAAAAACGGCAAAATAGGGTAAGTTTTACTTAGAAAAGTGCTAAATAATGAAAAAAAAGTTAGTTTTTGCTATCTAGAGTTTGCAAATTTAAAATATATTATTACCTTTGCATCGTAAAAAACAAATATGAATCAATATTAAACGCATGGAAGAAGCATTCTTCAGAACACATACATACCTAGTTGAGCATACAGATGCTCCAGTCAGACGAACCTTGATGGATGAGATTGACTGGAATGACCGTATGATAGGTATCAAAGGCACTAGAGGTGTAGGCAAGTCGACCTTCCTCCTCCAGTATGCCAAGGAGCACTTTGGACCTTATGATCGCAAGTGCTTATATGTGAATATGAACAACTTCTATTTCCAGAGCAGAGGTATTGCCGATTTTGCAGGCGACTTTGTGAGTCAAGGTGGACGAACACTCCTGATAGACCAGGTATTCAAACAGCAGGACTGGAGCAATGAGCTCCGCAAATGCTACGACCTGTATCCTGAGTTGAAAATTGTGTTTACCGGTTCGAGCGTGATGCGCTTGAAGGAAGAAAACCCAGAGCTCAATGGTATCGTGAAGAGTTACAATCTCCGCGGCTTCTCGTTCAGAGAATATATCAATCTGAAGACGGGCAACGATTTCCAGCCATACGAACTCGATGACATCCTGCGCAATCATGAGCACATCATCAAGCAGATCCTTCCTAAGGTGAGTCCGATGAAATACTTCAATGATTACCTGCATCACGGCTTCTACCCATTCTTCTTGGAACAGCGTAACTTCACAGAGAATCTACTAAAGACAATGAATATGATGACCGAGGTTGATATCCTCCTCATCAAGCAGATAGAACTGAAGTATCTGCCAAAGATAAAACGCCTGTTCTACGAGTTGGCTGTGGAAGGCGCCAAGGCTCCCAACGGGAGCCAGCTGGCCGAGAACATCAACACGAGTAGAGCAACCGTAATGAACTACATTAAGTATCTGGCCGATTCCAGACTCATCAATATGATCTATCCGGAGGGGCAGGATTTTCCAAAGAAGCCATCTAAGGTGATGATGCATAATCCTAACCTAATGTACGCTATCTATCCTATACAGATTGACAAGCAGGAAGTGATGGAAACATTCTTCGTCAATTCTCTTTGGAAAGACCACAAAGTTCATCAGGGCGGAAAAGACCACTTTTATACAGTGGATGGCAACAAGAAATTCAGAATCTGTGATGCACAAACTCCCAACAAGATGCGTAGTAATCCAGATACCATCTATGCTCGTTACAATACTGAGGTAGGCAAGGACAACAAGATTCCGTTATGGCTCTTGGGATTCCTGTATTAACGAAATTTCGAAAGAAGAATTAAATACAAAACATTTTTAATATTTTATCTAAAAGTAAAATGGCTAAAGAGAAAAAATTTATCACTTGTGATGGTAACACAGCTGCCGCTCATGTAAGCTATATGTTTACAGAGGTTGCTGCTATCTACCCTATTACTCCATCATCACCAATGGCGGAGCATGTAGATGAATGGGCTGCCAAAGGTCGTAAGAACCTTTTCGGTCAGCGAGTTTCTATCCAGGAAATGGAGTCTGAGGCTGGTGCTGCCGGTGCAGTTCACGGTTCTCTCCAGGCTGGTGCCTTGACTTCAACTTACACTGCTTCTCAGGGTTTGTTGTTGATGATTCCTAACATGTACAAGATTGCTGGTGAGTTGCTCCCTTGCGTGTTCAACGTATCAGCTCGTACATTGGCTTCTCACTCACTTTGTATCTTCGGTGACCACCAGGACGTAATGGCTTGCCGCCAGACTGGCTTCGCTATGTTCTGCTCAGGTTCTGTTCAGGAGGTTATGGACCTCTCTGCAGTTCCTCACTTGGCTACATTGGAGACAAAGGTTCCTTTCATTAACTTCTTCGATGGTTTCCGTACTTCTCACGAGTACCACAAGATCGAGGAGATGGATATGGAAGACATCCGTCCATTGGTTAAGGAAGAGTTCATCGAGGACTTCCGTAACCGTGCATTGACTCCTGAGCGTCCTGTTACTCGCGGTACTGCTGAGAACCCAGAGACATTCTTCACTCACCGTGAGGCTTGCAACCCTTACTACGATGCAATCCCTGAGGTAGTAGAGAAGTACTGCCAGGAGATGACTAAGATCACTGGTCGTGAGTATCACCTCTTCA
>URYG01000107.1 GCA_900551985.1 uncultured Prevotella sp. | reverse complement strand
CAATGTGGTGAACCCATAAAGTGTATATTTATTTCAATAAGACAAGCAAACCGCTTATTCCCTAGATTTTAGGGGGAATAAGCGGTTTATTTTTTTCCCTTAAGGGAAAATAAAAATATCCTTAAGGAAAAATATATTTTTCTTTAAGGGTAGGAAAACTTTTCCTTAAGGGCATTATTGCAATAGAATAACGTTGTATATTTATTTCTTAGATGTAAACATGAGCTGTCTCACTGGAGCCTATCGTCTTCTTATTAGAATATAGATAATGACGGGTGCACCCAAAAGTGGGGTAATTGCATTGAGCGGAACGATTCCCCCATTTGATGGCAGTGAACAGAGAAGATTACATAGAAGGGCAATAGCCGCTCCCATCAGCATTGTAACTGGCAGAAGCTGTCGATGATTTTCTGTACCAACCAAAAGACGTGCTATATGAGGAGTGGCAAGTCCAATAAAGGCTACAGGACCACAGAAGGCAGTAACTACAGCTGTTAATACTCCCGTTATCACGAGCAAGGCAATTCGTAATTTCCTGATAGAAAAACCTAGATTCTCTGCATATTGCTCCCCCAACAGCAGGGCGTTAAGCGGCTTAATGAGCAAAAGAGAAGCTACCAAACCGAGGATGGCAAATGGCACAAACCATCTCACCTCGCCCATAGAAACATTGCCAAAACTTCCCATTCCCCATATCATATAGGATTTCACACCTTCTGCCGTACTGAAGAAATTCAATAATGAGATGGCGCTGCTGGCAAGATAACCTACCATCAAACCGATGATCAGAAGGACTGTATGACTTCTAACAATGGTAGAGAATGCAGTGATGATTCCCATCACCAGCATTGCTCCTGCAAAGGCTGACACCAGAATAGCCAGGAATCCACCAATAGCATAACCACATTCTCCTCCATCCAGAAAACCCAGACAAAGATCATCCAGACTGATGTTGCCTCCAAAGGCTAACATAACGATGGCAACAGCCAATCCTGCTCCACTGCTGATTCCAAAAACATCCGGTCCTGCCAGAGGATTGCGGAAAGCTGTCTGAAGCAGTAAACCGCTTGTGGCAAGGGCTGCACCAGAAAGCAAAGCTGTGATGGCTTGCGGAAGACGTGATTCGAGGACAATATAGCCATAAGTATCAGAGACAATCTGATTACCCGTCAATATACCGAATACCTCCCTGTATGGGATGTTGACGCTACCCCATACCAAATTACCGAAGAACAACAGAGCGATGGCAAGGATCAATACAATTGAGATAATGAACTTATTCATAGTTGCTATTGCAATTGGCGGTGATAGAATCTCAATGCTCCCAACGCTCTGATATCCTTTGCATACTTCGTGAACTTAGCATGATCTGTAGGATGCGAAAGGATAATAAACTCACGAAGCAGGATTTCAGGATGAAAACTGGTGAGTTCAAAATAGGGTTCTGTACTGGTATCTACCTCGTAAATCTGCGGATTGGCAAAGCAGTGAAGAGCTTTGTAGCCATCATACTCCTGAAGCAATTGGGCAAGTGTCAATGGTGCTCCGCCGAAATACTTAAATGCCCAGACATCAATATCTTTTCCTTTCGAAAGAACCTGCTCCGGACTCATGGCAAGACTTCCACTATGCGAATCGTCTTCAAAGACATAACGGGCGTTGGCATCCTTTAACAAGATACCTATCGTGCTCTGTCCTCCAGGCACATACCATACGCTTCCAGTTTTTCTTTCGGTCAGCACCGACAGACCTTGTGGTAACTTCTTGGCAGCAGCCTTCAGATGCTGATAATCCTGTTCTATGCGCGTAAAGAGCGAGTCCGCATTCTTATCAAAAAGCATCCCATAGAACTTCATCCATTCTGCTCTACCCAATGGCGAAGTCTCCATATAATCGGCAGCTTCAATGATGGGAATATGAAGTTTATCCAACTTACCATACCCTCCACTGTTCTCGAAAGGAGAAACCAGAAGAACCTCCGGCTTCAAGGAGATGATCCGTTCAATATCCGGCTGCATACTGGAACCACAATCCACCACTCTCTTCTTGATATCAGGAATATTGATGTAATTCATATCACATACGCCACTGATGGCATTCTTGCAACCCAGTTCATACATCAGCTGACAATGAGGTCCCGTGGAGACCACGCTGCTCGTAACCGGTGTTCGGACCGTATCTGTGGCGCATCTGGCAGCAGAAGCACGTCGCAGAGCAAGTCGTGTTACCGTTTCATTTCCCTCCTTCCCTTTAGGCACCAGAATGTAGCGATGCAGAAGAGTTCCCTCTTTCCAAGGATTGGCAAGAATCACCTCAGTATATTCTTCTCCGTGCTTCACCATCGTGAGATGCTGCGCATATTTTAACGGGATAGTATCCCCTGCATCCACATCATTTCTAGCCTGTGTCTTACCCATCTGGCAGGATGCAAAAAGAGAAGCAATTCCCAAGAACAAAGCTGCCTTAAAAATCTTATGATTGATAAATATCTGTGTCATCGTTAAACATAATTATATAATCTGTCTGCAAAAGTACAAAGAAAAAATAAGGCAGACAAGTTTTCTGCAAAAAAAATGCTCCGGGAAAGTCTTGGAACCTTTCCCGGAGCAATAATCATTATTTCTAAAAGAGTTCAGGCAATATTACTTGCTCTCCTCCTCAGCCTTCTTGGTCTCAGCAGCTGTTGGACCATAGTAGCCATAGTAAGCCTGGTAGCGAGTATAACCCCAGTTAGCCTGAGCCTTCTCTGGGTCAAGCTCCTTAGCCTTGTCGAGAACCTTGATAGCCTCCTGGTAAACCACCTTGCGACCGTTAGGATCCTGCAAGTTACCAGCCTTGCTGTTGTAGCAAGCACCGAGGTAAACCAAAACGACAACGTTGTCTGGCTTTGCGTCAAGAGCCTGCTTGAGGCAGTTGATAGCATTGTCTGCATCATTCTTCTGGATGTACATCATACCCTTGTTAGCGAGAGCAACGAAGTTCTTAGGATCCTTAGCGATAGCTCCATCCAAAAGCTCCATCTGCTCCTTCTCCATCTTCAAAGAAGAATACATAGAGTTCAAACCGTCGAGGATAACCTCGTTAGTCTGGTCCTTATCGAAGAGAGTCTTCAACTTGTTAACGTAAGCCAGAGAATCTTCCTTAGTCTTCAAACCATCCTTCATAACATAGAGCTTGAGGTTGAGGGCATCCTTAGCTTCCTTCTCGCTTGTCATAGCGATGTCGCAATACTTCTCGCAACGAGCAGCATCCTTAGCCTGATAAGCATAACGAGCTGCGAAGAGAGCTACCTGACCGATATAATCCTTCTCAGCATCCTTCTGCTTAGCATCAATGCTAGCGAAGAGAGGATCAGAATCAGTATCGAGGAATGCACCCCAGTACTTCAAAACCTCATCAGCCTTATTGTTCTGAGCTGCAGTCTGACCAGCGTTTACGAGCTGCTGACGAGCAGCCCAAACACGTGATGCATTACCATTGAACTTAGGAGCCACCTTACCCTTAGCATTAGGAAGCTGATCGTACTTATAGCACTCAATAGCATTCATCAATGCATTGTAAGCGCCATCATTCATTGCATTCTCATCCACTGGATCATTTTTCTTCATGATCTGGTTGGTCTGCTGGATGCTCTGCTGGTCGTTGAAAGCCTTCATACCGAGGTCAACAAGCTTGTTATAAGCCTTTGCCTTCTCAGCATTGTCAGCCAACTGACCCAAATTCTGCTTAACCAAAGCCTCAGCCTCAGCATAAGTCTTAGCCTTCAGCACTGCCTTGAGGGCATCGCTGTCTCCTGCGAATGCTGATGTGGTACCTAGTACCATCATTGCAGCAACGATTAACTTTTTCATTTTGTTTAAAGTTTAAAAAGTTGAAATTTATAATTCTTTACGCGTCTTCAATATGATGTGAACGAGCGTTCAGGATGTTACTCCAGAACGTTCTCGTCTTCTTTATTCTCTAACTCAGTTTCAGCCTCGGCTACTTCTTCGGCAGTCTTGACGCCCACTGTATCATTCTCTATCTCCTCGCTCTTCTTGGCCCAGGCAGAACGGCTCTCCTCCTCTACAGAAGCTTCAAGCTCAGAACTCATCACCTTACATACGCTGGCGATGACATCATTCTTCTTAGCCAGATTGATGAGACGAACTCCCTGAGTTGCACGACCCATCACACGGCAGTCTGCCACTGCGAGACGAATCACAATACCACTCTGATTGATGATCATCAGGTCGTTATCATCGGTTACGTTCTTGATAGCTACCAGGCGACCGGTCTTTTCGGTGATATTGAGAGTCTTCACACCCTTACCACCACGGTTGGTTACACGGTAATCAACTACGTCTGAACGCTTACCATAACCCTGCTCGCTCACTACCATTACAGTTTCCTTCTCAGGATCATTGACAACAATCATACCAATCAAGGCGTCATCACCCTCATCGAGACGCATACCACGAACACCGGTAGAAGTACGTCCCATGGTACGGATCTGATTCTCATCGAAGCGAACGGCACGACCATTGCGGTTAGCGAGAATCAACTCATTATGACCATTGGTCAAGCGAACATCTACCACCTCATCGCCTTCAACGATATTGATGGCAATCACACCGTTGGCACGAGGACGAGAGTATGCTTCCAGGCAGGTCTTCTTGACAGTACCATTCTTGGTAGCGAAGACTACATAGTGACTGTTGATGAACTCAGCATCGTTCAATCCTTTCAAGCGGAGGAATGCATTCACCTGGTCATCGCTCTCAATGTTGAGAAGGTTCTGGATTGCACGACCCTTTGAATTGCGGTCGCCCTCTGGAATCTCGTAGCACTTCAACCAGTAGCAGCGGCCCTTCTTAGTGAAGAACAGCATGGTCTGGTGCATAGTTGCAGGATAGATATACTCTGTGAAGTCCTTATCACGAGTGCGGGCACCCTTGGCACCAACACCACCGCGAGCCTGCTCACGGAATTCTGACAATGGAGTGCGCTTGATGTATCCAAGATGACTCACGGTGATAACCACTGGGTCGTTTGGATAGAAGTCCTCTGGATTAAACTCATGATCGTCTGGCTTGATCATCGTACGACGTGCATCACCATACTTCTCTTTCACCTCATTGAGTTCATCCTTCATCACCTTCTTGCAAAGTTCCGGATCGTTCAAGATCTGGTTCAAGTAGTCGATGGTCTTCATCAACTCATTGAATTCATTGTGCAACTGCTCCAGACGCAAGCCAGTCAACTGGCTGAGGCGCATGTCAACAATAGCCTTACTCTGCAGTTCGTCGAGTTCGAAACGCTTCTCCAAGTTGCGCTGAGCATCAGATGGAGTCTTGCTGGCACGGATGATATGAACCACCTCATCAATATTATCGCAGGCGATGATCAATCCCTCGAGGATATGAGCACGCTCCTGTGCCTTCTTCAATTCAAACTGAGTACGACGGATTGTTACATCATGACGATGATCAACGAAGTACTTCACGCATTCCTTCAAACTCAGGAGACGTGGACGACCATTAACAAGAGCGATACAATTTACTGAGAATGAACTCTGAAGAGCTGTCAACTTGAAGAGCTTATTCAATAGAACATTGGCATTCGCATCACGCTTTACATCAACCACGATACGCATACCCTGACGGCCAGACTCATCGTTCACATTGGCAATACCATCTACTCTTCCTTCCTTGGCAAGATCAGCAATAGCCATCACGAGCTGCTCCTTGTTGACACCATAAGGAATCTCTGTGATAACAATCTTATCGTGGTTTTCGCCTGTCTCGATCTCAGCAGTAGCACGTACCACGATTCTACCCTTACCAGTCTCGTAGGCATCCTTCACACCCTGGATTCCATAGATGGTAGCACCAGTAGGGAAATCAGGAGCAGGGATATACTGCATCAAGCCATCTGTATCAATATCGTTATTGTCGATGTAAGCACAGCAGCCATCAATTACCTCACCCAGGTTGTGGGTAGGAATATTGGTAGCCATACCTACAGCAATACCGTTACCACCATTCACCAGCAGGTTAGGAATCTTGGTAGGCATTACGGAAGGTTCCTGAAGGGTGTCGTCGAAGTTGTTCATCATATCAACGGTCTCCTTGTCGAGGTCGTCCATGATGTGCTCACCCATCTTGGAGAGTCGGCACTCTGTATAACGCATCGCAGCAGGAGAGTCACCGTCCACAGAACCGAAGTTACCCTGTCCATCAATCAAAGTGTAACGCATGTTCCATTCCTGTCCCATACGAACCAAGGCACCGTACACAGAAGAGTCACCATGTGGGTGGTACTTACCAAGTACCTCACCAACTACGCGGGCACACTTCTTGTAAGGTTTGTCACTGGTGTTTCCAATACCCAGCATACCATAGAGAATACGGCGGTGCACAGGTTTGAAACCATCGCGTACATCAGGGAGGGCACGAGCCACGATCACTGACATCGAATAGTCGATGTAGCTAGACTTCATCTCCTCCTCAATGTTGATTTTCATGATTCTATCATGATCCATTGTCTGATTTTCGTCCATATTTAAATTTTAATTGTTTATACCTTATTATATATATACCTATTTACCTTCTATTTTCAGGCGTTGACAGGTATTTGCCACTATCCAAGGGAGAAGCATCAGCGACAGCTTCCAACCAACCTTGCAAAAATGGCTCGAAATTGCGTTTAAGGGCATTTTTTTGCGTTTTAAGCCGTTTTAGCCTCTGCAAAATCACGACAAAGGTACAAAAATAAAATGAAATAAAAGGCACAGAATCGAAAAAAAACGATAATTTAGCATTAATTGTGTTTTAAATAAGTAAAAAAGTTGCCTAAACTCTTGTTTGTTACCAAAATAATGTGTACTTTTGCATTTGAATTTAATGAGTAAGACATGCAAAATCCATTTCAACATATCAACGACGTACTCAGCTACAGTGGGCAGGAAGCCTACCGTATGTTGGGAAATCAGGTGAACACAGAGCACCTGATGTTGGGAATCCTGCATTGTGGCAACAAGCAGGTGAACGATATTTTCGAGCATTTTGGCATCAACACCGACGTACTCCGCTCCACGCTTTACGATTCGCAAGAACAGGCGATAGACAAAATCTCTGCTGAGGAAATTGCGAAAACAGAAGAAGGAAGAGCCTTGAAGTACGACAAGGAGACTAGCGAAGTGATCAGCGAAGCCATTATCGAAGCTCGCCTCTGTGAGGGAAAGGCTGCCCTGGTACAACCGGAGCACCTGCTGCTCGCCATCCTGAAGAAGGACGAGTGCGACCCAGCCAAACTGCTCATCACACAAGGTCTGACCTATAAGAAGCTGTTCGACTATATCAATGGCATCAACCTGGACATTGACAACAAACTCAATAAGTTGAACCAAGAAGTAGAAAACTATAAGCGCAATCAGACTGACGGAGATTCAGAACAGGAAGCTGTAGATGAAAAGCCAGAAACAGAGACTGCACCAGAGCAGGAACAAGAATTTGCCGAAGGCGACATCAACATGATTGACCTGCGAGACAAGCAACAGCTTCCCGAAACTCAGGAAGAAGCTGATACGGCTACCCTTTCTGACGGTGCAGCTTCAGCTCAGGACAATCAGGGAGACCTGCTGGATCCAGAGGAGGAACCACTCGACTTCAGCGAAAATCAAAATTCCGGCAACGGAAAGCAGGGTGGCAACAACGGCAAGCACACACGTAATGTAGTAGGCGCCAAGCCAACCAAGTCGAACACTCCATTTCTGGACAAGTTCAGCTACGATTTGACCAAGGCTGCCAAGGACGGAAGCCTGGATCCTGTAGTAGGAAGAGACAAGGAGATTACCCGCCTGATGGAGATTCTGGGAAGAAGAAAGAAAAACAACCCGGTATTGATAGGTGAGCCTGGTGTTGGCAAAAGTGCCATCGTAGAAGGATTGGCACAGATGATTGCCAAGGGCGACCAGAGTTCTCTCTTCTTCAACAAGCGAGTATTGAGCCTCGACATGACAGGCATTGTTGCCGGTACCAAGTATAGAGGTCAGTTTGAGGAGCGCATCAAGGGCGTCATCAAGGAACTGGAAAGAAACCCGAACATCATCGTTTTCATCGATGAAATCCACACTCTGATTGGTGCGGGTGGTGCAGAAGGAAGCATGGATGCTGCCAACATCATGAAACCAGCTCTGGCACGTGGCTTCATCCAGTGCATCGGAGCTACCACCCTCAACGAATATCGCAAGAGTATTGAAAAGGATGGTGCTTTGGAACGTAGATTCCAGAAGATCATCGTAGAACCTACTACGGCAGAAGAGACGCTGGAGATTCTGCATAACATCAAGGAGAAATACGAAGAGCATCATAATGTGAGCTACACAGACGAAGCTCTGAAAGCATGTGTAAAGCTTGCAGATAGATACATGCACGACCGTTCCTTCCCAGACAAGGCCATTGATGTGATGGACGAGGCTGGTGCTCACATTCACATCAACAGTGCGACCGTCCCTGACGAACTCATAGAGGCGGAAAAGAAACTCAATGCAACCATTGCCAAGAAACAGGCTGCCGTGGCAAGCCAGAACTTCGAGATGGCTGCGACATTGAGAGACTACCAGACAAAGCAGGAACGCGACATTGAGATGATGCGCAAGCAATGGGAACATGGTGATCCGAACCACCGTGTCACCCTCGACGAAACGGAAATCGCCAAGGTAGTAAGTAATATGACAGGCATCCCTGTCCAGCAAATGGCAGAGAGTGAGAATGTCCGTCTGAGAAATATGGGCAAGACTCTCAAGGAAAAAGTGATTGCCCAGGACGCTGCCATCGACAAGGTAGTGAAATCCATCCAGCGCAACCGCATGGGATTGAAAGACCCCAACCACCCTATCGGCGTGTTTATGTTCCTTGGTCCAACAGGTGTCGGAAAGACCTATCTCGCCAAGAAACTGGCAGAGGAAATGTTCGGTTCGGCAGATGCACTCTTCCGCATCGACATGAGTGAGTATGCTGAAGGATTCAATACTTCACGACTCATCGGTTCGCCTCCAGGATACGTTGGCTATGATGAAGGTGGACAGTTGACAGAGAAAGTACGCCGCAAACCTTACAGCATCGTTTTGCTGGATGAAATAGAGAAGGCAAACAGCCAGGTGTTCAATCTCCTGCTGCAGGTAATGGATGAAGGAAGACTGACAGATGGAAACGGTCGTTTGATAGACTTCCGTAACACCATCATCATCATGACCTCCAACGCCGGTACCCGACAGCTCAAGGAATTCGGCAGAGGCGTAGGTTTCAATGCTGGCGGAATCGGCAGCAACGGAATGCCTATCGACGAAAAGGATAAGGAATATGCTCGTAGCGTCATTCAGAAGCATCTTTCCAAGCAGTTTGCTCCGGAATTCCTCAACCGTCTCGATGAGATTATCACCTTCGACCAGCTCGATTTGTCTGCCATCACCAGCATCGTAGATCTGGAGCTGAGATCTCTCGTAAAGCGAGTTGAAAATCTGGGCTATCATTTCCAAATGACCGACAAGGCAAAGGAATTCGTAGCCAGCAAGGGATACGATGTGCAGTTTGGTGCCCGCCCACTGAAGCGAGCTATCCAAAACTACGTAGAAGACGGACTCTGCGAACTCTTGATGGAAGGCAACCTGAAGCCAGGATCCGTCATCAGCATCGGAAAGAATCCGAAGAAAGACGAATTGACTTTCAAAAATATGATAAAAGATTAATTTGGTATATAAAATCTTACATCGGGGAGTTTGCCTGTGAAGGTAGGCTCCCTTCCATTTTTGTTAATGATAGTTAACATAAAGAAAACTCTTCACAGATTATTTTCTCAATTAGAAAATTTTGGTTACCTTTGCATTCACGTAAAGAGAAAAGCCATGATGGCTCAGTTGGTAGAGCAACGCATTCGTAATGCGTGGGTCGCGGGTTCGAGTCCCGCTCGTGGCTCTCTTTTCTTCCGCAAGCCGTGCTTGCATCTCCCCAAAATTTTATTTGCTGCGAGATTAGCACATCGGTAGTGCACGGGCTTCCCAAGCCTGTGAGGCGGGTTCGACTCCCGTATCTCGCTCCATCCATACGAAAAGACTCTCGTTTCTCGTTCCCAGTCCTCGTAAAAACTCCCTCATTTCATTCCACCCCGCCATTCTCTGAAAATTCAGCACTAGAAGCGTAAACCTTTACGCACGATTTTTCAGGTTTTTCGATATAAGATACCGATATTTTTTATACCTTTGCATCAGATTTCAGAAAGATAAGCATTTCTTTTCTAATAGGTACGGGTTCCTTTTTAATTAGGTACGAATTCCTTTTCAGAAAGATATAGGTATCGAGAAAGAAATAGATGATATTCTATTATGAAACTAACGAATAAAACAAATAACAAACAATATAAACAGATCATGAAAGAGCTTAAAGCATTGAACAAGCGCACTGCTCCTAAGAGCGTAGCGCCAGAGAAAATCATTCAGTTTGGTGAATCTGTGAACTTGCAAGAA
>URYG01000106.1 GCA_900551985.1 uncultured Prevotella sp. | reverse complement strand
CAGCAGCATCATATTTTCCTCTTTGGCTGTGAGTTGTACAGACTTGGATGTACCGGTAGATTCTCAATATACGAAATATCCTGGTACGGAGGAGGCTATTGTTTCCAAGATGGCGGGTATCTATTTTCAGATGAGAGAGTGCTTTGGCCGCCGTTATATGGAGGCACAGGCACTGTCAAGTGATGAGTTTACGGCTTTGTCGTATAGTGGAAACTGGCTGGATACTTATGCATACGCCAATACGTCTTTGCATAATTTTACAGATGAGTGCGCTACCATTGACTGGATGAATGTATTGGGTGAGGGTGTTGTGAAAGCCAATGAGGTTATCGATTCTGATGCTGATCCTAAATATGTGGCTGCAGCTCGTGCCGTTCGTGCTTACTTCACTTATCTGGAAATGGACAACTTTGGTGATGCTCCTATCGTAGATAAGGTCTATTGCAGAAGTAATGGGGTGGATATTACTGCCCGCCAGCCTCGCGCAGATGTTGCCAAGTGGATAGAGAGTGAACTCCTGGCTGTAGCAGATCAACTTCCAGAGGAAACTACCGGAGAGAACTATGGCAAGCCGAATAAGTATATGGCATACGGTCTTTTGGCTCGTTTGTATATCAACTGGCCTGTTTATACAGCAGCTTCCGTTGATCAATATGATGCAGCCAATTACAGCAATGAAAAGTTGAATGCCTGTGTAGAGGCTTGTGATAAGATCATCAATGCAGGTAAGTTTGCCCTGGGACCTGCAGCTTATCGCTTCAAGTTTGCTCCTAATAATACCGAGTTGGTGGAGAAGGGAGAAATTAAGGACTTCATCTATGTAATGCCTTACCATACATTGGATGCTACTGGTATGCAGTATGGTCGTTCGCATTCTTATAAGGATATCAAGAAGTTGGCTCCTAGTTATTATGGCACAGCCATGTCTAACTCTGGTGGTGCGTATATAACTGTAACTCCTGAGGCTGCTGCTCGCTTCAATCTGGAAGGTGATGAGCGTAATACGATGGTGCTTCAGGGTACTGTACATGTATATGACCCGGAGACACTCCTTCCTACCGACCAGATTTGTAAGGATCGCAATGGTAATCCATTGGTGTTGGAAACAAACATTAAGTTGGTGAAGCAGAGTTCTGAGCTTGATGCAGGAGATAATGTGGAAGGCTGGCGTCAGGGCGCTCGTTCTGTGAAATGGTTTGTTAGCAATGAGGACTTTAAGAATGGACGTAATCAGTCTAACGACATACCTCTGATTCGCTATGCCGACATTTTGCTGATGAAGGCTGAAGCTATTGCACGTGGTGCATCGGCAACAGGTGGAGATACTTCTCTTAGTCTTTTCAATCAGATTCGTTCATACGTTCATGCACCGGAGCTTGATCATACCCCATCTTTGGATGAAATTTATGAGGAGCGTGGTCGTGAGTTCTTTGATGAGAACCTTCGTCGTATGGATATGATTCGCTTTGGTCATTTCGAGGATGAGTATTGCTTCCACAAGAAAGGTTTCGAAAATGCGAATTTTGATAAGACTCATCGTATCTTCCCATTGCATAAGGGATTGCAGTTGGATACAAATCCTAAGTGGAAACAGAATCCTGGATATTAATTGGTTGAATGATGATAAAGGGGGAGTGGTGGATTCTGCCACTCCCTTTTTTCTAATTGTTAGATGAAGTTTGTTTCATTTTGATAAAACTGTTTGATTATGAGAAGAAATCTATTGTTGTTATTACTGTGGTTGGCAGGCTTGCTAGCTGTAGATGCTCAAACATTGAGCCGTAAAGAGGTCGAGACCTACGTGATTAATCAATATGGAAAAAGATGGAAAGACATTGCGCTTTATCTTGGCGAAAAAGATACGTTGGACAAGGACAATGCTTTGACGTTTAAGAAAACCATCTCGGTGCAAGGCAAGAGTAAAAATGAACTCTTTGTCGATTTGAATTATTGGTTTCTGAAAACCTTTAGCAATGCTAGTTCATCGATAGAGATGGCAGACAAGGAATTGGGGGTTATCATGGCAAAGGGTTATTTGCCTGGCATTGCTTATCACTCGGGTGGTTATTCCTCTTATTGTGTCAATATTCGCCCTCTTGTGCGTTGCGACATCAAAGATGAACAGGTCAAACTGACGATTGTCGTTCCAAATTATGAGGTGACGAAAGTTGATGATGGTATTTGGAGTGCCATGCTGGATGAGGATTTCGACAAGCATCCCCCATATACTGTGAACGAAACATGGTCGCTGAATGATTGTTTCCCTTTTGCGAAGAAAGATGGAACCAAGAAAACTTCCAGCAAGGCATTGGTGATGAGTCATGGATATGTGGAGGTTTTGATGAATCTCATTCAAATGGCATTATAGTTGCGCCAAAATGTGGCAAAATTGAAGATTTTGGCGCACTTTCGGCTTTATAATGCGCCAAAATGTGGTAAATTTGAAGATTTTGGCGCGGTTTTGGTGTGGTAACTCAATCTTTTTTCGTATATTTGCACCATGAATGAAATATTGTAAATGCTTATGAAACAATTGATAGGAAGAGAAGAAGAGCAAGGTTTGCTCAAAAAATACATAGATAGCAATCGCTCCGAGTTCATTGCTGTCTATGGAAGACGGCGTGTCGGGAAGACTTTTCTTGTTACCGAGACTTTCAAAGATGCTTTATCTTTTGATATGACAGGTGTAATTGATGGGGATATGAAAGACCAGTTGGTATCTTTTAACATAGCTCTTAAAGAGAGTGGTTATGAGGGAAAGAGCGTAACAGATTGGTATGGGGCTTTCGAGGCTTTGAAAGAAGTGGTAAAAAAGGTTCCTCAAAATAAGCCGGCTATTATTTTTATTGATGAGTTGCCATGTCTTGATACACCTCGCTCTGGATTGGTGAAGGCATTGGACTTGTTTTGGAATGGCTGGGCTAATAGACAGAGCAATGTAAAGTTAATCGTTTGTGGATCCGCTACTACATGGATTGTGGATAATATTATTGATAATCATGGCGGTTTGCATAATAGAATTACACACGAGATGCACATTCATCCTTTTACCCTACATGATACAGAAGAGTACTTGACAACCTATGGCTTCAAGTGGAATCGGTTAGCTATGGCGCAGACATATATGGTGCTTGGAGGTATTCCTTATTATCTGAGCTTGTTAGATAATGCCCTGAGTCTTCCTGCTAATATTGACCAGCTTTTCTTTTCTCGTGATGCGGAATTGAAGAAGGAATTCGACAGGCTGTTTAAGTCGCTTTTCAAAAGCCCACAGGCGTATGTAGATATTATCCAGTTGTTGGCAAACAACAAGAAAGGATTGACTCGTAAGGAAATCAGTGAAAAGTTGAAGAAGGAAACGGGTGGTCACCTTTCTAAGCTTTTGGTGAATTTGGAGAATTGTGATTTTATCCGTAAGTATAACGTCAGGGAGCGAAAGATAAATACCAATAACGGTATCTATCAGCTCACCGATTTTTACATCCAGTTCTATCACGATTTCTGTAGCAGGCATACAACAGATGAGCATTTCTGGGAAAACTCCATCAACTCGCCTAAGCAGAATACTTGGTATGGTTTGGCTTATGAACGCTTGTGTATGGCACATATTCCACAAATCAAGGAGGCTTTGGGTATTCAACGTATTAGAACAGAATATTACTCTTGGCGAAGTAAGGAAAGTGTGCCCGCTGCCCAGGTGGATCTGATTATTGAGCGTGCCGACCAAATTATCAGTTTGTGTGAGATAAAATATAGTAAGGGTATCTATTCATTGGATGCAAAGGAAGAGGAACGATTAAGAAATCGAATAACTGACTTTGCTGATGAGACCAAGGTGAAAGAGGCTGTGCAACTCGTGTTGATAACAACCTATGGCTTAAGAGATAATGCACATTCTACCGAAGTCAATGATAGAGTGGTACTTGATGATTTGTTTAAATCTTAAAATCCAGAAATAAATAATGAAGCGAATCTTGGTCTTGGCATTATATTGCGTCCTTGGGGTATCTTTGTTGATGGCGCAGGATTATTCCCGATACGTAGATCCACGTATCGGAAGTGAGGGATTGGGTAGAACTTTCCCCGGACCTTGCATGCCTTATGGGATGGCGAAGCCAGGACCGGATGCCGTGTCTATGCCGAATGCAGGATGGGCTCCGATGCCTGAGCCTCTCAAGGGATTCTCGCAGATGCACGTCAGCGGAACCGGAGGCGGACAGAAGTATGGCAATATCCTGATTCAGCCTTTCTTGGATGCAGGGGAAATCATCCAGAAACGGGTGGATGAGAAGATTGCCTTGGGATATTATGCGTGTACCTTTGAGAATGGAATCCGGACGGAGATTACCGCCTCAGAACGTTGTGCCTTCTATCGCCTGGATTATGGCAGAAAGCAGAAGGGAAAACTCCAGATAGATGTGGCTACCTTCCTGGGTATAGATACGATTCCAGATAAGCGCGAAACTCAGCAGTATGTGGATTCGTATGTTACTTGTGATGGAAAATATGCCGTCTCTGGATGGAGTACGGTAAGGGGTGGCTGGAACAATGGCGGTCCTTATACCGTATATTTCTATTTGCAGAGTGATGTGCCTTTATCTAATAGCGATGTCCCTTTATCTAATTGCGAAGCGCCTCTATATAATAAGGTGAAGGAATCAAAGACAAGATTGGATGTTGCCTTCTCGAAAAGTACCGTCAATCTGAAGATTGGTATTTCGCATATCAGTATTGATCAGGCAAGGAAGAATATCCCTGCCTGCGGCTTCGATGCCCAGTTGAAGAATGTGCGGAAAACCTGGAACGGAAAGTTGGGAAAGATAGAAATCGCAGGAACCGAAAAGCAGAAGCGGATGTTTTATACAGCCCTTTATCATACGATGCTGATGCCTGTGGATAAGTCGGGTGAAAACCCTCATTTCTCCGCTACGCCTTATTATGACGATTACTATGCTATCTGGGATACTTATCGTACTTCCATGCCTTTGCTTACGCTGATAGAGGAACCGCAGCAGCGCGATATGGTTAATTCCCTGCTCAATATCTACAAGCATGACGGTTATATGCCTGATGCTAGAAGTGGCAACTGGAACGGCAGAACGCAGGGTGGCAGCAATGCGGATATTGTCATAGCCGATGCCTTTGCCAAAGGAATGAAGGGTATCGATTATGAACTGGCGCTGAAGGCAATGATCAAGGATGCCGAAGTGCCGCCAACGGATGATGATGGCTTTGTGGGCAGTGTGCCTGAGGAAAAGCATGGCAGAGGTGGATTGATGGAATATAACACGCTGGGCTATGTTCCGTATGGAATAGACCGTGCCGGCAACCGTACCGTGGAGTATAGCTATGATGACTGGTGTATTGCCCAGGTGGCAAAAGGACTGGGTTTTCCGGAACTCTACGATAAGTATATGAAGCGTTCGCATAACTGGCGCAACCTCTGGCGTTCTGATTATGAATGGCAGGGGATGAAGGGATTTATCATGCCGAGAGATGCGGATGGCAGATGGCTCGATTCTGTGCCTTGGGGCAAGTCGAAGGTCTATCATCCTGTGATTCCTTATCATCCGGATACCAAGGTGGCACCCTGGTATCTTCCATGGTGGTCAACCTTCTTCTACGAGGCTTTGTCGGCAGAATATAGTCTCAATATTCCGCATGATGTTCCGGGACTGATTGAGGCTTGTGGAGGAAAGGATGCTTTCATCCGACGGTTGGATACCTTCTTCGCCAATGGTCATTTCAATGTGGCGAATGAACCGAGCTTCATGACTCCTTACCTGTATCATTGGGTGGGGCGCCCGGACTTGAGCATTCAGCGAATCCAGCAGATCGTGAACGATAACTATGATGATTCTCCTGGCGGTTTGCCGGGTAATGATGATGGGGGTGCGATGTCATCCTGGCTCGTTTTCAATATGCTGGGATTCTATCCGATAGCCGGACAGAATCTCTATATCGTAGGTTCGCCGATGATTCCTGAATACACCATCCATCTATCCAATGGTAAGGACTTGAAGGTGGTGAGAGAAGGAGAGCTATGGAAGCAGATGTTCATAACTCACGATGTGTTGATAAGTGGTGGAAAACTTGTTCTTCCTGATTTTAAAACTGAGAAAAAGGGTGTTGATAAAACGCAGAAACTGCTGATAATGAAAGAAAAAGAGAAATCCACAGTTTTTGCACAACCTGTGGATAAGTATTTGAAAACTATTCCGGCACAGTATGTGGCTCGTTTCATTGTCAACCGACAGTATCGTAACTGGGAGGTTGGAGTAGATTCTACGAGTATGGCTGATACGCTTATATTGAAATGTAATCAATCTCTCTATCTGATTCCTCGCAAGGTGGTGGATGAGGCTGATGGCTTCTGTTGGGATAGTCCGCAGAAAGGCAGGAATCTCTATGTGTGCGATATGGGCCCCAACAAGGGTATGCGTGACGGCACCTTCCTGTTTATCTCCCGAAAGGCATTGCGTCAGCTTCAGGCAAACGGTTCCTTTGTCTATAATGGGATTTTATGGCGGAAAATATCAGCAGATGAAAAGAGCATCACCGTCAAGGCTGAACAGGATGGAACTGTGATGCAGATTGCAGTGAACCTCGGTCTCCCTTGGGTGCTGCGTATGGATGGAAATCCTTTAGGAATTGATTGGAGGTTGGAAAAACAATAAATAGGAGTATTCTCCGTTTCATATATTATATGAATAGAAAAGTAACATTATTATATATCTCTTTGGCTTGCGTGCTATCTATGCAAGCTCAGACCCGCCAGCAGATGGGTGGCGTCTATTATGCTTATCCGGAAGGTCCTTCTGCCAAGACAGGAACTTTTGGTACGGCTACCTATGTGATGTCTGATTCTCTGAGTGTTCCTCAGGGATACGCACCTTTTTATATCAGTCATTACGGTCGTCATGGTTCTCGTTGGATGCCGAAGGATGACCGGTATGTCTGGATCTGCAAGCATTTTGAGGATGAAAACAATCTCACTCCGCTTGGTTTGCAGGTGAAGGGAATGCTGCAGCGTGTATGGGAAAATGCCAAGGGTAATGGTGGAAAACTGAGCAAGCTGGGTGCTCTTCAGCATCAGGGCATCGCTCATCGTATGTTTGAGCGTTATCCACAGATCTTTGCTGTGGGCAATGCGGTAAAGGCTCGTTCCAGTGTGGTGGATCGATGCGCCAAGAGTATGCAGGCTTTTACTTCGGAATTGCATAGCCTTCAGCCAGGCTTGAATCTGGATGTCAAGACCGATTCTGCCGATATGGCTTGGATAGCGTATGTCTCTCCCGAAGTGAAGGCTTTGGAGAATCGTACCCATGTACAGGCTCAGGTTTTACCTCGCCGTTTCCTTCTTCAGTTGTTTAAGGATGTCTCTAAGGTGGATGAACCCCTGAAGCTGATGACCGAGATGCATACGGTGGCTTCTTCCATCCAGGATGTAGGCTTGAATTTCTCTTCTTATCCACAGGATATAGAAGATGGCTTGAATGCACTTTTCACCGATGATGAGTTCCGTGCCATTTATGATGCCAATAACCTTCGGATGGCCATCAACAATGGTACCGTGGCGACGAATGAGGATATTCCTGCCCGTAGTGCTATCTCCTTATGGCAGAATATCGAGGCGGAGGCAGATCGGGCTTTGCGTTCTGTCAAGTCATCGGCTACGCTTCGCTTTGGTCATGATACAGCCCTTTACCGTCTTCTGTCTCTTCTCTTTGATGTAAATGTTCCTCCGGCAGGAGCACGTGAAGAGGCAAGTCTGGTGGTTTTGGGAGATGAAATGGAAAAGATGGATCGCGTAGTTCCGATGGCTGCCAATCTCCAGATGATATTCTATAAGAATGCGAAGGATAGCGTGCTGGTGAAGTTCATGCTCAATGAGCGGGATGTCATGCTTTCTCCCGTAGGACAGGTGATCTATGGCACGCATTACTATTCCTGGAATGCCTGGAAGCAGGAAATGCATGAGCGGATCCATCGTCTGGAACATATCCGCCAGCTCAATGCCATCAATACGATGGTGGGTACGGCACAGGCAAATACCCAGACTGCCGGCATGTTCGGAAAGGGTAGTGAGGAACATGGACAAACCATCCCTGCTGTTCTCGTTCCGAATGGTCAGAACTTCTGGACTCCTCAGACGCAGGATACAGAGCAGAAATGTATCGCACCTTATTATTATAAGGATACCCATCTGCAGGGCTTCCGCTGCAGCCACTGGCTGGTGGGCGGATGTACGCAGGATTATGGCTCTTTCACGGTGGCTGCGCTTGGTGGAAAGCTCCGCCTTCAGCCAGAACAGAGAGCTACGGCATTCAGCCATGAAGATGAAGTCTCCCATCCTCACTACTATGCTGTCCGCCTGAAGGATGAACATCTGAAGGCAGAGATGACAGCCTTGAGTCATACCTCCTTTCTCCGTGTTACTCCGGAGCAGGATGAGCTGGTTCATCTTGTCATCAATCCGAACAGCGATGAAGGACAGGGATACATCGAGATTGATACCATCAATCATATCGTCTATGGTTATAATCCGGTGCATCGCATCTATCAGGGATGGGGAAAACCGGCTGGTTTCTCCGGACATTTCGTCTTGGCTTACGATGAGAAGGACCTGGTGGATTACGGTGTTTTCGAGGGCGACAGGAAGATGGTAAGAGGTTTGAAGGTGCAGGGTAAACCTCGCATTGGCGCCTGGCTCACCTTCCGTGGCAGATCGGGGAAGGCGATGGAGTGGATGTCGGGTACATCCTTTACGTCCCGCGACAATGCGGTGGAGAATCTCAATGCAGAAAACTATATGTATGGCGGATTGGATTTCAACAGCATGATGGAGTATGCTGCCGGAATCTGGTGCGACCGACTTCATACCATTGATGTGGAAAGCAAGGATGTGGCAAAGGTTAATCAGTTTTATGGTGCTCTCTACCGTGCATCCTTCCTCCCTCATGAGATGAGTGATGTGAATGGCGATTATCCGGAGTTTTCTACCGGTACCGTGAAGATGGGCAATGCTACCCTGAGTTCCAAGGGCTATGCCGTTCCTGCCTATTCTTATCTCCGCAAATATGGCGATTTCTCCATGTGGGACATCTATCGTGCAGAGTTGCCGCTCTATAGTCTCATCACTCCGAAGATGTCGGGCGAGATGATGCAGTCTCTGGTTCAGATGTACAAGGAGGGTGGCTGGATGCCTATCTTCCCATGCTGGAACAGTTATACGGCGGCGATGATTGGCGATCATGCAAGTGCGGCTCTTGCCGATGCGTATGTCAAGGGCATTCGCAATTTTGATGCAGCCAAGGCTTACGAGGGAATGCGTCTCAACGCTTTCTCTACTCCTTATCTTGCGAAGGATTATCGGGATGGAAAGGGCCGCCGTGCCATCCGTTCGTATATGGATAATGGCTATATTCCGTTGGAGGATATGGTGGAGGAAGCCTTTCATACCAACGAGCAGACTTCCCGTACCCTGGAGTATGCCTATGATGATTATGCCGTGGCACAGATGGCGAAGGCTCTGCATGATTCCTGTCAGGATGCCTCTCTGCGCCAGAAGTATCTGGAGGATTACAATGATCTGATGCGCCGTTCCGAGAACTGGCGCAATGTCATCAATCCTGCTACGGGATGGGCAGATGGCAGATACGAGAATGGCAAGTGGGAGAATAATGAAGACCTGGTGCACCGCAAGAGTTACATCACCGAGGGTGCTACTTGTCATTATACCTGGTATGTTCCGCAGAACCCGGAAGGATTGTTTGAGGTAATCAGAAACAGTAAACCGATGGATAAGCTGGAAAAGCAGATAGAAAAGGCGGAAAAGAAGATGGAGAAGAAGGGTGAAACTCCTGTTCGCAACGAGAAGGTGATAGCCCGACTGGATAAGATGTTTGATAACGGATGGTACTGGCATGGTAATGAACCTTGCCATCAGGTAGCCTATCTTTACGATGCTGCCGGGGCTCCGGAAAAAACGCAGGAGCGGGTGCATCATATTCTCCAGACCGAATATAATGATACGCCGGGCGGATTGTCGGGAAATGATGATGCCGGACAGATGTCGGCGTGGTATGTGTTCTCGTCTATCGGATTCTATCCTGTATGTCCGGGCACACCTTATTATTATATAGGTACTCCAAGCTTTGACAAGGTTACTCTGAATCTGGAAAACGGCAGGAAGTTTATTCTTTCTGCTGATCGCCAGCACAAGGATGATTATCTCATTCAGTCGCTAACCCTCAATGGGAAGCCTTTGGCTGATTATCGCCTCTCTCATCAGCAGATATTGAGTGGTGGAGAATTGCATTTCCAGATGAAATAACCCATTCTGCCGGACCTATAATACTGAAATGATAAATGATAAGTAACTTATGGATGCAATAACTGGATTCGTTTATGGCATGAGCATGATGTTTTTTTCCATGATGGCATGGATGTTCTGGCGCAAGGGCAGTGACAGGCTCTTCGTCATTCTCAACAAAATATCGATAGTTGGCAATAACCT
>URYG01000105.1 GCA_900551985.1 uncultured Prevotella sp. | reverse complement strand
ACTGTAGATTACCTTGATCTGAACAGGTCCTGTAGCCACTCGCTTGCCGTCCTTGGTGGTGTAATCCTTGTCAGGATCATCCGTCGCCTTGATCAGTCGGGTAGAGGTGAGCTGCATATCGTGATTGATCTTGGTAATCACGGTAGAATTGTTCTGAGTACTTGTGGTCAAAGTCACAGGTACCAGTACCACCTTGTTCCAGTTTTCACTCTTGCCCTTGTTCTTGTACATCGCCGTAACCAGGTTACTGATGTTATAGAAGGTATAGGCATTCTTCACACCTGTAGAGTTCTTGTTGTAAGAAGCCGTATAGGAGGTACGGTTGTCTGTCAGCTTGTTCTTCTCGAAGAAGGCATCCAGACTGTCTTTCTGTACCATCAGGATAGTAGAAGGAACGCTGAACTGATAGTCGTTGTTGTTATCTACATTATTCATTCTTGGGAAAGAGATGGTGGCTGTATTCAGCGTATCCTTCTCATGCCCCTTCATGATATCCTCTACTGGCAGTGTTACTTCTGTAAAGATGCCGGCTGGTGACTTCAGATAGGTGCAGCTCTCATCGCTTGCCAAGTTAGCCAATGTCTTGGTGTCGTTGGTTATCTTATTGAGCTGCAATACCTCTTCTGTACCATCAAAGCGGTTGAAGGCGAGACCTGTTACGATACTGTCGTTGCCCGCAGAGTTCTTCACCGTCTTCTGGATCTTGTAGTAGAACTGCAACTCGGTATTCCAGATGTTGGCTACGTTTCCGATACCACCCGCATTCTTGATATAGAAACCCGGACAAACCTTGTTGAGGAAATCCCAGTTGGTCTTGAAGTACTCAGGGTGATCCACGAAGGTATTCATCACGTAAGAACCGTAGTTCTTGTAGGTCTTTCCATCCTTTGCCGTATATGGCTTGTTCAGATAGATCTTGAAAGCCATCGTCGTGCTGTTCAGGTTATAGGTGGCGCTCGACTGATAGTTGTTCTCGCTCACCCAGTTGTCCTTGAAGGCATCATAGTCTGAGTAATACTCCTGATCCTCGCTCATCGGCTTGCTCATCTCGTAGGCAGTAGCCTTCATCGGTGCGAGGGTATCACCGTATGTAGTCTTGTATGAAACCAGGAGATAGCATGAGTCCGCCTCGATCCTGCCTTCGTGTGCATTGCGGATGTACTCCAGAGTGTCCAGACTGAATGATGACAGTACGCCAAACTGGGTCATATAGTCGCCAGCTACGTAGGTGCGGGTCTCAGGGTCCTTCACTTTACCGATCATACCCGTATTGTTTCGGCTCAGAACCGGGTCTGAAACAATGGAGCGTGAGGTGACGTTGAACACCTGGTCATTGATAGCGATGTTATCAACGTCGTTGGTGATCGACGATCCGATGTTGTCGGTGGTGTCATCACATGCAGCAATAGTCATCGCTGCTATAAATAACGCTGTAAATAGTCTTAAAATCTTCATTATCCTTGAAATGTGTCTAATTTCTGAAGCTTACTCCTCATCAGGGCATACTTCGTTGATGAATGTCTTGTAGGCATCCGCAAAGTCCTCGCCAGGATAAGAGAGGGTTGGCTTGCTCTTCTCATTGGCATAATCCAATAGAGTTCTGTTTGCCAGGCTTTCGCCTTCAATCACACCGTCGCTGTAGTCGATGGCCATCTTGCCCAGCTCTGTGAAGTCGAAGTCCTCCTTGTAGTCAGCGAGCAGTTCCGACTTGGCATCACGGAACTCCACGCAGCGCTTGAAGTGTGTGCCGAGGTCGCCCTTCAGTTCGTTGGTATAGAGTGAGAGAATCACCTTTGAGTTGGCGAAGGATGGCTCCTCAGCGTATGCTGTCTTGATATAGAAAGGAACCACTGCGCTTACCCAGCCCTGACATACGATGACGTCTGGCTGCCAGCGAAGCTTCTTCACGGTTTCCAGTACACCACGTGCGAAGAAGATGGCGCGCTCTCCATTATCTGTATATTCCACACCCTGCTCGTCGGCTGCCATCTGGCGGCGGGTGAAGTAATCGTCGTTATCAATGAAATAGATTTGTTGACGTGTTGTTGGTATAGATGCAACCTTGATGATCAGCGGATGGTCTGTGTCATCGATGATAAGGTTCATACCAGACAGGCGAATCACCTCGTGCAGCTGGCCGCGACGCTCATTGATGGTGCCCCATTTAGGCATAAAGGTGCGAATCTCAAAGCCAGCTTCCTGCATCTTCTGAGGTAATTCGCGTCCCATGATAGACATGTGGGTCTCGGCTACGTATGGGTCGATCTCCTGATTGATAAATAATACTTTCTTTGCCATAAATTTAATTTTTATTCTTACGAATTAGGTGCAAAGGTACAAAAAAAACTCCAAAAAGGCGTATTTTTCTTCTGAAATTCAATAATTTCGGCAATAATTCGCATATTTTTAGGTTTTTTCTTTCTTATTTGAGAAAAAAGTTGTTATTTTGCACCCGAAAACAGATAAGAAGATGAAAGTAATCAATAAGATTGTTGACCTCCAGAACGAACTTTTCGATCGTCGCAAGGAGGGAAAGGAAATCGGCCTCGTGCCAACTATGGGCGCGCTTCATGAGGGTCATGCCTCGCTGGTTAAGCGCAGTGTTGAGGAAAACGGTGTTACGGTAGTTTCCGTTTTCCTGAATCCTACTCAGTTTAATGACAAGGGTGACCTGGAGCGTTATCCACGTACACTCGATGCTGACTGCAAGCTCCTCGAGGCTTGTGGTGCTGACTATGTGTTTGCTCCTTCTGTAGAGGAGATGTATCCTACACCGGATACCCGCCACTTCGAGTTCCCTCCGGTAAGTACCGTGATGGAGGGTGCCAAGCGTCCGGGTCACTTCAATGGTGTATGCCAGGTGGTAAGTCGCCTGTTCTTTATCGTTCGTCCTACCCGTGCTTATTTCGGTGAGAAGGATTGGCAGCAGATTGCTGTCATCAAGCAGCTCGTGAAGTATATCAACAGCGATGTGCAGATTGTGGAGTGTCCTATCGTCCGTGATGAGGATGGTTTGGCTAAGAGCAGCCGCAACACATTGCTCTCTGCTGATGAGCGTGCCATCGCACCGAATATCTACAAGGCTTTGAAGGCGAGTGTAGAGTTTGCCAAGAATCATACCGTGCAGGAAACTCACGATAAGGTGGTGAGCGACATCAATGCCGTAGAGGGTCTGGAGGTAGAGTATTTCCAGATTGTGGATGGCGACAGCCTGCAGGATGTGGCTTCTTGGGAGGATAGCGACTACGTGGTAGGTTGCATCACCGTATATTGCGGCAAGACTCCTATCCGTCTCATCGACCATATCAAGTATAAAGGATAAAAAATAGTATTATGCAGATTGAAGTATTGAAGAGTAAGCTCCATTGTGTGACTGTAACTGAGGCTAACCTGAATTACATGGGTAGCATCACGATAGATGAGGATCTGATGGACGCTGCTAACCTGATAGCAGGAGAGAAGGTGCAGATTGTGGATAATAACAATGGTGAGCGCCTGGAGACCTACATCATCAAGGGTGAGCGTGGCAGCGGTTGCATCTGTCTGAATGGTGCTGCAGCCCGCAAGGTGCAGGTAGGTGATACGGTCATCATCATCGCCTATGCCCTGATGGACTTTGAGGAGGCTAAGACCTTCAAGCCTACCGTGGTTTTCCCTAAAGAGGGAAACAAGGTATAGGATTCTATTCAATGGAAAATGAAACCAAGGTGTGTCTGAAGTGGTATTCCCGCTTCTGGCACACCTTCTTTTATGTCACGCAGTTTTTTTAGTCACGCAGATTTCGCAGATGACGCAGATTTTTCGACCTGTTCGGTCTTGGGCTGATAATCTTGTAGAAAGGATTTTGTTTTTCCGTTTCCTCTGCTCTAACGGCGTTAGCCCATGGCCGTAAGGCCAAAAATCTGCGTCATCTGCGAAATCTGCGTGACCTTTAATTCTCTGCGTGACCTTTATAATCAGCGTGCGTAAATTCTAGATTTTATTTTTCGAGAAATGACTCATGATGAAACGGCCACCGAAGCTCAATATCAAAACGATGATGGTGAGTACCACGGCTGCGGCATACGCCCTGTTCTGCACATCCTCCTGCGGTGCGCTCAACTGGAAGAATACGCTCAAGGGCAATGTGGCAGCCTGCTGGTTCAATCCATGCGGAATATGATCGGAGAATCCTGCTGTGAACATCACTCCGGCGCAATCGCCGATGGCTCTACCTATACTTAATAAGGTGGCGGTGGCGATGGCTGGGGCAATCTGTCTCAATACCACCCCGATGGTTTCAATCCTCGTGGCACCCAGACTGTACGATGAGTCGAGAATCTCCTGCGGAATCGTCTTCGCCACTTCATCCATCGAACGGATCAGTATCGGAACGATGAGAAGGGTGGTAACAAGGATACCTCCGCCCAGCGAAGCCCTGATTCCCAACCATACCATCAATGTAAAGGCGAAGGAACCATAAACGATGCTCGGAATTCCGAAGAGCGTATCGTAAGCCAGACGGGCGACGTATCCGAACTTCGAATTAGGCTTGAGATACACATTCATATAGAATACCACGGGCAGCGAAATGATGAG
Source organism: uncultured Prevotella sp. (assembly GCA_900551985.1). Classification (GTDB taxonomy): domain Bacteria; phylum Bacteroidota; class Bacteroidia; order Bacteroidales; family Bacteroidaceae; genus Prevotella. Next base: position 6,067 of record URYG01000105.1, on the reverse strand, counting down.
TCCGAGCAGCGTAGAACCGCCCACGATATAAAGGCTTCCCACGATGGCATTGAGGAATCCGCCCTTGCCGCCCAGATAGAATCCGCCGCTAGGCAACTGGCTCACCATCTCCCAGGAGAGCACCGGCAGTCCTCGCCTGAAGATGGTATAAAGAACGCTCAGCACGAAGAACCCCACAATGCCTATCGCCCCGATCATCAAAATTTTCACGATTCTTTCTTCTATGTATTTCATAAGCCTCGTTTACCTTTTTTCTTTTTTACCCTTTTACCTTTTTACTCTTTTACCTTTAAAAGCACGATTCTCGACCCGAGATTCAAAACTACGACTACGAAAAACAGCAGGAAGGCGGCAAACATCAATGCGCTGTCATAGAGCGGAACCGAGAGCATTTCACCATAATTATTGGCGATGAGCGCCGGTATCGGATAGCAGGCATCGAGCACGCTTCCCGGTACGATAGCCAAATTTCCGCATACCATCAGCACCGCTATCGTCTCACCGAGTGTTCTACTCAGCGCCAGTACCACCGCGGCAATCATTCCCGGTCGTGCCTTCCTCAGCACCACATGCTTGATGGTTTGCCATTGTGTGGCGCCCAGCGAGAGCGAAGCCTCTCTCAAATCTTTCGAAACATTATCGAATATCTCCATAAACAGACTCACCAGAAGCGGGATGATCATCACGCTCAATACGATGCCGCCTGCCAGCACGGTATATCCCGAAGAGAACTCCACAAATAGGGGAGCCACATGCTTCGATACCCAGGGCACGATGAGCAGGGTGCCCCATACACCATAGATGACAGAAGGCAGTCCGGCAAGGATATCGAGTAGGGGATACACATATTTCCGGATGCTCCGGTGGGCATATTCCGTGAGATAGATGGCCATGAGCATAGAGATGGGAAGGGCGATGAGGATGGCGAGTGCCGTACACCAGAAGGTACCGGCGAGAAAAGGAAGGAATCCGAACTTGCCTTCCATCGGTCGCCAGTTGCTCTCTGTGAGGAGTTCCCACAGGCTATACTGTCTCAATATCGGCTCCGACTTGATAAACAGTCCCACTGCCATGATGATTACCAGGAATATGGAGGTGATGGTCAAGAGAAACATCACCTGTCCTGCTATCTTATCCTTTGCTATTCTATAATTCATACTCATTTTGTTTTTACCCCGTCAGGCGTTCCGACGGATTTGCAATCCGTCGTTAAAAAATGTCCCAACCTCTTTATTTGCGGATTTGCAATCCGCTCTATCCGAATAGGCTAACGCCCAATCCCAGCAGCAGAAAAGCTGCTGCCTCCAGGATATTGATGATCAAATTCTTCATAAGCCAATCCTATTTTATAATCTCAGAAATGAGAAATTCTAGCTTCTCTGATGCAATCCGCACTCCCGATGCTCCGGCGATTCCCACCACCATCTTCCGGCTCGGATATCCTCGCCAGGTTGGATCGCCCTTGTACAAGGTTGGCAACCGATGCTGGGATAGCCCTTGTCCTGCAGCTTGTTATAAGGCACATGGTGCTTCTTTACATAAAGCTCCACATCCTCTTCGCTCCAGTTGATGAGCGGGTTCACCTTGATCAGGTTATGGATGTCATCCCATTCCACCACCTGCATATCCTTGCGTGTCACACTCTGCTGCTTTCTCAATCCGCAGATCCATACATCCAGTCCCTGCATCGCCCGCTTCAGCGGTTCCAGTTTTCTTACCTGGCAGCAGCGGTGTCGGCTTTCTATCGAATTATAGAAGAGGTTGATGCCCTCTTCCTTCACCATCTGCTGCACCGCCTCGTAGTTCGGGAAGAACACTTCCAGGTTGATGCCATACGTCAGATTGGTCTTGTCGATGAGCTGGTAGGTCTCGGGAAAGAGTCTGCCGGTATCGAGTGTGAAGATGCGTGCCGATTTATCTATCTTCACGATGATGTCGGTAAGCGTCTGGTCCTCGATGCTGAGGGAAGAAGAAAGAGCGATGCGCCCTTTGAATGCCTGAAGGAAATAACCGACAATATCCTCGGCAGGCGCATCGCTGAATTTCTTATTGAGTTCCGGAACGAGAGACTTGAGCTTTTCTTGTTCTTCAATGTCTTGTATCTTGCTCATAATATATTTCTTTTGGCACGGATTATATTCCGCTAGGCGTTCCGACGGATTTGCAATCCGTCGTTAAAAAACGTCCTAACCTCTTTATTTTGCGGATTTGCAATCCGCTTTATTCCTATTTAATCAATCCTGCTCCCACGGTTTCATTCGTATCCGGGTCGATGAAGATGAGACTGCCCGTTACTTTATTCTCCGTGTATTTATCGAATACCAATGGGTTGGCGGTGTGGATGGTGATCTCGGCAATATCGTTCATTTTCAATTCCGATACACCCTCTTCCTTCTCTAAGGTATTGATATTTCGTCGATAGTTGATGCTGCGAATCAAACCTTGGGTCTCGAAGGTGGCCTGGCGAATTACATATTTGTTTCTTACGGCAGCAGGACGTTCATTAAACCAGCAGACATCCAGCGTGATGTCCTGTTCGATGCTAGGCTGCTTCTCGTCCGCCTTCACAATAGTATCTCCACGCGAAATGTCGATGTCATCATTCAGCGTCAGGGTAACGCTCATTGGGGCATACGCCTCCTCCAGATGTTCCTCTACGAAGTCGATGCTCTTGATGGTGCTTTCTGTACCTGAAGGAAGAACTCTGATCTTATCGCCCGGACGGATGATTCCGCCGCTCACTCTGCCCGCATAACCACGATAGTCAGGGAACTGGCTGCTGATAGGACGAATCACATACTGCACTGGGAAGCGGAAGAAATCGCTCACCGTCTTATGACCCACCGGAACCGTCTCCAGATAGTTCAGCAAGGTAGGACCCTCATACCAGGGTGTCTTATCGCTCTTGTTCACCACGTTGTCGCCATCCTTGGCACTGATCGGGATAAACACCACGTTCTTGATATCCAGCGCCTCCGACATCTTCTTGTAGTCGGCAACAATCTTGTCATATACATCTTTACTGAAATCAACCAAGTCCATCTTGTTGATAGCCACCAGGATATGCGGTATGCCGAGCAGTGAAGAAATATAGCTGTGGCGCACGGTCTGCTCCAGTACGCCATGGCGTGCATCGATGAGGATGATGCTCAGGTCGGCAGTACTTGCACCCGTCACCATGTTGCGTGTATATTGAATATGTCCCGGAGTATCGGCGATGATAAACTTGCGTTTCGGTGTGGCGAAATAGCGGTAAGCCACATCGATGGTGATGCCCTGTTCTCTCTCAGCACGGAGACCATCCGTGAGCAAAGCCAGGTTCACCTCCTCGTTACCACGGCTCTTGCTGGCAGCCTCCACCGCCTCCAACTGGTCTTCGAAAATCGACTTGCTGTCATATAGCAATCTTCCTATCAAAGTACTCTTTCCATCGTCCACGCTGCCCGCAGTAGAGAAGCGGAGCAGCTCCATATCTAAATAACCTCTTGTAGATTCCATCTTGTTCAATTTTAAATGTTAATAGTTTAGAAATATCCCGCCTTCTTGCGGTCTTCCATTGCCGTTTCGCTTCGTTTGTCATCGGCTCTTCCTCCACGTTCTGTCACACGTGTAGAAGCAATCTCGTCGATAATATCCGCTACGGTAGTCGCCTTCGATTCCGTGAGTCCGGTGCAGGTAATGTCACCGATGGTGCGGCAGCGAACCAGCTTCTTCACCACTTCTTCTGTAGGCTTGCGCTTGATGCAAGGCAGGGCTGCGAGCCATTGTCCGTCGCGGTTGAATACCTCTCTTTCGTGAGTGAAGTAGAGCGAAGGCATCGGGATGTTTTCCAGGAAGATATACTGCCATACATCCATCTCGGTCCAGTTGGAGATAGGGAACACACGGAAGTGCTCGCCCATGTTCTTTCTGCCGTTGAAGATGTTCCAGAGCTCAGGGCGCTGGTTCTTCGGATTCCATTGTCCGAATTCATCACGATGACTGAAGAAGCGTTCCTTGGCACGCGCCTTCTCCTCATCTCTTCGGGCACCTCCGATGGCTGCATCGAATTTATATTCCTCCAGGGTATCGAGCAGGGTAGTGGTCTGAAGTTTGTTGCGGGAAGCATAATAACCCGTTTCCTCCTTCACTCTTCCCTTGTCGATGCTTTCCTGTACGCTGCCCACGATGAGTTCGGCTCCGAGTTTCTTCGCCAGCTCATTACGATACTGGATGGTTTCCTCGAAGTTATGTCCTGTGTCGATATGGAGCAACGGGAATGGAATCTTCGCCGGATAGAAAGCCTTGTAGGCGAGATATGTGATCACGATAGAATCCTTGCCACCCGAGAAGAGGATGACTGGACGCTCGAACTGGGCAGCTACTTCGCGTAGCACGTAGATAGATTCTGCCTCCAGTTCCTTGAGATGTTTGATAGTCTTATTGTCCATAATCTATGTCTTTTTTTATTATTATTTTCTGGGTGCAAAGGTACTGCGATTTTGCCACTTGGGCAATACCACATGGGGAGTAAAAAGACTACCATACAGGGAGTAAAGAACATACCATACATTTGGTATAAGCCTGCCAAACGTATGGTATGTATGATGGATAAGGATGTGTATCCTATATATAATAAGGTGTAATTACTATATAATTTAAGGTGTAATTACGATGGGTTAAGGATAGATCTCGATATGGCTGCTGCCGGAGTTGCCATTCTTGATAATCCTGATCTGGGTGGTGATGCGCTCGCTCATCGTGTCGGTATGACTGATGACGCCCACCTTCTTGCCTTGCGAACTTTGCAGCATGGCGAGGGAGTCGATGACGGTGGCAAGGGTATCGGGGTCGAGGGTTCCGAAGCCTTCGTCGATGAACAGGTTCTCGAAGGAGATGTTGCGGGAGGATAATGCTGACAAGCCCAGGGCGAGACCGAGACTCACGATGAAGGTTTCGCCACCTGATAGGGAGGTGGTGTCTCGGATATCGTCGGCACGGTCGTGATCGATGACTCTGATGCCCAGCGAATGCTTTACCTGCTGCAGTTCGTAACGGCTGTTGAACTTTCTGATTTCCTGGTTGGCATGAGCTATCAGGAAACTGAGCGTATAGCATTGGGCTATCTTGCGCAGCGTCTTGCCGTCTGCTCCGATGGCATCTGTGATGGCTGTCCAGTCGTCCTTTTCCTGCGTTACGAGCTTCAGTGTCTCAGCCTTGTCACCCAACTGCTTCACGGCTTCCTGGTGGTTCTGCATCCTGGCGTTGGCAGCAATCAGTTCGTTGCGCTGACTTCTCTCCTGATACTCCTGCTGAATGGCTAAAAGAGCATCACGGGACTTGGCAGGTTGATGCTCCAAGTGCTGTTGATGTGCCTTTTCTGCGCTCTGGTACAGGGCAGTAGTTGAAGCCACGGCTTTCTCCTTTTCGTCCTTTTCCCGACGGATAGCATTCCAGTCTTCGGCAGAGTGAAGCATTTCCCGGATGATTTTTCGGTCGATGCCTCTTTCCTCGATGTCTTTTGCTTTAGAATCAGTCTCCTCGAAGTCTTTTCTTTCGATATTCTTTTCCTTAAGCTGCTTATTATATTCCTCAATCCAAAGGTTGAGTTCCTTTTCCTTCGCCTGCAGATTCTCCTTTGTCGTCTTGTTCTGAGACAGCATGGTTTGATGCGAACCTTTACTGTTGGCGAGTTCAGCCTTCAGCTTGTTGATGTGCTCGTTTTGGTTGTCTGCTGCTTTCGTAGCCTCATCCTTAGCCGTAATCAGTCTTTGTTCAGCCGCATCAGGCTCTTCGCCATTCAGAATCTGCTTATATTGCGCCTGCCATTCCTCCATTTCCTTCTTGGCACTATTCCATGCTTGAAGGGCTTTCTCGTAAGCCTCTTTCTTGCTCTTTTGCTGCGTGATGATGTTGGTTGTAAGTGCTTTTTGCTCAGCTAGTTTTGTGGTGCATATTGAAGTGCTTTCCTGAACTTCGTTCAGTATCGCTGAAGCCTTGCTTTCATACGCAGCTTCATCCTTCACAGCCTTGTCCTTGAGTTGGGTCAGCCGTTCTATCTCTTTCTGAATCTTGTTAAACAGGCTCA
>URYG01000104.1 GCA_900551985.1 uncultured Prevotella sp. | reverse complement strand
GTCTCTCGGCGGCTGTATTGAGGTGTTCAGCCCTGTAGAAGACAACAAGATAAAACTGGAGCAGTATCTCTGCGATGACCAGAAAGACCTCGACTTCAACCATCTGTTGGCAGTGAAGCTCAAGTCTGGCAAGCGTATGGTTTACTTACCAGGAAGTTCCAACAAGAAGGGTGCTATGCTCGCATACATCCCTATCCAGGACAACCATCTGTTGGCTGACGAATCAAAGTCTATCACAACAACCATCAATGGTAAGGACACCGTGATCTACGAGAAGCCATTGCAGTTCATCCAGATGAATCCTGCAACAGGAGCTTACAAGGGATATGATGAGAACTGTGTAGTCTATAACGACGAAACAAACCATCTGATCGTAGCAACAACCAAGGGCTACCTGGTTTACAACGCAGATACCTATAATGAGCTTGACAAGATCAACAAGCCAGGAAAGGTAAAGCACATAGCTATCGGCAATGGAAAGATCGTAACCGTTTATCTGGACAGAGAAGCTACCAGCGAGACTGAGGCAATCCCAGCTCACGTGGAAATCTTCGACCAGAAGGCAGAAGACCTCAGCAACCCTCTGAATACCTTCGCCATCAGCACCATAGAACCAAACAACGGTAAGAACGTGCTTCGCGTGGATGATAACCAAATTTACGTTTGCCGCGGTGCTGCCGGTATGTATGTTTACGACATGGATGGCAATGAACTCTGGCACTACCAGATGCCTAGCCCTACTATCACGGAAGGCGAAAATGCCGGTAAGTATAAAGGTCATGCCAATGGCTGCTACGTAGGAAAGAAGTATGTATATATCGCATACGGAGGATTCGGACTTGTGGTTCTCGACAAGGAAACTCACAAGGTGGTTGCCCACCGCAACCTTGCCCACTCTGCCAACTACGTTATAGAATACAACGGCTATATCTATGTAGCTTACGGTCAGAGCAGACTCCAGGTATTCCAACTCAAGAATGCCGATCCTGAGGTTTCTTACTAAATAAGGAATCTGATATATGTTCAATTCATAAGAAATAGATAAAAAATTATCATTGAGCAATAAAAACAAGAGACACTGGTTGAATGCAGCTGCAACAGCTTGCGGCTGCATTCATAGTGTTTAAAATAAGAGAAAGATGAAGCGAAAATTGATACTATACACTACTGCTGTTCTTCTGATGAATATCGGAGGAAGGGGTGTTATGGCTCAAAATCTGAAGCAAAAGACCCTGAAAAAAGCATTCAGCCCGAAGATGCTCGTTTATGAAAATCTGAAAAATGAAAATGTACTCAAGCACTTCAAGAATCGCTTCGCACAACTCGATACCCTACTCAACCACCCTATCTGGGTGCAGTCGCCAGTCATCAAACTGGGACTCAACAGTCAGCATACAGCTGACATCAGAAACACCGACTCGCTCTACTGGGCAAAGACAGCCCACGAGCAATTGGCAATAACAAGACACCACGGACTGGAAGTAACCGGACAGGTGTATGCCAGACCAGATGCCTACTTCGATGCCGATAACGACAACGAAGACCAGGTATCCAAATACAAGGCAAAGACCCAGGCAGAACTGGGATGGAACATCATCAACAGCAAGTTCTACCAGGGCAAGGAAAAGAAAGCCAAAGTAGCTTTGGCTAACGAACTCTCCAGGCTGCAAAGCAAGAAGAGAATGACTGCAGACATCTATGAGAAGGCAGCTGAAGAGCTGACCGAACAATATAACTTCTACATCGGTACGATCATCGCTCACAGACTGGACAACCTCGACATCATGAACGAGGCATACCAATACATGCTGGAGAAAGACCGAATCAGCAACGACAAGATGCTGAAGGTGATGAACGAGAAACTGGCGGCAGAATACGATATCTCCATCCTCTGCTCCGACCGTGACATCTCCAACAAGCCCATCTACCGCATGAAGCCAACCCGGATTGTGGTAGATACAACGGCACTCTGGCGACACATCGACGAGGAAAGCATCGACGCGAGAATCGTGATGGTAAAAGAACAGATTGCCGACAACGACAGCAAGTTGGCTAATTACTTATCGACGACAAGAATCACGCCTTTCGCCAGATGGTCATCCTACTGGCAAAGCAACAACAAGATAAGCAACAACGCTGATATCGGAGTACGGTTCACCATCCCGATCTACAACGAGAACCCACGCAAGCGCAAGGCTCTCGAAACAGAAAAGGAAATCATCAGAAGCAGTAGAAGCACCGACGTGAAGGAAGTGAAGCAGTCGGTAGGCATCCTGCTGAAGAGAATAGAGAATTTGAACCACGCCATCGCCACCGAGGCATTCCATATAGAACAGACCGGCAAATATATCGATATGAGAAGATTTGCCTACAAGAACCAGAAGCAGGGCTACAACTACCTGATGCGAATGGACGAATATACGGGATTCCTGGAAAGCATGGAGAGAATGTATAAGCTGATGTTAAACCGCGGACTTGCCATCATCAATATAGAGAAGGCAGTCAGCATCTACGACAACAATTCTATCTTCAGAGAAATAGAACTATGAATGAGTTTCAATATAATAGCACGCCGCAGGAACAGGCTATGTCTGACATGCTCAAGTCGCAGAGCCACCGACTGGCAAGACAGCAAATCATCTTTGCGCTGATCTTCCTGCTCGTCATCTTACTGGCGGCATACTATATCGTCACAAGAATGATATGGGTCATCTACGACGGATACATCACCATCGATGAAAACCCGATTTCGGCAGTTGACGACATCTACATCCTCAAGGTAAACAAGGAGGTGGGAGAAGTGGTACACAAGGGTGATACCCTCTACTCCTACGTTCTGCTGGGCAACATCGTGAACCAGTATGACCCCAACATCCTGCCTTCGGCTGTAAAGGAAACGCACGACATGGAGGTACAGGCACAGCTGGCAAGAGAAGAAATCCCGGTGCTCCGTACCCGTCTGGCTGAGCTGAAAAAGCAGAAGGCTTCCGAGAGCTCGGATATCTACTACGGACTCACCGACAACACCAAGCGCAATGCACTGGATGCAGAGATTGCCGAAGTGGAAGAAGAGCTCAGAAAGCAGGCAAACAAGGTGGAAATCTACGCCAAGGCAAAGAACACCACCTATAACTTCATGTCGAGAAGAGGTGCCGGCACCGACAATGCCGCTATGCCTTACTCCAGCAACACGAGCATCTACAGCCAGGGACTGATACACTACTGCTGCGCTCCAGCCGATGCCTACATCACGAAGATCAATGTAAGCGACAAGACACTGGTATTCAAGAGCGAGGAAATCATGACCATCCAGCATACCGACTACGCTGCCTGCCATCTGGGAGTAATCACTTACGTACCCAATGACAAGGTGAAGTATATGGAAAGTCCTGATGATGCAGACATCATCATCAACAAGGATCTGGAGCTGAAAGCCAAGCTGCAGATGGTGGGTCTGAGAGTAGAGGAAATTCCGAAGCATCTGCAGAGTAACTTTTCGCATGATGCCAATGCAGTGGTTGCCGTCTTCACCCTGAACCCTAACCAGAGAGTTCCGGCATGGGTGATGAGCAACAAGCTGCCAGTGAGAGTGAGAATCAACAAGATCAGCGCTATGCTCGATCCTAAACCACTGCCGATGTACACCATCCCTGTGGACAAGAATCAAAATGTCGTAAGAAGTTCGAAGCTGATTTCGACCGACAATTCAAAATAAAGAACCAGAAGAAATGATTGGACTTAAAAAAAACAAACGTGGAGACATGGTGCTCACCATCGACAGCTATGTCGATATCGACTCAACACCAGATATCCAGTCCGACTACTTCGATTGCATATATATCAATACGAAGAGTGAGCGAGCGTTCCATGCTATCCTGTTTGGAGCCAGCCCTATCCTATCGTACAAATGCAGCTACAAGCCGATATTCGTCAATATGGCGGTATCAGGCAAGGAGCAGATCATTGACTACATCATCGATGCCTATGTCAGCGATATGAGCAATGAGAAAGTATATGAGATCATTGACAAGATCAAGGCAGCCAAGGAGAAATATGGCATCAGGCAGGAGGTGGTACGCCCAACCCAGCCCAACCAGCTCTTCTCCAATATCCTGAGGTATCTGCTCTCCAGAGACCAGAGAATCATGACTCACAGGCTCCTGGAGAAATCGTCGCTGGGATACATCAATCCTATCTTCGAGCACTACCACAGCATGAGCCTGTTTCACCTTGCCGAGATGTTCGCCTTCATCGATACGCTGGAGGAATATGGAGCACTGCGCAAGCACAAATACCTCATCAAGGAACATCTCTGCCCGAAGTGCAACCACAGTCACCTGCTGTACACGGAGTGCTGCCCGAAGTGCGGAAGTTCGAATCTGAAGATCCAGAACATCATCCACCACTTTTCCTGTGCCAACGTGGCTCCGGAAAGTGCATACAATGTGGGAGGCATGCTCATCTGCCCGAAGTGCCACAAGAGACTGAGACACATCGGTGTGGACTACGACCGACCAGCTGTGATCTATTCCTGCAACGACTGCGAGAACTCGTTTACCACGCCAGTCACCAAGTCAACCTGCTGCTATTGCCAGAGTACCTACCCGGTCAATGCACTGGTTCCACGTGATGTGGAGGATTACGAGATTACAGATGAAGGTATCCGTATGCTGACCCAGAGCGGACTGCTCTTCAGCAACATGACCAATACTTACGATAACTACATGGAGTATAGTCTGCTGCAGAACCGTCTGCGCCGCCAGCTTCTGGAAACCTACCGAGATGATCAGGTATCGGTAATCGTAGGTAAAATCTGGATTCTGAACCAGAAACAGGAGACCGTCAAAATCAAGGAATCGATGCAGGCTAAGTTCTGCCGCATCTTCACCAGCCACAAGGTGTCGTACTTCAACAACATCTTCTACGTTACCTATACGGCGTTTGACGAGATGTCTGAGAAAGAGGCACAGCAGCACCTGAGCAGGGAGATGTCGAAGGCTATCCGAAAGGTATCCAACATGATAGAACCCGACGAGATCATCTGCTGCGTACTCAATACCAAACATAAGGGAATGAGCGGACAATATGATGACTTCTTCGACAAGATGAACTTCATAGAGCTGACGCCAGATGACTACTGCACATATTCGGAGAATCCGATGACAGACGAAGAAACCGTGAAGCCACAGGAAGAACGACTAGACATCGCTCCGGAAGAAGACGAAACCGACAAGGCTCTGAAGAGAGTGAAACTCTACAAGGAGCTGGTAGGAATACTCGTTGCCATCGCCGGCATTCTCGTCCTCATCGCTATCCTGGCACTCACCGTACTGAGATAAGAGAAGAAAGGAAACTGAAGATATGTTTAGTATAGCAGATACAATCAACCGCTTCTGGGACTGGATTGCCACGCTCTCATTTGCGAGCATTGCCAACACCTACTGGTTCCTCTTCTTCATCGAGGTTCCGAGATATTACCTGCTGGAGTATCTGGTGATTTTCAACCGGTTGATGACCCGAAACAAACGAAACAAGGAAAAGGAGCTTGCCCGCTTCTATCTCTACAGAGAAAACCCGCTCATCAGTATCCTGGTACCGGGTAAGAACGAAGGCAAGAACATCTACAAGATGGTGAAGTCGCTGAACGAACAGACCTACCGGCACTACGAAATCATCGTGGTGGATGACGGTAGCGACGACGACACCAAACTGATATGCACCGACCTCTACCGTGCAGGACTCATCACGCACTACCTGAGATTGGAAACACGTGGCGGCAAGGCTGCAGCAACCAACTACGGAGCAAACATGGCACGGGGCAAATACATCGTAAGCCTCGACGCCGACTCATCGCTCGACCGTGACGCACTGGAGAATGTACTCCTGCCCTTCTACCTCGACAACGAGGTGAAAGCCGTGGGAGGTTGCATCGAGGTGAGAAACTACAAGGAGACGATCTGTTCATCGCTCCAGGCTTTCGAATACCTGAAGCGAATACAGGTGGGTCGTACAGTAACCAGCGACCTGGGTATCTACCACATCATTTCGGGTGCCTTCGGCGCTTTCGAGCGCAAGACACTGAAGGAGGTGGGATTCTGGGACATCGGTCCGGGACTCGACGGTGATATCACACAGAAGATCCGCAAGGCAGGCTACAAGGTGAAATTCGCCGAAGATGCCATCTGCATGACCAATGTGCCAACCAAATGGTACAAACTGTATCACCAGCGCATCAGATGGTCGAGATCGCTCGTGAGATTCCGTCTGCGCAAGCATCTAGACATCCTGCTGCCAACCAAGAACTGGAGCATCCTCAACTGGTTGTCCAATATGGAAAGCGTGGTGTTCGACTGCGTATTCAACTTCCTGTGGTTGTGGTATATGATCAAGCTTGCCATCACCTTCAACAATCACATCGTGGATGTGCTGCTGCTTGGCTACTTCATCCGTGTATGCCTGTCGCAGCTGGCATTCATCCTGGTGCTGCTGGTAACGGAAAGGAAGGAAACCGCCTGGTTCCTCTATCGGTTCATGCCACTCATGTCGCCATACACAGGCTACTTCCTGCGCTTTGCCCGACTGTCGGCACACCTTCAGGAACTGTTCTTCCGCACCTCTTACAAGGATGCGTGGAACCCGAAAAAGACCTCCAGATATGCACAGCTGGAAGGAATCTAAGGTAAAAAGAAAACCCGAAATAGTAATAATAATAATTAAAACAATATAGATATATGACAAACAAACCTTACGAGTTTAAGGTTGGAGTGATAGGATTGGGCTACGTAGGTACCCCCCTAGCATGCTTATTCTCAAAGAAATACGATACATGGGGTTATGATAACAATGCGAAAAAGGTAAATAGACTTGCCCAGACGCAGATGAATCAGAACAAAATGCTATCGAAGGCCTTGGCTCAGGGACTAAAACTGACTAGCGACATAGAAAAGCTCAGGGAGTGCAATGTGTATATCATTGCGGTTCCTACACCTGTCAACAAGTCGAACAAGCCAGACATCAGTTGCGTAAGATGTGCCACCCGCACCGTAGGCGCCATTCTGAAAGAAGGCGATATCGTGGTATATGAATCGACTGTATATCCAGGGCTCACCGAGGAAGTATGCGCTCCACTGCTCGAGGCAACATCCGGCTTGAAGCTCAACCAGGACTTCTATGTAGGCTTTTCTCCGGAACGAATCAATCCGGGCGATACCGTACACACCATCGAGAACATCGTGAAGGTAACCAGCGGTTCTACCCCCGAAGCTGCCGAAATCATCGATTCGCTCTACGCTTCTGTGCTGACCCACGGAACCTTCAAGGCAAAGAGCATCAGGGTGGCAGAGGCCAGCAAGCTGATGGAAAACTGCCAGCGAGACGTGCAGATAGCCTTCTTCAACGAGATGGAGAAGATATACGACAAGATGGGCATCAGCATCCAGGACGTTACGGCTGCCGCAAGTACCAAATGGAACTTCGTACCAGCTACCCCGGGACTGGTGGGCGGTCACTGCATCGCTGTGGATCCCTACTATCTCATCAACAAGGCACAGGAAGTGGATGTGGTTCCATCCCTCCTCTCTACGGCACGCGAGGTAAATGAGCAGATGGCAATATGGATGGCAGGAAAGATCAAGAGTGCAAGCGAGGTAAGAAACTTCGTGCCAGCTGAGACCAACGTACTCATCCTGGGCTTCTCGTTCAAGCCAGACAGCGATGACATCCGTAACACCAAAGTAGCCGACCTGTACATCAATCTCCTGGGAACAGGATACAGAACCACACTCTACGACCCACTGGTGGATCCAGAGGATGTGAAAGAAGAATATGAAATCAAGATTACCGACAACCCTTCCGTGCTCGATCAAAAGTATGAAATCGTAGTCATCGGTACCAATCATAAAATATTTAATAACCTAGACATGAATAAGATACTCACCGATAAGGGTTTCGTGTGTGATATCTACGGAATCCATAAGATGAAATCTTAGGATTGTCGCAACGAATTGCGAGAAATGAATAGTAAATGTAAAGTATTAGTAGTAGATGATATTCAAGAGAATATTGAATTAGTAGCTGATATGCTGAAAGGCTTAGACGTTGAGATTCAGAAGGCGGATGGTGGAGCTAAAGCTATCGAACTGGTAGATAGCTTCCAGCCCAACATCATCCTGCTCGACCTGATGATGCCCCAGGTAAACGGCTGGGACGTCATCAAGTACGTCAGAGCTTCTTACGACAAATCGGAGATGGCAATCATTGTTGTTTCCCTGCTCAACAACAAGGACAACATCGACGACTGCTATGAGATGGGGGTGAACGACTATATCTGCAAGCCTATCATCAAGGCACGCCTGGTCAGTTCTGTAGAAACCCATAAAGAAAACATAGTTGAGCCTACCCCCAAGGCAAGCCCAACTATGGTAGCATTGCATAATAAGAATAATGATAATAAGGCAATCTTCGGAATGTAAATTCCCCAACTGCATATCATAAGAAATACGCTCTGCCGGGTCTATAATGCCATCTGCAATATAGATTCGGCATGAGCCACACGTTCTCTGTCAGGAGGTTCTATGCCATCTAGCGGATAAGGGATTCCCAGCTTCTCATATTTGTAGATGCCCATCGTATGATAAGGCAATACATCTATGCGCTGGATATTGCTGAGCGTAGAGAGGAAGTCTCTCAACTCTTCCAGGTATTCATCCTGATCGGTAATGCCAGGAATGAGAACGTGGCGGATCCATACCGGTTTGTGAATCTCGCTGAGATAGCGGGCACAATCGAGTATGTTCTTATTGCTATGAAGCGTCAACTTGCGATGCTCTTCATCATTGATATGCTTGATATCCAGAAGAACCGTATCGGTAACGGCCATCAGACGCTCAAATTTCTCAAAAATCTTTCCATCTCTTCTGAAAGGCTGGGCTGAGGTATCAAGACAGGTATTGATGCCACGCTGATGGGCTTTCTCGAAGAGTTCGATGAGAAAGTCTATCTGCATCAAGGCTTCTCCACCGCTCACGGTGATACCGCCCTTGTCTCCCCAATAACTCTTGAATCGCTCTGCCTTGTCCAGAAGGTCATCGGCTGTCCATTCCTCTCCCACTCCCGTCTTCCACGAATCCGGGTTATGGCAGAACTGACAGCGCATCGGACACCCCTGCAGAAAAATCAGAAAACGGATGCCTGGTCCATCTACAGAACCAAAGCTCTCTATACTGTGAACAAAACCCTTATGCATTCTTTCGAAGATCATATACTCCCCACAATGCAAAAAGACTCATAAATAAGGCTATAACACCTAAAAAAAGAAATACACCCATATTATTTTATCTTTTTAGAAATAATTAAAAACAAAGAGTCCAATTAAGCCTACATTTTACGATAATCATTATAAGCCCATAGGGTAAAAGCACCAGCAAGCAGAGCAAAAAATCCCATAAACAATAATAGTTCCATATTTATTTTCCTTTCTTTTTCTTATCTTTCGACATTAATATTAAAAAGAATCCAAATACAGCAAGAAACATTGTTATGAGAGCACCAAAAACTAAAAGTTTCCCTGTATCTATATCCTTTTTCATGATACTTGCCAAGATGATACCACCAAATATCAGTTTGGCTAAATCCAAGCAAAATTTTCCTCCTTCACTCCAAAGAGTTGTTTTTTGGTCTATATTCAATTTCATACCGCAAAATTAGTAAAATAATCAATACCTTGTTCTATTTTGCAGTTAAATAAGCTAAAAATGCCCGCTAAATATCCTCGGAAAGAAAATCTAGCGGGCAATATTTATTCTTCTAATTGATTAGAGTCTCTCGTGAGCCTGACGAGCGATAACGTCGAGCTGCTGCTCGCGTGTCAAGTCGATGAACTTAACAGCGTAACCACTCACACGGATAGTGAAGTTCTGGTACTCTTCCTTCTCTGGGTGCTCCATCGCATCCTTGAGCTTGTCGATACCGAATACGTTCACGTTCAGGTGGTGAGAACCCTGGTTGAAGTAACCGTCCAATACACCTACCAATGTCTGAGCACGCTCCTCATCGTTGTGACCGAGAGCACCTGGGCTGATAGTCTGAGTATTAGAGATACCATCGAGAGCATACTCGTATGGCAACTTAGCAACTGAGTTCAATGAAGCCAAGAGACCGTTCTTCTCTGCACCGTAAGATGGGTTGGCACCTGGAGCTAAAGGAGCACCGGCTGGACGACCATCAGGCATATTGCTGGTGAACTTACCATATACTACATTTGATGTGATAGTCAAGATAGATGTAGTAGGCTCTGAATTGCGGTATGTATGATGCTTCTTAATCATGTTCATGAAGGTCTTGAGCAACCATACTGCAATCTCATCAGCACGCTCATCATCGTTACCGTAACGTGGGAAGTCACCCTCGGTTTTGAAGCTGAGAGGGAAACCTGTCTCATCACGGATGATGTTTACCTTGGCATACTTGATAGCAGAGATAGAGTCAACCACGTGGCTGAAACCAGCGATACCAGTAGCGAAAGTACGACGAACATCAGTATCGATGAGCGCCAACTCTGCTGCCTCGTAGAAGTACTTGTCGTGCATGTAGTGGATAAGGTTCAATGTCTTTACATAAACGCCAGCCAACCAATCCATCATATCCATGAAACGTGGCATGAACTCATCGTATGTCAATACATCACCCTCAACGGCGCGATACTTAGGACCGC
>URYG01000103.1 GCA_900551985.1 uncultured Prevotella sp. | reverse complement strand
TTAGAAAGTTCATAGTTTCAACTGTATATGCGGGACTCTCGATGGAATCGAGAGGAACGAGGGTGCTGACTGGGTTCTTTACTGATAAATACAGTTTGCTTGTGTGCAAATACGTCATACCCCATTATCAGGTGGTTATTGCGGTGAGGTCCCACCTCTTCCCATTCCGAACAGAGAAGTTAAGCTCACTTGCGCCGATGGTACTGCAATGCAATGCGGGAGAGTAGGTAGCCGCCTTCTTTTATCAAGAGCCTCAGATTTCGAAAGATTTCTGAGGCTTTTTTCGTTTTCACGCGGATGTTTTTTTTTTGTCACGCAGATTTCGCAGATTACGCAGATTTTTTCTTTGCTGCTTTTCTTTTTCCCACAGATTTCACAGATGACGCAGATTTTGGACCTGTTCGGTCTGGGATTACACAGATTTTTTTGTATCTTTGCAGCATGAATTGGACGGATAGGATACGACAGGTGAAGATTTACTGGGTGATAGCAGCGGTTTTGATTGCTGTCGCCTCTTTGCTCGTGTCTCATTTTCTGGTGCGGGATCTGGCTATGGAGGAACGGAATAGGATGGAGGTGTGGGCGGAAGCTATGCGCACTCTCAATAAGGCGGATGAAAATACGGATCTGAGTCTGGTGCTCAAGGTAATCAATGAAAATCATAGTATCCCTGTCATCGTGCTCGATGACCAGAATCGGGCTCAAACCTTCAGAAATGTGGAGATTGAGGGCAAGGATGAACAGGATTCCTTGCGTCAGGCTTCTCTTATCGGACAGCGACTGCTGGCTCAGGGCAAGAATATCAAGATAGAACTCGATGACTCTGCCCATGATTATCTGCAGGTGTGTTATGATGAATCGGTGATGATACGCAGGCTTTCTGTTTATCCCTATATACAATTAGGGGTCGTGATGCTCTTTGTGGTCATCGCTATCTTTGCCCTGCTCACTTCCAAAAAGGCGGAACAGAATAAGGTTTGGGTGGGACTGTCGAAGGAAACCGCTCACCAGTTGGGTACTCCTATCTCCAGTCTGATGGCTTGGATTGAAATCCTCCGCATGAATTATCCCGATGACGAACTGATTCCTGAGATGAACCAGGATGTGAAGCGGCTACAGTTGATAGCTGACCGATTCTCCAAGATCGGTTCGCTGCCGGAGCCGGTACCTGCCAGTCTGAATGAGGTGCTGGAGCATGTGATAGCGTATATGGACCGTCGAACTTCCCGGAAGGTGCAGCTGATGAAGGAAATGCCTTCCCATGAAGTCATCGTCAGGATGAATGCCTCCCTCTTTGAATGGGTGATAGAAAACCTCTGCAAGAATGCCGTGGATGCGATGGGAGCAGAAGGCGGACGGATTACCCTTCGCTTAATGGAAGCTTCACATCGTGCCATCATTGAAGTAGAAGATACAGGTAAGGGAATCAGAAAGAAGGATATGAAGCACGTATTCCGTCCCGGTTTTACGACGAAGCAGCGTGGCTGGGGACTGGGACTGTCGCTGGCGAAGCGAATCGTAGAAGAATACCATCATGGCAAGATATGGATAAAAAACAGCGAACCAGGCAAGGGTACAACCTTCAGAATCGAACTCAAGATGGAATCCTGAGCCTGAAAAAGACAGAAAACGGCAAATTATCCGAGAATAATCGGTTAATAATGAGAGATTTTAGTGATTTTTACATAAAAAATTATTTTATCTCAAAAATTATTTGTAACTTTGCAGCCCGAAACCAATATGGTATATATTGAATTATGTGTAATATAGAGTCTTTTAAGATTGATTTGAAAGCTTTGCCTCAAGGGGTAACAAACTTGGAGTTTAAGCTAGATGATGAATACTTTCAGGCAATAGACGCTCCTGATATTCAGAGAGGCGAGTTGCAGAGTAGTCTGTCCATCAACAGGACGGACGACTTCTTCGAGCTCAATTTTCACACAGAGGGAGTGGTACACATACCATGTGACATCTGTCTGGATGATATGGACCAGTCCATTGAGACCGATGACAGACTCATGGTCAAGTTCGGAGACGACTACTCAGAAGAAGATGACCTCGTGATTGTGGCCGAGAACGAAGGAATGCTCGATATCTCGTGGTTCATCTATGAATTTATAGATCTTAACATTCCCATCAAGCACGTGCATGCACCTGGAAAATGCAATCCTGCTATGATTGAAATGCTCCAACAGCATTCTGCCGCCCGAAGCGGTGAGGAAGACGAAGAATCTGTAGATCCACGATGGGCAGCTCTTTTAAAATTAAAAAAGTAAAATTCAAAAATTAAAACATTTAAAAAATTATGGCACATCCTAAAAGAAGACAGTCAAAGACACGTACACTTAAGAGAAGAACTCATGATAAGGCAGTAGCTCCTACATTGGCAGTTTGCCCTAACTGTGGTGCATATTATGTTTACCACACTGTTTGCCCAACTTGCGGATACTACAGAGGCAAGGTAGCTATCGTTAAGGAAGCAGCTGAATAATGGGTAAAATCAATGCTGTAATTACAGGTGTGGGTGGATACGTGCCAGACTACATCCTCAACAACGAGGAGTTGTCTCGCATGGTTGATACTACAGACGAGTGGATTACCACCCGTGTGGGTATCAAAGAGCGCCACATCCTTACAGAGGAAGGTCTCGGAACCAGCTACTTGGCACGTAAAGCTGCTAAGCAGTTGATTCAGAAGACTGGCGTGGATCCAGACACAATCGATGCCTTGATTGTGACAACCACAACACCTGACTACAAGTTCCCTTCTACAGCATCTATCGTCCTCGGTAAGCTCGGATTGAAGAACGCTTTCGCATTCGACTTCTCTGCAGCTTGCTGTGGATTCCTCTACACTCTCGATGTTGCGGCAAGCATGATCCAGAGTGGTAGATACAAGAAGATTATCGTCATCGGTGCAGACAAGATGTCTTCACTGGTTGACTATACCGACCGTGCTACCTGTGTGCTCTTCGGCGACGGTGCCGGCGCAGTTCTTGTAGAGGCTACAGAAGAAGAGAATGTAGGTGTTCAGAACTCATACCTTCGTACCGATGGACAAGGCTTGCCTTTCCTCCACATGAAGGCTGGTGGTTCTGTTTGCCCTCCTTCACACTTCACCGTAGATCATCGTCTGCATTATCTTTATCAGGAAGGTCGTACCGTATTCCGTTACGCAGTAACCGATATGAGCAACGACGTGATGAAGATCCTGGAGATGAACAATCTGAAGGCTGATGATGTGAACTGGGTGATTCCTCACGAGGCGAACCTCCGAATCATCGAGGCAGTGACCAAGCGTGCAGGAATTCCACTTGACAAGGTGGTAGTAAACATCGAGCGTTACGGAAATACCAGTGCTGCTACAATTCCATTGGCACTCTGGGATGCAGAAAGCCAGTTGAAGAAGGGTGACAACATCATCTTCACAGCCTTCGGTGCAGGTTTCGTACATGGTGCCTCTTTCTATAAGTGGGCATACGATGGTGCTGCTTGCGGCAAGTAAGACATATCAAAAATAGGATAGAATAATTATCTATATAAGGAAACGCATCTTTCTTACTTCATCTATAAAATAATGAATAAGCAAGGATGCGTTTCTTTAGCTTAAAATCAATTTTTATCGTATGCATAAAGCAGGTTTCGTAAATATCGTGGGTAACCCTAATGTGGGTAAGAGTACGCTGATGAATCAACTGGTGGGCGAGCGTATCAGCATCGCTACCTTCAAGGCGCAGACCACTCGTCATCGTATCATGGGTATCGTGAATACCGATGATATGCAAATCGTGTTTTCGGATACCCCTGGCGTCTTGAAGCCAAACTACAAGATGCAGGAGATGATGCTTGCCTTCTCGGAGAGTGCATTGGCTGATGCCGATGTGCTGCTTTATGTTACTGATGTGATAGAGAATCCTGAGAAGAACATCGAATTCCTGGAGAAGGTGAAGAAGATGAAGATTCCGGTGCTCCTGCTCATCAACAAGATTGACCAGAGCGACCCGAAGAAGTTGGGAGATATCGTGGAAAAATGGCACTCGCTGTTGCCGAATGCCGAGATTCTTCCTATTTCTGCGAAAAACAAGTTTGGCGTGGATATGCTTCTGAAGCGTATCAAGGAGCTGCTGCCTGAGTCGCCTGCGTTCTTTGACAAGGACCAGTTGACCGACAAGCCAGCCCGTTTCTTCGTATCGGAGATTATCCGTGAGAAGATTCTCCTTTACTACGACAAGGAGATTCCTTACGCAGTAGAGGTGAGAGTGGAGCGGTTCAAGGAGGATGATACCCGCATCCACATCAATGCCGTGATCTACGTAGAGCGTGACTCTCAGAAGGGAATCATCATTGGCCATCAGGGTGTGGCTCTGAAGAAGGTGAACACCGAGAGTAGAAAGGCATTGGAGAAATTCTTCGGCAAGAAGATTTTCCTGGAGACTTTCGTAAAGGTCGATAAGGATTGGCGCAGTTCTCAGCGAGAACTTGATGCCTTCGGATATAATCCGGAATAACAACTTTCTCCTCCCTGAATGTAATCGAGGGAGTGACTCTCGCCAGAGGAGCGAGGGCCGGAGCAAGGTCAGCTTCGGCAAATTATTAACTTGGATGCAGAGACCACATCCATGATACCTCCTGAAAGGAAGGAGGCGAATGACTATTTATGGCAAATTTAGTAGCAATCGTAGGTCGCCCTAACGTGGGTAAATCTACTTTATTCAATCGTTTGACTCAATCTCGTCGCGCTATCGTTAGTGATACGGCTGGTACTACCCGCGACCGTCAGTATGGTAAGTGCAGCTGGAACGGAAGAGAATTCTCTGTGGTGGATACCGGTGGTTGGGTCGTTAAATCAGATGACATTTTCGAGGATGCTATCCGCAAGCAGGTGTTGGTAGCTACAGAAGAGGCCGACCTGGTGCTCTTCCTGGTAGATGTAAACACCGGTTTGACCGACTGGGATGAGGATGTTGCTCTCATCTTGCGTCGTGCCAAGCTGCCTGTAATTCTTGTTGCCAACAAGGTGGATAACAGTGCTGAGTATTATGAGGCTGCCGAGTTCTACAAGCTGGGCTTGGGTGATCCTCAGTGTATCAGTGCTGCAACAGGTGGTGGTACGGGTGACTTGCTCGACATCATATTGGACAAGCTTCAGGATAATCCTGAGGAAGATATCGAGGAGGATATTCCTCGTTTCGCTGTGGTAGGTCGTCCTAACGCAGGCAAGAGCAGTATCATCAATGCCTTCATCGGTGAGGATAGAAACATCGTTACCGAGATTGCCGGTACTACCCGTGACAGTATCTATACCCGTTACGATAAGTTCGGCTTCGATTTCTACCTGGTAGATACTGCCGGTATCCGCAGAAAGAACAAGGTGAGCGAGGACCTGGAATTCTATTCCGTGATGCGCTCCATCCGTGCCATCGAGAACAGTGATGTCTGCATCCTGATGCTGGATGCCACCCGTGGTATCGAGACCCAGGATATGAACATCTTCCAGCTGATCCAGAAGAACAACAAGAGTCTGGTGGTGGTAGTCAACAAGTGGGACCTGGTAGAGGAGAAGAACCAGAAGGTGATCGATACCTTCGAGAATGCCATCCGCAACCGAATGGCTCCATTCGTGGATTTCCCTATCATCTTTGCTTCTGCATTGACCAAGCAGCGTATCTTCCGTGTACTGGAGACAGCCAAGGAGGTTTACCAGAACCGCAAGGCTCATATCGGTACTTCCAAGCTCAATGAGGTGATGTTGCCTATCATCGAGGCTTATCCACCACAGAGCGTGAAGGGTAAGTATATCAAGATCAAGTACTGTACACAGTTGCCTAACACTACGATTCCATCGTTTGTGTTCTATGCCAACCTGCCACAGTATGTAAAGGAGAACTATCGCCGCTTCCTGGAGAACAAGATCCGTGAGAACTGGTCATTGCATGGTTGTCCAATCAATGTCTTCATCCGTCAGAAGTAATTGAAGCGTAATGGATAGGACGCCCTGAAAGGGCAAAAGCATCTATAAAATGAAGAAACTTTTGTTTTTTATGATATTCAGCATGGGGTTGGGACTTTCTTCCTGCAAGGAGGAGATTCCTGACCCTGGCTATTTGGCAGGTATCGCAGCCAAGGGATATTACGACCTGCTCCTGGAAGGAAAGTATGAGGAGTATGTGGCTGGTTTCAACCAACCTTACCGTATTCCGAAAGGATATCACGAACAGCTGGTGCTCAATGCGGAAATGTATGTGGAGCAGCAGCAGAAAGAGCATGCAGGCATGAAGAAGATTAATGTGCTGAATGCCAAGGCTGATACCGCCCGCCATGTGGCTGATGTCTTCCTGCAAGTGGCTTATGGAGACAGTACCAAGGAACAGATCGTGGTTCCGATGGTAGAGGTGAAAGGTGAATGGAAAATGAGATAAGTATCCGATTTCAATAAAAAAGGCTATCTGTCAGCAAGCAGATAGCCTTTTTTATTGAAATCGGATTTGAAACTTTCTGTTTCTCTATTTTATTTCTTCTCTTTCATTTCCACTTCCTTCACCTTTCTGAAGAGGTCGGAAGCGAAGACGAGGTCGTTGAGCTGCTCGTTGGTAGAAGACATCACCTGGTCCTTGTTGCCCTGCCATTCCTTGTGACCCTTACAGATGAAGCAGATGTTTTCACCGATACCCATCACAGAGTTCATATCGTGGGTATTGATGATGGTGGTCATGTTGTAATCCTTGGTGATGCCCGAGAGGAGTTCGTCGATGACGAGCGAAGTCTTTGGGTCGAGACCAGAGTTCGGTTCATCGCAGAAGAGATACTTCGGATTCATCACGATGGCGCGGGCGATGGCAACGCGTTTCTGCATACCACCCGAGATTTCGCCAGGGTATTTCTGCTGGGCATCAATCAGGTTGACACGGTCGAGACATTCCTGTGCTCTCTTCACACGTTCCCTGTAATTCATATTCGAGAACATATCGAGGGGGAACATCACGTTCTCCAGTACATTGAGCGAGTCGAAGAGGGCTGCACTCTGGAAGATCATACCCATCTCGCGTCGCATCATCACCTTCTCCTTCTTGCTCATCTGCACGAAGTCGCGGCCGTCGTAGAGTACCTTTCCGCTGGTAGGTTCGAGGAGTCCGACAAGGTTCTTCATCAACACGGTCTTTCCCGAACCACTCTGTCCGATGATGAGGTTGGTCTTTCCCGTTTCAAATTTCACACTGATATTATCGAGTACGGTCTTGTCGCCGAATGATTTTGTAAGATTTTGAACTTCTATCATAGCCAGAGTCTTTAAGAGAGTAATTGAGTAAGGAACACATCCGAGAAGAGGATGAGAACACTGGAGCATACCACGGCATCGGTGGAAGCTTTACCTACCTCTACCGAACCACCTTCCACGGTGTATCCAAAGTAGGAGGAAACACTGGAGATGATGAATGCGAAGAAGAGACTCTTGATGATACTCATCCACACAAACCACTGGTTGAAGGAATGCTGGAGTCCCAGGGTAAGGTCATCCGGCGGAAGAATATGTCCGATGAATGCCGTACCGTATGCACCGATGATACCCATCAGAGATGAGAAGATGACCAGGAAAGGCATGATGGTGACCAGACCGAGAATCTTGGGCAGCACCAGATAGCATGCAGAGTTGACACCCATGATGTCGAGCGCATCGATCTGCTGGGTTACTCGCATGGTACCCAGCTCGGAAGCGATGTTGGAACCCACCTTTCCGGCGAGGATGAGACACATGATACTGGAAGAGAACTCCAGCAGCATGATTTCTCGGGTGGTATAACCCGAAACCCATCGAGGCATCCATGGACTCTGGATGTTCAGTTTCATCTGGATACAGATAACTGCACCGATGAAGAATGAGATGAGGAGCACGATGCCGATGGAATCGACTCCCAGCTGCGACATTTCCTTGATGTATTGCTTGAGGAACATGCGCATACGTTCAGGTCGCGAGAAAGAGCGGCCCATCAATATCAAATATTTACCGAAGGTGGTAAGCCATTTTTCTATTATCATGTCAATATTCTATGAATTTTGCTGCAAAATTACGCAAAATCCTCTAAAAAACTGCAATATTATGAAGAGTTTTAGTTTTTTAAGGTGATATTTCCCCGTTTTTTATTATTTTTGCAGTCAAATTAGCTAATTATGGACGAAATAATGAATTCAGAGCAGCAGTCTTCTGACGGCAGATTGGTGCTGCGGACAGAAGGACTGGTAAAGCGCTATGGCAAGCGAACCGTTGCCAATGGTGTAACCATCAATGTAAAGCAAGGTGAGATTGTAGGTTTGCTCGGACCAAATGGTGCGGGTAAGACTACTTCATTCTATATGACCACCGGACTGGTGGTACCTAATGAGGGACATGTCTATCTGGGTGATCAGGAAATAACCAAGTTTCCTGTGTATAAGCGTGCCCGTGCCGGAATCGGCTATCTGCCACAGGAGGCGAGCGTATTCCGCAAGATGAGTGTGGAAGACAATATCATGTCGGTGCTGGA
This sequence comes from uncultured Prevotella sp., assembly GCA_900551985.1. GTDB lineage: Bacteria > Bacteroidota > Bacteroidia > Bacteroidales > Bacteroidaceae > Prevotella. The sequence goes on along the minus strand of URYG01000103.1, from coordinate 2,211 downwards.
GATGACCGGCAAGCCAAGAGCCTATCAGCTTGAGAAACTGGAGAGTCTGATCAATGACTTTGACCTGCAGAAGGTGCGCAAGAACCTGGGCGACCAGCTTTCCGGAGGTGAGCGCCGAAGAGTGGAAATCGCACGTTGTCTTGCCAACGATCCTAAGTTCATCATGCTCGATGAGCCATTTGCCGGAGTCGATCCTATCCAGGTAGAGGAAATCCAGCATATCGTTTGGAAACTGAAGTACCGCAACATCGGAATCCTCATCACCGACCACAATGTGGATGAGACACTTACCATCACCGACAGAGCCTATCTGCTCTTCGAAGGCCGCATCCTTTTCCAGGGTACTCCGGAGGAGCTGGCAGAAAACAAGACAGTGAAGGAGAAGTACCTTACAACCAGCTTTGTGCTTAGAAAGAAGGACTTCCAGCTGCTGGATGAGCAGAAAAAAGCAAGAGATAAGGAGTAATTAGGTTAAAAAAACAAATTTTTCTCTTATATATTAGGTATATCGGCTAAAAATGCGTAATTTTGCAAGCCGATTGTGTAAAAGGCTTATCCTGGAGCGTCAGGGAGAGCCCGAACCGATTGAACGAGATAATAATTAATAATAATAAAAATAAAAAATCAAGATGAAAGTTTCATTTGAAAATCCTGACAAGATTAATGGTCTTATGACTCTCGTTGTAGAGGAGGCAGACTATAAGAACGAAGTCGAGAAGACATTGAAAGATTACCGTAAGAAGGCTAACGTTCCAGGTTTCCGTCCTGGTCAGGCTCCTATGGGTATGATTAAGCGCCAGTTCGGTGCATCTGTAAAGATGGAGGCCATCAACAAGCTCGTTGGCCAGGAGATTTACAAGTATGTACAGGACAACAATATCCAGATGCTCGGCGAGCCTCTCCCATCAGAGAAGCAGGAGCCAGCTGACTTGGAGAAGGACACAACCTTCACATTCATGTTCGACATCGCTGTAGCACCTGAGTTCAAGGTAGCTCTCAACGGCCGCGACAAGATTGATTACTATAACATCAAGGTTGACGATAAGATCCTCGACCAGCAGGTAGAGATGTACGCTCAGCGTGCAGGTAGCTACGAGAAGGGCGAGAAGTATGAGGAGAACGACCTTTTGAAGGGTGATATCCGTGAGCTCGACGAGAACGGTAACACCAAGGAAGGTGGTATCACTGTTGAGGGTGCTATCCTGATGCCTAGCTACATCAAGGTAGAGGAGCAGAAGAATCTCTTCAATGACGCTAAGGTAGGTGATGTTATCACTTTCAACCCTAAGAAGGCTTACCCAGAGAACGATACAGAGGTTTCTTCTCTCTTGAAGATCGAGCGTGAGGCTGTTGCTGACCTGGAGTCTGAGTTCAGCTTCCAGATCACAGAGATCCAGCGCTTCAAGAAGCACGAGGTAAACGAGGAGCTCTTCAAGCAGGTATTCGGTGAGGATACTGACGTGAAGGACGAGGCTGCTTTCCGTGCTAAGATCGCTGAGGGCTTGCAGGAGCAGTTGGTTAACGACTCTGACTACAAGTTCATCCTCGATGTTCGCGCTCACTGCGAGAAGAAGGTTGGCGAGTTGACATTCCCAGATGCACTCTTGAAGCGCATCATGTTGGCTAACAACAAGGATAAGGGTGAGGAGTTCGTAGAGAAGAATTACGAGCAGAGCATCAAGGAGTTGACATGGCACCTCATCAAGGAGCAGCTCATCAAGGCTCAGGATATCAAGGTGAACGACGAGGATATCAAGGAGACCGCTAAGGAGGCAGCTCGTGCTCAGTTCGCTCAGTATGGTATGACAAACATCCCTGAGGAGTATATCGAGAACTATGCTAACGAGATTCTCAAGAAGGGTGACTCTGTTGACGCATTGGTAGATCGCTCTATCGACCGCAAGTTGGCTACAGCCCTCAAGAGCGCTGTTAAGCTCAACGAAAAGGAGATTTCTGTAGAGGATTTCAACAAGATGATGCAGGAATAACACTTTTTTGAAAAAAAACTTCAAATAAATACGAGGTTATCGACTTTTTTTATTATCTTTGTTCCACCGAATGAGATAATGAGGTCGATAACCTCTTTTTTTGTTCCTTATTTTGAAGAAAAAAGTAATATAGATATGAACGATTTTAGAAAATATGCTACCAAGCATCTTGGTATGAATGGGATGGTGCTTGACGACGTGATGAAGTCGCAGGCTAAGTATT
>URYG01000102.1 GCA_900551985.1 uncultured Prevotella sp. | reverse complement strand
TAGAGTTTCAGGCTCTTGCTCTCTACCATCTTCACTGAGGATAATCCTCGAAGCGAGGCTTGCGCTTCTCCAGGAATGCCTTGCCGCCTTCCTGCGCCTCATCCATGGTATAATAGAGCATGGTGGCATCGCCAGCCAACTCCTGGATACCAGCCTGACCATCCAACTCGGCATTCAAGCCAGCCTTGATCATACGGAGAGCCAAAGGAGAACGCTCCATCATGATTTCAGCCCACTCCACGCAGGTGTCTTCCAACTGATCGAGAGGAACCACCTTGTTTACCATTCCCATCTCCTCAGCCTCTTTTGCAGAATACTGCTTGCAGAGGAACCAGATTTCACGAGCCTTCTTCTGACCCACCATTCGTGCCAGATAAGAAGAACCGAAACCGGCATCGAAGCTTCCCACCTTAGGACCGGTCTGACCAAAGATGGCATTTTCTGAAGCAATGGTCAGGTCGCACATTACATGAAGCACATGACCGCCACCGATGGCATAACCATTCACCATGGCAATCACCGGCTTTGGCAAACGGCGAATCTGCATCTGTACATCGAGCACGTTGAGACGAGGCACACCATCGTTGCCTACATATCCACCTCTGCCCTTCACATGCATATCGCCACCGGCACAGAACGCCTTGTCGCCAGCACCCGTCAGGATAACCACACGGATATCCAGACTGTCACGGCAAAAGTTGAAAGCCTGCGCCATCTCCCAGGTGGTCAATGGGGTGAAGGCATTGCGATAACGCTCACGATTGATGGTAATCTTAGCGATATGATTATACTCCTCGAAGATGATTTCCTTGAAATCAAAACCTTCTATCTTTTTCCATTCTCTCATATTTGAAAACTATTATAATATTCTTCTATTACCTGATTATCTGTTTCTATATCCGTTAGCACTTCCAGAAGCATCGGTCTGTCAGACTCGGTATGGATGAGCCAGTCGATGCCCTCGTGTAGCGAACTCATGTCATCGGCATTCTGATAGTCAACATTCTGTGCCTGGCAGATGTGACAGGCAGAGGTACAATGCTCAGCCATTACCAGTTTCTCGCGCGCAGCACTCTCCTTCAATCCCTGGAACTTGGCAAAGATGGCTCCGCCGCCATTGTTCAGCAACAGGATGCGAAGGCTGCCATTGAGATTCTGATTCCAGAGAGCATTCTGATCGTAGAAGAAACTCAGGTCGCCCAACACGCAGAATACCTTCTGCTGGCTCTTGGCATCCGGGTGATGATACTCGGAAAGATAGATAGACAAGCCTGCCGCCGTAGATAGCGATCCCTCGATACCATTCACGCCACGATTGCAATGTACATACTGACGGGCATAGATGCAAGCCAGACGAATCGCCATACTGTTGCCATAAAACAGACGGCATTCACGGGTATCACCCAGCGAATGAGCCAGATATTCCGCCTGGAAAGCCTTCACAGCTGCCATACTACTGAAAGACGGTTCATAATCGAAAGCATGTCGTTTAGCAGCCAACAGAGCTTTCTCCCAACGTTCCTTATACGCATCCACATCATCCAGATAAACCTGATCGTAAGAAGTCATGGCATCTGCCAGAAAGATGGTATCGCATGGGAAGATGCGGTCGATACGCATAAAGGTATCGATGTAATCACCATCGGTACTTGCCCGCCATACCTTTGCCCCCTTCTTGACGGCAAGTCGTAGGAACTGCTTCAGACGCTTGCTCACCAAGGTGCCTCCCACATAGAGGATAAAGTCGGGCATGTAATCCTCATCATTCCCCACCAGATTCAATACTTCATCGAAATTGGTAGCCAGAAGATCGCTGGAAAAATCCCGGCATGCAGGATCCTCGCTCGATGTACCCAGAGCCGTCGGTTCGATAAGCGTAACTGCCCATGAATCAATCTGCTTAATACCGTAAAGCTGACAGTATGGGTAATCCTGTCCCACCACGACCATCGGTTTCCTGGCATTCAGGAAATCAAGCATATCACCGTAATGGAAACTGCCGCCAAAGAGATTGGTCTTCACATAATCCACCCAATGAGTTTTCGGAAGCTTATCTACCGTAAACTGATAGAGCGGTTCGGAAAGCTGGATATTGATATGAACAGGACCAATCTTGCGATGCACGCAATCGATGACCGCTTCGTGCACCAACCGTTCACAATACCATGCCTGCTCCTCATTGGATATAATCGGAAGATTCACACTCCTGTTGACCATCGTTCCAAAGACATTGGCTTGTGGCAGGGTCTGTCCATCCTGCTGTCCTATCCAGGTTTCCGGTCTATCAGCCGAAATCACAATGATAGGCAGTTTCTGATAAAATGCCTCGCAGACTGCCGGATAGAGATTGAGCAATGCTGAACCGGAAGTAACGCATACCGCTACCGGATCGGGACATGGAGATGGATTCCCCATAGCGATGCCCATAGCCACAAATCCAGCACTCCTTTCATCGGTAACAGGATAGCAGGTAATGCCTTTCGCCTCATTGAAATTATGCACGATAGGCGCATTACGGCTTCCTGGGCAAACCACTACTCTTCTCACACCATGAGATGCGAGAACACTCGTCAGAATGTTGACATTATCGATATTACTAAACACGAAAACTGATTTATAATTAAGATTTTATAATTAATCAAAGAAAAACACGTCTGATGAACTGACCATCTCAGCTAAAGCAATACCCGTCTGATGGTCTGCATCTTAGCTTCAGTCTCTTTCCATTCCTTTTCCATCTCGCTCTCCTTGAGCAATCCGCCACCGGCATAGAGTTCACAAGTGCCATCCGGCAGGATATTCATGCAGCGAAGGGAAACGAAGAGATGGGTCTTACCTTGCGGTGAGATTGGTCCCACAAAACCACTATAGTATTTGCGGGGCTGATGCTCATGCTGCAGGATAAACCTGCGGGCTTCCTCCTTCGGGATACCGCAGACAGCAGGCGTAGGATAGAGTGCATCTATCACATCTCCCAACCTGCCTTCATCCCGCAGACGGAAACTGATATCCGTACGAAGATGATAGAGGTTTGCCGCCATCGTGGTATAAGGTCCCTTGAGCAGATAATCGTCAGCAAAAGCCTTGATGCAATCTTCGATATAATCCGTGACATACTGTTGCTCCTCCTGATTCTTATGCGACCATTCCACGCCCTCCACCGGATAATCGGCAACAGTGCGGGAAGGTTCCGCCTTCTGGGTACCCGCCAGCGACATCGTACTCATATTTCCCAGTTCTCCCTTGAGCAGAATCTCAGGAGTAGCCATCAGCCACATTCCCGACTGCGGGGTATAAACCAGGGAGACGAAGAGACGGGGATACATCCGGCACGCCTTCATGAAGAGATTTTCGAAATCCTTATCAGCAGTTCGCACAGTTGCCTTTCTTGCCAGTACAATCTTTCTGAAAGTTCCTTTCTCCAATTCCTGATGAAAGCATTCAAAATCTTCGGCATAGTCATCACGATCAGAAGCGTTTTCTCCCTGAGTAGAATCAGATGTTGAGATCGCTTTTGCATCAGAAATGGGCAAAAGTTTGCTTTCATCCGGATGAATGAGCAGCACGGGGCAATCGCTGGACGGCGAGAAAGGAGCTATCACAAAGCCCTCCTTGCCATTCAGTTCCGCCACCGAGGAGAGCACTTCGGGCTCACCCTCCCGCTGCGCCACATAATGAGCGTGATGCAGATAAGGCAAACGATAGTATGCAAATGCGGTCATACCTTATATTTCTGTCTTTTTAGATTCTTCTTTCTTTGAGTCTTTCTTTTTTGGAGTAAACACATAGTTGGTTACCTGCACGGTACAGATCAACTCACCAGCTATATTCTTGATGGCTACCTCCCAAGTGTGCAAGGTTCTGCCCTTGTGTACCAGTTTGGCGTATGCCGTAACCGTATCACCCTCACTCACAGCCTGTACATGAGTACCACTCACATTGATGCCCACGGCAATCTGTCCCGGGCACAAAGCCAGGGAGCCAATGCCTGCTACATTCTCGGCAAGAGCCAGAGAGGCACCTCCGCTCAAGAATCCGAAAGGTTGGCGGTTACGCTCATCCACTTTCATGGAAGCCTGAAGCGTATCAGGCTCTGGGGTAGATATGAAATGCATGCCGAGGGTCTTGGAAAGTCCATCGGTCTTGCTGATTCTCTTTACTAATTCATCTATGTTCATCCTTTATCAAAATTTAAAGTTGGTCGTTTAGGGGTATGCAAGCTATATCATCACTTAGCTCTTCACCTCATTTTCCTGCAAAAGTAATGCAAATTAAAGACAAAACAAAATAAATAAGTCTTTTTTAATCTTTTAAGCACTTTTTGCTTGGCATTATCGGCTTTTTACGCTATCTTTGCAGCATATTGAAACAACAACAAACAATTTTATGAAAAAATTACTTCTAGGACTATTATGCACCGTTACTCTGGGAGCATACGCTAATCCGGCAGACGATCTTCTGAATCGAATCGACAAGGGAGCTGCTGCCAAGTTCAAGACCATCCTTGTAAAATCGGACAAGGATTTCTTCGAGATAGACCAGGCTGGAAATGGCAAGAATGCGACAGCATCCAAACCTGCCGGCAAAAACAATCCTATCATCATCCGAGGCAACTCTTGGGTCAATATTGCCGTGGGTATCAACTGGTATCTGAAACATCATGCCGGCATCCACATCACCTGGAACAATATGAACCAAAAATTGCCAAACGTTCTTCCTGCCGTGAAACAGAAAGAGCGCCATGAAACCGACCTCAAGCTTCGCTACGATTTCAATTACTGCACCTTCTCTTATACGATGGCTTTCTGGGATTGGAACCGATGGCAGAAAGAAATCGACTGGATGGCATTGCATGGCATCAACATGCCGCTGGCTGCCGTGGGCACGGAATGCGTATGGCGCAACATGCTCCTGAAACTCGGTTATTCAGAGGAAGAAGTAGGCAAGTTCATCGCCGGACCAGCCTTTCTTGCCTGGTGGGAGATGAATAACCTGGAAGGCTGGGGAGGTCCGCTGCCGCAGAACTGGTACAAGCAGCAGGAAACCCTGCAGAAGAAGATCCTTGCCAGAATGAAGGAGATGGGCATGAAACCAGTCTTGCCGGGCTATTGCGGAATGGTGCCTCACGATGCCAAAAAGAGATTGGGACTGAACGTGACGGATGCCGGCAAGTGGAACGGTTACCAGCGTCCTGCCAACCTCTCTCCTACCGATAGCAGATTTACAGAAATCGCCGACCTATATTATAAGGAGCTGACCAAGCTCTACGGAAAATCAGATTTCTATTCGATGGATCCTTTCCATGAGAGTGGAGATGATGCTGCCGTGGATTATGCCAAGGCTGGACAGGCACTGATGAGTGCGATGAAGCGTGCCAACCCAAAAGCTGTCTGGGTGGTTCAAGGATGGAACGAGAACCCTCGTCCTCAGATGATTGAAGACTTGAAGGTTGGCGATATCCTGGTACTCGACCTCTTCTCAGAATGCCGTCCGATGTTTGGCGGTCCTAGCATTCTGAAGCGGGATGGAGGTTACGGCAAGCACCAGTGGCTCTTCTGTATGCTCGAGAACTTCGGAGGCAATGTGGGTCTGCATGGAAGAATGGACCAGCTGCTGAACAACTTCTATCTGGCAACTGGAATGGCAGGAAACAGCAATCAGATTAGAGAGACCCAAAATTCAGAAGTCCCAAAAGCAAATCATAAAGTTCAAAGTTCAAAGCTCAAAGTTCAAAGTCTCAAAGGTTGGGGCTTCACGATGGAAGGTTCGGAAAACAACCCGGTGATGTTTGAACTGATGAGCGAACTGCCTTGGCGTGCCGAGAAGACTACCAAGGAAGACTGGCTCAAGGAATACTGCTATGCCCGATATGGGGTACACGATGCAACCATCGAGAAGGCATGGGCACTCCTGGCGCAGAGCATCTACAACTGTCCGGTGGGCAACAACCAGCAGGGTACTCACGAGAGCATCTTCTGCGGTCGCCCTTCGCTCAATAACTTCCAGGTTTCCAGCTGGTCGAAGATGCGCAACTATTACGACCCAGAGGATACCCGACAGGCAGCCATCCTCTTTGCCAGTGTAGCAGACAAATACCGTGGCAACAACAATTATGAGTACGACCTGGTAGATATCTGCCGCCAGGCACTCGCCGACCAGGGACGCAAACAGTACTGGAAGGCTATCGCCGACTATCAAGCATTCTCCCGCAAAGAGTTTGACAAGGATGCCGACCGATTCCTGAAGATGATCCTGCTGCAGGACAAGCTGCTTGCCACCCGTCCGGAATTCCGTCTGGGACACTGGATAGAGGAAGCGCGCAACCTGGGTAAGACCGCAGCAGAGAAAGACCTCTATGAATGGAATGCACGCGTACAGATTACCACCTGGGGCAACCGCATCTGTGCCGATGATGGCGGCTTGCGAGATTATGGACATAAGGAATGGCAAGGATTGCTGAAGGACTTCTACTACAAGCGTTGGAGTACCTATATGAAAGCCCTCGCCGACCAGATGGCGGCTTGCACGAACATCGATTACGAAGCTTTGGGCAGTGGCAAGAATGCCGGCAAGACATCCGCCGAACTCTTCCAACTGGCATTGCCTAGTGCTCCGAAAATCGACTGGTATGCGCTGGAGGAGCCTTGGACCCTGCAGAAGAGCCCATACTCTTCGAAGCCAGAGGGAAATCCTGCAGACATAGCCAAAGAAGTCATTCATTTCATCAAGTAATTCAAGTTTCGCAAGTTCAGTCAAGTAATATATGAACAGATTAAAATCACTCGACGTGATGCGAGGACTCACCGTAGCCCTCATGATATTAGTAAACAATGGCGGGGAGCATAACTACAGTTTCCTGGAGCATAGCAAGTGGAATGGTCTCACCCCATGCGACCTGGTCTTTCCCTTCTTCCTCTTCATGATGGGAATGTCCACCTTTCTATCGCTGAAGAAGACTGAGTTCAAGCCTTCTGCTGCCATCTACAGAAAGATTGCCAAGCGAACCGTTCTGCTCTTCCTCATCGGTCTGGGCATCAACTGGTTTGACATGATATGCAACGGAGGTGGGCTAGACTTTGCCCACCTCAGAATCTGGGCTGTCCTGCAGCGCATCGCCCTCTGCTACGGAGTAGTGGCTATGCTTGCCATCACCCTGAACCACCGTTACTTCATCCATACCATCATCGGACTGATCGTCATCTATATGGGTATTCTGGTATTTGGCAACGGTTATGCATACGATGCCTCCATCAACATCCTGGCACAAGTAGATCAAGGCATCTTCGGTATTGACCATCTCTATCACAGAAGTCCGGTAGATCCCGAAGGACTGCTGAGCACGATTCCAGCCATCGCCCATACGATGATAGGATTCCTCTGCTGCAAGTACATCTCCATTGCGGGGCAGACGGTAGATTCCAAGATCAAGGTGTTGAAGGTGGCAGGTCTTGTAATGGTAGCCCTGGGATTCGGACTCTCCCTGATAGGTTTCGGAATCAACAAGCGCATCTGGAGTCCCAGCTACGTATTCGTAACCTGCGGATTCGCATCCTGGATATTGGGCATCCTGGTACAGTTTATCGACGGCAGAAGTACTGTAACCGATTCTGCTGCGACAGGCGACAGCCAGAAGAAGCCACGGAAAGACAACATCCTGACCAGGGGATTGCTCGCCTTTGGCATGAACCCACTCTTTCTCTATGTGATGAGCGAGGCACTCGCCATCCTCTTCGGCAGCTTCGGCATCAAGGCAGATATCTTTGCCGGCATCCACAGCCTCATCACCGATGATTATGTGGCGTCGCTCACCTACGCCCTCTTCTTTGTAGCCATCCACGCCGTAATGGGAATCTGGATGTATCACAAGAAAATCTTCATCAAACTATAGGCTCGTGCAATTTTTGCATAGATAAATCACCTTATTATATTAAAAAGCATAAAAATAGGGTGCGAGTTCGGAAAATTATTTGTATTTTTGCACCAAAATAAGAAAATACAAAGATATATCTGAATATAATATGAACATTTTAGAGTTAAGCGAACAGGAGATTGTTCGCAGACAGAGTCTTCAGACATTGCGCGAGATGGGCATCGATCCATATCCAGCAGCAGAGTTTCCAACCAATGCATTCAGCACTGATATCAAGGCTGAATTCAAGGACGAGGACGAGCCACGCCAGGTAGTTATCGCTGGCCGTATGATGGGTCGCCGCGTGATGGGTAAAGCAAGCTTCGCTGAGTTGCAGGACTCAAAGGGAAGAATCCAGGTCTATATCGCCCGCGACGAGATTTGTCCAGACGAGAACAAGGACCTTTATAATACTGTATTCAAGAAACTCCTCGACATCGGTGACTTCATCGGCGTAAAGGGTTTCGTATTCCGCACACAGACTGGCGAGATTTCTGTTCACGCCAAGGAATTGTGCCTGCTCTCCAAGAGCTTGAAGCCACTCCCAATCGTGAAGTACAAGGATGGTGTTGCTTACGACAAGTTCGACGACCCTGAGTTGCGTTACCGTCAGCGCTATGTTGACCTCATCGTAAACGATGGCGTGAAGGATACCTTCCTGCAGCGTGCTACCGTACTCCGCACTCTGCGCAGCGTACTCGACAACGCTGGCTATACAGAGGTAGAGACTCCTACCCTGCAGAGCATTGCCGGCGGTGCTTCTGCCCGCCCATTCATCACCCACTTCAACGCACTCGATCAGGATATGTACATGCGTATCGCTACCGAGCTGTACCTGAAGCGCCTCATCGTAGGTGGTTTCGAGGGTGTCTATGAGATTGGCAAGAACTTCCGCAACGAAGGTATGGACCGCAACCACAACCCTGAGTTCACCTGTATGGAGCTTTATGTTCAGTACAAGGACTACAACTGGATGATGGCATTCACAGAGAAGTTGCTCGAGACTATCTGTATCGCTGTCAACGGCAAGCCAGAGCGCGAGATTGATGGCAACATCATCAGCTTCAAGGCTCCATATCGCCGTCTGCCTATCCTCGATGCCATCAAGGAGAAGACTGGTTTCGACTGCAACGGCAAGACCGAGGAAGAGATCCGTGCATTCTGCAAGGAGAAGGGCATGGATGTAGATGAGACCATGGGTAAGGGTAAATTGATCGACGAACTCTTCGGTGAGTTCTGCGAGGGTACCTTCCTCCAGCCAACCTTCATCACCGACTATCCTGTAGAGATGTCTCCATTGACCAAGATGCACCGTTCTAAGCCAGGCTTGACCGAGCGTTTCGAGTTGATGGTAAACGGTAAGGAGCTTGCCAATGCATATTCTGAGCTCAACGACCCAATCGACCAGGAAGAGCGTTTCATCGACCAGATGAAACTTGCCGACAAGGGTGATGACGAGGCTATGATCATCGATCAGGACTTCCTCCGTTCACTCCAGTATGGTATGCCTCCAACATCGGGTATCGGTATCGGTATCGACCGTTTGGTTATGCTGATGACAGGCAAGACCTTCATCCAGGAGGTATTGTTCTTCCCACAGATGAAGCCAGAGAAGAAGATGCCACAGAGCACCATCAAGGAATGGGCAGAGATTGGCGTGCCAGAGGATTGGGCATACGTGCTCCGCAAGGCAGGTTTCAACCTCATCTCTGATATCCGTGAAGAGAAGGCTCAGGGATTGCAGCAGAAAATCGGCGAAATCAACAAGAAGTACAAGCTCGGCTACGAGAAGCCTTCTGTTGACGACATCCAGGGCTGGATTGACGCAGCAAACAAATAAATATATTAATGTATAATTGAAGTCTGATGCTTCAATTATACATTATTAATTATTCACTAAACATTAACGAAGTGTATAATTGCGGTAAAATAGCGATAATTGGCGGCGGTAGCTGGGCTACAGCAATAGCCAAGATTGTGGTGGGACATACTCATCACATAGGTTGGTATATGCGTCGCGACGACCGCATCGAGGACTTCAAGCGCATGGGCCACAACCCTGCCTATCTGATGTCAGCACGATTCAATGTGGATGAGATTTTCTTCTCTTCCGACATCAACAAGATAGTGCAGAACTACGATACACTCGTATTCGTTACCCCATCGCCTTACCTGAAGAACCATCTCAAGAAACTCAAGACCCGCATCAGCGACAAGTTCATCATCACAGCCATCAAGGGTATCGTGCCTGATGAAAACCTTGTCTGCTCGGAATATTTCCATCAGGTTTATGACGTACCATACGAGAACCTGGCGTGTATCGGCGGTCCTTCTCATGCCGAGGAGGTTGCCTTGGAGCGATTGAGTTACCTCACCGTGGGTTGCAGCGACACAGACAAAGCGCGTGCCTTCGCCAACGACTGTTTGGCGAGTGAGTATATCAAGACCAAAACTTCCAGCGACGTCATCGGTATCGAATACTCATCGGTACTGAAAAACGTGTATGCCATTGCTGCAGGTATCTGCGGCGGACTGAAGTATGGTGACAACTTCCAGGCGGTACTCATGTCGAACGCCGTACAGGAGATGCACCGCTTCCTCACTGCCGTCCACCCTATCGACCGTAGTATGTACGACTCGGTATATCTGGGCGACCTGCTCGTAACAGGTTACAGCAACTTCTCCCGCAACCGCACCTTCGGAACCATGATAGGCAAGGGCTATAGCGTGAAGAGTGCGCAGATAGAGATGGAGATGATTGCCGAGGGATTTTTCGGCACGAAGTGTATGAAGGAAATCAACCGCCACATGCACGTCAACATGCCGATTCTCGATGCCGTATATAATATATTGTATGAACGTATCAGTCCGCAAATCGAAATCAAGCTCTTGACCGACTCGTTCAGATAAAGGAGAAACATTAACACATTCATTTAGATATTAAAAAGGAAAAATGAAAAGTATCAGCTTAAACATTACAAAGGCTGCATCATTCCTCGCAGAGG
>URYG01000101.1 GCA_900551985.1 uncultured Prevotella sp. | reverse complement strand
CGCTCCATTTGGGAAAAATCCCAAGGGTGTATGGGAAAAGGCGTGGGAAAATCGGGCGGATTTCTTCAGTTTTACGGGAAAACATTTGGTAATCATGATGGAAAAACGTAAATTTGCAGATTGATTACGGAACTTCGTTTCGCAAACTATTCACGATAAAACTAGAAATATGCTACAGACTCAGCAAGATAAACAAGAATGATAACTTCACTTAACTTCCCCACATTATATATAAATAAGGATAAAGAGGGGCGAAAAAGCAAGTTTTACATGTTTTTTCGTCCCTTTTGCAATTATTAACTTTTTTTCAGACAACTTATTAAAATTTATCGTAAATTTGCAACCGGTTATTAAATAAAATAAGCCTAAGCATAAAGAATCATTAATAGAAATATATATTTAGTCAGACAATTATATAATTAAGAATCTGATTATCTCTATAATACTACATAATATAACAATTAAAACCAAACAATTATGAGCAAAAAAAGTCAGTTTGGCATGACCCTTTTACTATCTACTATTATAGTAGGAGGCGCCAATGCGAGTACTGTTTCTACCTCAAACACATTTGGTGCAACTCTCATTGCACAGCAAGGTGCTGTTTGTAAGGGTGTGGTAAAGGATGCTGCCGGTGAGCCTATTATTGGTGCATCTGTATCTGTGAAAGGTACTAAGAATGCTGCAGTTACCGATCTTGACGGCAATTTCACCCTCTCTGGTGTAAACAAGGGTACTACTATTGAAATTACCTATATTGGTTACATCACCCGTGAAATCAAGTGGGCAGGCAAAGACCTCGATGTTATTCTTTCTGAGGATACTCAGGGCCTCGACGAGGTTGTGGTTGTAGGTTATGGTAGCTCTAAAAAGCGCGACCTGATTGCTTCCGTATCAACCGTAAAGGCAGAGGAAATGTCAAACATCCCTGTTACCAACATCGCACAGGGTTTGGCTGGTCGTTCTCCTGGTTTGATCGTACAGGCAAATGGTGGTGGTGTCAACGCTACTCCATCTATCAGTATCCGTGGTGGTGGTACTCCTTTGTACGTCATCGACGGTGTAGTTCGTGGTGAGGTTGACTTCCGTAACCTTTCTCCAGACGATATCGAATCTATGTCTATCCTGAAGGATGCTTCTGCTACAGCTGTTTACGGTTCCCGTGCTTCTAACGGTATCGTACAGGTTGTTACCAAGAGCGGTAAGGCAGGTAGAATCAGCATCGATTACGACTTCAATATGTCTTTCTCTCAGCCAAGCAACTGGCCAAAGCAGATGCACTCTTACGAGCGTGCAGAGTGGGCTAACATTGCAAAGAACAACGACCTTTTGAATGGTGCAAAGAACGATGTATTCACAGCAGAGGCTATCCAGAAAATGCGTGATGGCTCAGACCCATTGAACTTTGGTGATACCGATTGGAGAAGTCTCGTACTCAGAGATTGGGCTCCTCAGTCAAAGCACACCGTACGCTTGACTGGCGGTTCTGAGACCAACCAGTTCTATGTATCTTTGGGACATATTGATCAGAACTCTCTCTACCGTAGCGATAATCACTGGATGAAGCGTACCACATTCCGTCTCGCTGAGAACACCAAGATTAAGCCTATCGGTTTGCAGGTAAATGTTGCCCTCGACGGATATCGCCAGGAGGATACACATCCATACACTTCTACATCTAGCAGCTATTACAATGTGTTCTCACACATCAAGAACAAGTCTCCATTGACTCCGGGTGTCAACAAGTATGGTCTTCCATATAATGTTACCGATAACCCTGTAGCTGAAACAGCTAGTGATGCAGGTTACAACCGCGGTATTACCAACGTAATCAACGGTAAGGGCGAGTTGATCTGGAACTGCCTCTGGGTAGATGGCTTGAGAGTTCGTCTGGCTAGCAACTACCGCTACTATGGCACTTCTACCAAGCAGTGGAGAAAGGATGCCGCTCAGTATGACTGGGATTCAGATGTTCCACAGTACTTAGGCAAGCCACAGCTCTACCACAACTCCAGCACAGGTTATTCTTATACCAACCAGGCATTCGTAGAATATGCACAGCAGTTTGGCAAGCACAGCGTTTCAGCTCTCGGTGGTTTCGAGCAGTATTACGAGAAGGGCGAGTCTTACAGTGCTCAGCGAGTAAACTACGACTTCCCTATCGACCAGATGGGCGTAGGTCCTGCTAATGATATGACCAATGGTGGTAGCGAGGCTGAGTTGGGTCGTGCTGCATGGATTGGACAGGCTAAGTATAACTACGACAACAAGTATTATGTAGAGGGTAGCATCCGTTACGACGGTTCCGACGCCTTTGCTCCAGGTCACCGTTGGGGTGCCTTCTTCAGTGGTGCTTTAGGATGGGTAGTTTCAAGCGAGAAGTTCATGCAGCCTCTCGTAGAGAAGAACATCATCAACTCTTTGAAGCTCCGTGCTTCTTATGGTGAGACAGGTCTCGACAGCAGTGCCGGACGCTTTGGTTATCTCACATCATATAGCTTGAACAACCAGGCTTACGTAATCAAGAACAAGTATGTGCCAGGATTCTCAGAGGGTAGCCTTCCTTCTCCAGACCTTACATGGTACACCACACGCCAGACAGATATCGGTTTCGACTTCGCTTCGTTGAACAACCGACTCTACGGTTCGCTGGATTACTTCTACTACTCTACCAAGGGTTATCTGACTACTCCAACAGGTGAAAGCTATCTCAATACCGCTATCGGTATCGGCTTGCCACGAATCAAGTCAGACAGTGAGTACCGCCGTGCAGGTTGGGAGTTCGTTTTGGGTTGGCGTAGCAACATTGGTGCGTTGAAATACGATATTTCTGCTAACCTCACCTATTTTGATGCTCTCTGGGCACTTAATAGAGACGAGTCTGAGAGTTCTTACATGAACCCATACACTCGTACCCAGCAGCAGAAGGGTTACTACGGTACCATGTTGAAGAACCTGGGCTACTATGTGGATGCAAATGATGTTCTCAACAACCCAGGTGTAAACAGTGCTCTGAATTCAGGCTATCTGACAGCAGGTGACATCAAGTATGCCGACATGAACGGTAACGGTATGATAGACAATGGTGATATGCGCCGTCTGGGTAAGAGCCACACTCCTCGCGGACAGTATGGTATCAATATGAACTTCCAGTATAAGGGATTCTATCTGAGCATGCTCTTCCAGGGTTCTACAGCGTTCGACATGTACCTTTCTGGTGTAACTACCATGCAGACAGGTCAGGCAGGTCAGTTGCCTGTAGCTTACAAATACCAGGAAGACAGCTGGACTCCAAGCAATACCAACGCCAAGTATCCACGTCTGATGGCAAATACTAGTTTGAATGCCAACAACAACTATCAGAGCAGCGACTTCTGGCTGGTAAATGGTGCTTATCTGCGTATGAAGGACTTCCAGTTCGGTTACGACTTCAAGCACGCATTGCTTCGCGGTGTAAGCTGGTTGACCCGTGCCAAGGTAGGTATCTCTGGTCAGAACATCTTCACCATTTCTCAGGCAACCAAGTATGGTCTTGACCCAGAGAACTCTTCAACCGAAGGATATGGCTATCCTGTAGAGCGAGTACTTGCATTAACTGTAAACTTAGGATTTTAATTAGTTATGATAAAGAATATTATTAAAATAGGAATGTTCGGCGTTCTGGCATTGACCGCCGCTTCCTGCCAAGATACAATGGATACTCATCCAACAACGACATTCGATGAGGCTACGGTTTGGGGCTCAAAGGCTACAGCCAACGCTTTTGTCAATGCCACATACGACAATGTTATCAACATGTTCACAGGAAGTTCTTCCTGTGTAGGATGGGAATCCCGCACTCCAAACGGAGTAAGATGCTCTCAGGTAGGTGAGGGTATTGATGGCATAGCCACAGAGCTTGGCATCGACAGAACTTCTGACTTCGGTATCAGCCGCTTCGGCTTGCTCCGTCGCTGCAACCTGATTATCGAAAAGGCTCAGGCTTCTACTATGACAGAAGGCGAAAAAGCTGAAATCGTGGCAAAAGGCCGCTTCCTTCGTGGTCTCGTATTCTACGACCTGACCCGCAAGATGGGACGCTTCGTTCCTATCACCTCTGTGATCCAGGCCGACCAGGAAGAAAAGGCAAGAGTACCTATGACTTCCAGCGTAGAGGAAAGCTACAAGCTGGTAGTAGAGGATTTGGAGGCTGCCATCCCTAACCTGCCAGTTGAGGCGCAGCCAGGTGAGCCTACCAAGTATGCTGCCGAGTTGCTGTTGAGCCGTGCCTGCCTGCAGGCATACGCTTACACCAAGAAGGCTGAATACCTTGACAAGGTGATTACCTACGCTTCTGATGTTACTCAGAACTGTTCTCTCTCAGACAATTACGGTGGTCTGTTCAACGAGACAGACGAAACCAATCCAGAAATTCTCTGGGGTTACTACCGTTTGAAGGCTAACACCAAGATTGGTAATTATGAGGAGCTGATCCGCACCTATCCTAACATCTCACAGGATGACTGCATCAACTCTAAGAGTCCTATTCAATTCAAGAATACTAACGGACGCACCTATGAAGGCTGGGCTATCTATTTCCCAACACAGGACTTGGTTGACCAGTATCTCGTAACTGATGAGAAGACAGGCGAAGCACTTCCTTGGAACGAGACTTCACAGTATAAGGAGAATGTTGAGTCTATCGATCCAAACACAGTAACAACAGAAGGTCAGCTCGACGCTTACGAGCAGGAGAACGGTAATGCACGCCGCATGCCTACTCCTCAGGACTTCCAGCAGCTCAACACGGCTTATCCTACCAACCTGCATTACGGCAAGTTGAAGGCAGGCTCAACACGCAACATTTCTGAACTGATGTACAGCGGACGTGATGCTCGTTTCGCATCATCTATCGTTTATGATGGCTGTTCATGGATTGGTGAGACTGTAGAGACAAACCTTGGCGGTAACTGCTCTATGGGTGTACGTGATAAGGAAGACGGTGGCTGGTACAACACTACAACCGGTTACTACTGGCGCAAGTCTAACATCGAGAATCCAGAGCCACGTGCATACTTCGACTGTCTGGTACAGCTCCACTACGTGATGTGCCGCACCGGCGAGGCTTACATGAACCTTGCAGAGGCTTATCTGCTGAAGCACGATGTAACTAATGCAGTAAAGGCTCTCAACGCTACACGAGTTAAGCACGGTAAGATTGCTCCTTCAACAGCAACAACAGAGGAAGCAGCATGGGCAGATTACATCCGTGAGCGCCGTGTAGAAATGGCTAACGAGAATGGTGATATCTACTTCAGCTATCTCCGCTGGGGTAAGTATGGCGGCTATGCTAACCACGGACGTGAGGCAGGCGACATCATCTACGATCTCGACCGCCCTGTATATAAGATGGAAATCTCTCGCGACCGCAGCCAGCTTCTCGTCAACCAGCTTACATTGCTCGGTAGTGCACAGCGCCAGTTTACCACCAAGCGTTATCTGTTCCCAATCGCTCAGTCATTCCTTGACAAGCGCGAGGCATACGATCTCGATCACCAGCAGAACGAGGGTTGGTAATCTGCAAGCAGAAGCAGATATAAATTCATATTTATAAATCATAAATAAACGTTGAAAATATGAAATTCATTAAAATCATACTTGCCATGCTCGTCATGGCACTCAGTTTCAGTTCTTGTCTTGAGAGCGATCTCAAAGACCTTCCAACTTTCGATGGCAATGACATCACAGCAGGATATGCCTGGTATCGTTACATTGGAGAAGACAAGATTAATGCCAGCGGACAGCCTCAGGTTATCCAGAAGCAATTGCAGAAGACAGCAGAGGCTATCGATGCCCAGGCTGCTACCTGCAACCTGACATTTGCAGTTCCTACAAACTTCTCTGAAAAGGAGAAGAATAATGTGAATCTCAACAACATCGTTGTTGCAGTACAGATTTCATCAGCTGCGGTAATGACTCCTGTTGAGGGATCTCCAGCATTGGGTACTCCAGCCGACTGGACTACTCCACACAAGTATGCAGTAAAGGCTGCTAATGGAGAGACCAAGGTATGGACCATTACATGTACATTAACAAAATAATTTAAGTCACGCAAGGGGGGACACCATTAGCGGATGGTGTTCCCCTTTTTTAAAAGGAGCTTCAACTTACTATTGATATGAACAAAAACAATTTATTAAAGCTGGCACTTACTCTTATAATGCCATTAACTCTGTGTATGGGAAGTTGGGCACAAGCTGTCATCTTTCCCCAGAAAAAGCAACCGGGTGTAGCTAAAATCACCCAGAAAGCAAACAGCTATCAGCTGGCAAACAAAGTATTGAATGCCTCTTTCATCAACACAGGTGGCAAACTCTACTTCAACGGCTGTTCTGAGCTGGGACTGCAGCCTAACACAGAGTTGTTTAAGGTTCTCTTGGGAGACGGCAAAACCGTTACCGCATCCGAGATGAAACTGGAAGATGTAAAGATGGTAACCCTGGCAGAGAATCCATCTGCAGCAACTGCATCTCTCCGCTATGCGGGCAAGGCTCTGGAAGCTCGTTTTACATACGAAGAACTTTCTATCGTGTGGCGCGCCGTATTGCGAAACGGCTCGCACTACCTGCGCACTGAAATGGATATCCAGGCTGCCAAAGACTTACCTATGAAGGGTATCGTAGCAATGAACTACCTGGTAGCCAAGAACAGTGCCTATACCGCTCCAGAAGTGGTGGGTAATACCCGTGGTGCCATCCTGGCAAGCAATCATATCTTTGCTGGTCTGGAAACTCCAATGGGTCTGAATTCCTGCAAGGATGAAGGCAATGCTACCCACATAGAAGGCTTATGGAGAAGAAACACCACTTTAAAAGCTGGCAAAACATGGAACATCAGTTCTGTAGTGGGCTTGGTTGCGCCTAAGCAGTTGCGCCGCTCTTTCCTAGCTTACAGCGAACGTGAAAGAGCTGTAGCTTGGCGACCTTATCCGGTCTATATCTCATGGTATGAGTTGAACATCGACCGTAATAACGCACCAGCTCCTTCTTATAAGGGCAATATGACCGTAGAACAGTGTGCCGACGTGGTAAGTCACTGGAAGACACACTTCTATGATAAATATCAGATGGCTCCAAAGGCCTTCGTATGGGATGACGGTTGGGACCAGTATGGAACCTGGACCTTCAATCCTAACTTCCCTAACGGATTCGATGAGCCAGCCAACGAGGCTAAGCAGATGGGTACTGGTATCGGTGCCTGGTTAGGTCCTGTGGGCGGCTATGGTCAGTCTGGCGAATATCGCCGTGCTTACTGGCGTTCCAAGGGAGGTATGCAGCTGAGCAATGAGGATTACTACAACTTCTTCATCCGTTGCTGCACCAATATGATTGACCGTTACGACTTCCGCTTCTTCAAGTTTGATGGTATCAGCGCACAGGCTTCAGCCATCGGTCCTGACGAAGGAACAAGAGGCGAGGAGAATGCCGAGGCTATCATCAGCATCGAGCGTGCCGTACGTCAGAAGCGTCCAGACATCTTCCTCAACACCACCGTGGGAACCTGGGCTTCTCCATTCTGGTTCCATTTCACAGATGCAGTATGGCGCCAGGAGGGTGATTACGGCGAGGCAGGTGATCAGGGCACCGACCGTGAGCGCTGGATTACCTATCGCGACCGTTTGGTTTATCAGAACTTCATACAGAGATCTCCAGTCTGTCCAATCAATACTTTGATGACTCACGGATTCATCCTGAGCCGTTGGGGTGCCGTTTCCAAGAATATGGATTACGACGGAATCGTTCGTGAGATGCGCTGTGCCTTTGCCTGTGGTTCGGGCATGGTTGAGCTGTACAACGACTACAAACTGATGGACGAAATCAAGGACAACCAGGGCAACGCAGGTGCTTTGTGGAAAGATTTGGCTGAGTGTATCAAGTGGCAGCAGGAACAGGCTGACGTATTGCCTGATGCTCACTGGGTTGGTGGCAATCCTTGGGATGGCAAGAAGGCAAATGTATATGGCTGGGCAGCATGGAACGGCAAGAAGAGTGTGCTTACCTTGCGCAACCCTTCAGCCAGTGCACAGACCTTCACCACAACTCTGAGAGAAGCATTGGATATCCCTGCTTATGTTCGTGGAAAGATTACTTTGACCCATGCCTTTAACCAGGCAGAGTTGGATGGAATGCCAATCAACAAGGCTATCGACATTGATACTCCTTTGGTATTGAATCTTCCAGGCTCATCCGTATTTATCTATAATGGTCGTTAATGATTTACAAAATCGAACACTTTAATATTTCATCTGGTTTTTGCGACGGAAATCAGTTAGGTGGTTATCCATCGCCAATTGATAAGTTGCCATTCAATAATAACCGGATTCAGAAACCAGAATATACGGAATAACTATTTATAAATAATGAATGAATTATAGACTAGGCTTATTGTTAAGATTAGGTTTATAAGATTTAGTGTTAAAATTTGGTTCAATTATTGACTTACACTAATCAAATAATGAAAACTGAGCGTATGCCCTTTTGCTGCGAAGCAAGAGGGCATATCTTTTTTAATTGAATACAAGCAGCACGCCCTGAAAAGTGTAAGCAAGATTAAGCAGCACGCCCTGAAAGGGCGTGTGGGGCTTACTTGCGAAACTTGAATAAGAATTTGCCAAGTAGGCAGCTTATCTATAACAAGACCATAAAAAGTGTTTGATAACAATAAAAACTCCATCTAACTCTTTACTACAATTTTTACACCTATGAGATTTGGCAATCCCAATTGTAATCAATATGAATAAGTGAGTTTTTTCAAACTCACTTATTCACTTTACGCAACGCAGAAAGCGTCTCCAATCGTACTTACCAGTTACTCTAGCTTTTGAATACTCTATACGCTTTACAATACCAATAATATAGATGTCTGGAACCAAGCCCCAATAACGAGAATCATGAGAATCTACTACATTATCACCACCGGCAAAATAATAATCATGAAGGAACGTGTGGCGAGACAGAAGTTTGTGTTTGACAAAAACTTTATTTTTCTCCCAATCAATTGTGATTTTACCCTTCAATTCCCACTCTAAAATTGCCAGATAAAGTACAGCCTCTTTGGGGGTAATCGTTATGACATCCCCTTTACGGGGAATATACAAAGGCCCGAAATTTTTAATCGTCCACTTCGGCAAATGTTCATCGTACGGCATCGCACACATTACTTCAGGAGAGATCAATGTATCTGGCATCTCACGCAAAACAGTTTGATTCTCTCTGCAGCCCAAGACACCCCTATCATTATTATTGCGATAATAACCATTGCGAATGCTCACAGAATCACCAGGCAAGCCGATGCAGCGCTTGCAATACACATAATTGATAACAAACGTAATATGATGATTAATGACTGGTTTATTAAACACAAAGACATCATTACGCCTCAAATCCCCCATACCTTTCATTCTAAAGCACTGTAATTCAACCCCTTGTTTGTCAAAATGGAATTTTCGATAGATTCTTGCACCAAAACAAAGTTTATCTGCTATTATCTTGTCACCTGGTTGCAAAGTTGGCATCATAGAATTACTAGGAACAACAAAAGTATCAAACCAGAAGATACGCACCAGCCACTTACCGACCCATAACAATATCATGAGTAAGGAGCAAATTAGCACCAGTTTAATTATGTTTAGAACTTGTTTTTGATTACAAGAAATATTTTTCATTTTACCGTTTATTAAGGAGACAATACTAAAAAGAAGACCTCTCCATCGTTCAATTTCTAATGAACGAAGGAGAGGTCACTTCTTTTATATCACTTTCAGAATTTCATTACTTCTGAGAATCCTCTGGAGCCTTGTCGATCAGGTCCATGAACTGGTCGAGCTTAGGAGTAATGATGATCTGGGTGCGACGGTTGCGCATCTTGCCCACCTCTGTATCATTGGTTGTTACAGGGTTGTACTCACCACGGCCACCAGCAGTCATACGCTTAGGACTTATTCCGAAGTTGTCCTGGAGATACTGAACTACAGAAGAAGCACGGAGAGCAGAGAGGTCCCAGTTGTTGCGGATGTTCTTCATCTTGGCACTTGTAGTGCTTACAGGCACGTTATCAGTGTTACCCTCGATGAGTACATCGTAATCCTTGTAGTCCTGGATGATCTTTGCAATCTTGCTCAAAGTTTCCTTGGCACGGCTGTTCACCTCGTAGCTACCGCTCTGATAGAGCATGTTGTCAGCCAGAGAGATGTAAACCACACCCTTCAGCACCTGAACGTCAACCTCCTTCATCTCCTCACGGCTGAGAGAACGGGTCAGGTTGTTGGTCAATACCATGTTCAGAGAATCGCTCTTACTCTTCACCTCTACCAGGTGACGGATATACTGGTTGCTCTCATTGATCTGGTCAACGAGCTTCTCAATGCTGATGTTGTTCTGATTGGCATTGGTCAAACTCTTGTCCAACGAGTTCTGCAACTTGGCATAATCCTTCTTGGCACCAGCCAACTGCTCCTGCGCAGCAGCAAGGCTAGCCTCAGTAGCAGCCAGCTTCTCCTTGGTTGCCTGATAATTGGCAGTCAATTCTCTATTTTCAGATTGACAATTCTGGAGATCCTTCTTACTAGCACAGCTAGTAGCCATCAGAGCTACAGCCATCATTGCCATTACAAAAATTTTAGTCTGTTTCATATTTGCTTTCGATTTTTAAATTTTCTGTTATTGTTTTTTAATCACTATGTATTTATACAAGCGGCAGTTACGCCCTCCATATAAAAACGCCTTATGCGTCTCTTTCTGGGTGCAAAGTTACTGATAAGACTCCAATAAACCTTATTCGTCTAATCTATTTATATAATTTTAACCACTAAATCACTATTTATCACCTTTTTAACTAAAAAAAGAAAATAAATGCATATTCTTTGCGGCGAAATCAGAATTTTGTATTACCTTTGCAGTCGGAAAGCAAAAGCATATATAATATGTAGGCTTTTGTCAAGGTAGAATTAATACATTAACAATATAAAAAGAGAAATAGTATGATTCTTTTTTTCAGAACTCCATCTAAGAGTGTGATTGCGACCGAGATTG
>URYG01000100.1 GCA_900551985.1 uncultured Prevotella sp. | reverse complement strand
GGCAGGCTTTTAGCTAATGCGGCTACTTTTCCAGTTTATAAAGTAAAAAAGTGTCTACATAAATCAGGAAAAGTCACCCTCTTTTATTACCTATCTCTCAGATGCTCATGCCCCTATCACCCAATCCTCAATAGTACCTTGGGTAGAATCGAAATTGA
Source organism: uncultured Prevotella sp. (assembly GCA_900551985.1). Lineage (GTDB taxonomy): Bacteria > Bacteroidota > Bacteroidia > Bacteroidales > Bacteroidaceae > Prevotella. Next base: position 10,950 of record URYG01000100.1, on the reverse strand, counting down.
TGCCAACCTTGGTAATTGGCAAGCCACAAAGAGCGAATCGCTGGCGATAGTTCTTCAGATTGATTTGCTGCATTGCCGCCTGAGCACTCTTATTCAGCTTCAATTCAACCACATAGAGGTCGGTCTTGGTAAGGAGCACAATATCTACCCTGCCACGTGGCGTATGCACCTCCACATCCACCAGGTAATTGGTTAAGAGAGTAAAGATAATGAAGAGCATCTGCTGATAATGCCCCTCATAATTGGTCACGTTGCAGTATGGCACCGTACCCAGGAAGTCTTGCAACAGATGCAAGGCACCATCCATGTTGCGCTTGCCAATAAGCAATGCCATTTTGGCTATTGCCACATTGCCCCGTTCGGCAGAGACACCATCCACGTAGTTTGGCAGAAGATTATCAAACAACCCTACCTTGATTTCCTTGTTTGGAATATCTAGGGTATAAATCCTCGTTTCCGGATCGTACTCCTTAATGGTAACATATCCGCTCTGGTAGAGCAACGGCGTGATGGTCTTCATATTCTCCGTTGGTGCATTAAAGGATGAACTGACAGCTTCTGTCGGAGCTATCTCCGTTGGCAACACGCCAAACTGCCTCAACATATTGATAAGATAAGTTGGCGTACCAGAACTGAACCAGAATGCTCCCAATTCCTTTTTCGAAAAACAGTTGAGCAGACTATATGGATTGAAAACGTCTGGCGATTTCTTCGAGAAATGATAGCCATCATAATTCTCCTTGAGCTTTGCAATCATCATTTCTCTAGAATATCCAAGTGCGTCAGCAAGCATATCGATGTCATCCGACATATTTTCCAGAAGTTCTTCTTTGGTGATGCCGCAGATTCCAGCATATTCATCGTCCATCGACACGTTTGTGATATTGTTCAGTTCACTGAAGATGCTAACCTGCGAGAACTTGGTGATACCTGTAAGGAAAACAAAACGCAGTTTTGCCTCACTATATTTCAGAGGACTAAAGAAGTTGCGCATGATATTGCGCAACACATCCAGTTGCTCTTTCTCGTGAGCCACATCCAGCATAGGCGCATCATATTCATCGATGAGCACAACCACTTGTTTCCCACTCTTCTCATAAGCTGTATTGATGAGGTCGATGAGTCGGTTATTTGCCCCGATACGTGGCTCGTTTATACCCCATTCCTTCTCTTGATCTTCCAGGATATAGCCCAAATACAATTCCAGCTGCTCTGGTTCCATGTGCTTGCCACCGCTCATGTCAAAATGGAGGACAGGGTATTCCGACCACTCCTTTTCTAACTTATCAACTGCCAATCCCTTGAACAATTCCTTCTTTCCTTCGAAATAGCTCTGCATAGTAGAGACGAGGAGTGACTTTCCGAAACGACGTGGTCGCGCCAGAAAGAAATACGTACCGCTGGTATGAGTCATCCGGTAAACGTATTCCGTCTTATCGATGTAGAGCTTATCTTCTCTTCTGATTCGCTCAAAGGTCTGTATTCCTATAGGATATAATTTTAATGCCATAGCCTTGACTCCTTACTTGTTAAAACCGATTCCTTTGTATAGTCATTATTATTTTGATTCCTTTAGCAAAGGAACTGACACCGCAAAGATAATAAAAAGAAATGGGACTGGCAAGTTTTAAGGATTTTTTTTTGTTTTTTCCTCCATCCTTTTCTTGTATTCTATCAAGTCCAAGATAAAATTTACAGAAATTATATGCATCCACATCTGAAGCAGCAGATAAAATGCTAGCAATAAACATTAATTATTAACCATTACTTAATATTCAATAGAAATATCCAGTTTCTTCAAGTCCTTATCAGCCGAACTGCTGCCGTAATAAACCTCATACTTTCCTGCCTTGGCACGGACGGTATTGGTTGCAGCATCGAAGAGTTCGAAGTTACTGCTATCCAGCGTAATGACAGCCTCAGCAGTCTTTCCTGCCTTCACCTCCACTCTCTCGAAAGCCTTCAAGGTCTTCAATGGTCCATCGGTATCAGCAGGATCCTTCACATACACCTGCACCACCTCGGCTCCATCCTTCTTTCCAACATTGCTTACCGGTACCTTCAGCGTAATCTTCTCACCCTTCTTCAGGATAGAATTGGAAAGTGTAGCATCGCCAATACGGAAAGAAGTGTAGCTTAAGCCATAACCGAATGGGAAGAGCGCATCGTTCATATAACGATAGGTTCTGCCCTTCATGCTGTAATCCTTGAAATCAGGCAACTGCTCTGAATTCTTATAGAACGTAACAGGCAACTTGCCGGCAGGATTGTACTCTCCGAAGAGCACACGAGCCACAGCCTCACCACCTTCCTGACCAGGATACCAGGCCTGGAGAATAGCATCGCAACTCTCTGTCTCTGGAGTCAAGGCGATAGCCGAACCCGAACAGTTGACAAAGACAACCTTTTTGCCCGCTTCCTTCAAAGCCTTCAGGAAATTGCGCTGAACCTTCGGCAACTCGATGTTGGTGCGGTCACCACCCTTGAAGCCAGAAATCTCGATAGGCATTTCCTCACCTTCCAACTGTGGAGAGATACCACCCACGAAGACTACTGTCTCGCAATCCTTCAACTGCTTGAGCGAAGCCTGATAGTCGATAGGATTCTCATGCCCGATATTAATCTTCATATCCGCATTATAGTTTGGCATTTCCGCATAGCGTATTTCAATCTTATACTCCTTGCCTTTCTCGCCATCAAACTCAATACGAGATTGCGCAGTACGCCAATCACTCTTCTCTGCCTTTTTCTCACCATTCAGATAAACCTCATAATGACCGCAGGCTGCCACATCGAGCAATACCTTGGCGTTCTGCTTAGGACGGAACACGGTTTCATACTTTGCAGAGAAGCCCGTCAACTTCACATTTGGAGCGAAAGAGTGCTGACCATAGGTAGTTACCTGCACAGGATTCTTCTCCTGGGTGATGGTAACAGGCTTTCCGTTCATTTCACGGTTGTTCCAGAAAGTGCCCTTAAAGCCCATCTTGCCATCCATGCTACACTGGTCGAAGTATGAATCCAAAGTCTGGTCGTTCACCAGGTCGCACCCTTTAAAGGTGACGACCTGGTTTTTCTTCAAACGACTCTTGATACCATCCAGGATGGTAATTGTCTGTCGTGGAGTACCATTATAGTTTCCCCACATCATCGGTTCGTTATCCACATTTGGTCCGATGAAAGCAATCTTCTTTACCTTTTTATCGAGAGGTAATACCTCATTCTTGTTTTGGAGCAGCGTCATGGTCTGCAGAGCCATATCGAGCGAGAGCTGGCGATGCGCCTTGCTGCAAAGCACCGATACCGGAATCTTCGACCATGATACGATCTTATTGTCATCCATCTCACCCAAGTCGAAACGACCTTCGAGCAGACGAATCACATGCTTATCAACTTCTTCTTCAGTCAAGGCACCATACTTCACTGCCTCAGGCACCGATTTATATACATAATTAAATCCACATTCTACATCGGTTCCAGCCAGCACGCCCTTAGCTGCCGCATTTCTGGCATTGCTCGAAACCTTATGGTTCTCCCAGAAATCGGTGACGGCACCGCAGTCAGAAACCACCAGATACTTGAATCCCCACTCATCTCTCAGAATCTGCTGAAGCAATCGGGTATTGCCGCAGCATGGTTCATCATCCCAACGCTGATAGGCACACATCACCTCGCGCACCTTGGCATCCTGCACCAGTGATTTGAAGGCAGGCATATAGGTTTCCCAAAGGTCGCGCGGTGTAACTTCGGTAATATTGTCAGTATGGCGAGCCCATTCCGGTCCGCTATGGATGGCATAGTGCTTGGCACAAGCCCAGAGTTTGCGGTATTTCGTATCCTCAGGTCCCTGCAATCCGCGCACCACGGCACATCCCATTCTACTGGTAAGATAAGGATCCTCACCATAGGTTTCCTGTCCACGTCCCCATCGAGGATCACGGAAGATATTCACGTTTGGAGTCCAGACAGAGAGAGCATGGAAACGGGTTACATCTCCACCCTTCTGCTGCAGTTCATTCCATTTGGCACGCATTTCATCAGATGTTGCATCAAAGACTCTATACACCATTCTGTCGTTAAAAGAAGCTGCCATTCCGATAGGTTCCGGAAAGACGGTTACATCTCCCATGTTCGCCACACCATGCAGCGCCTCGCTCCACCACTGGAATCTCTTGATTCCCAATCGAGGGATAGCCGGCGAATCATCCAGCATCAGAGAGGCTTTCTCTTCCAGTGTGAGTCGTCCACACAAATCTACCGCTCTCTCATGAGCCGAGAGGGATGGATTCTGATAAGGTAACTGCTGTGCAGAAACATTGCCGGATGACATAGTCAGCACAAACATCAAAGCTGTGTATATAATCTTCTTGTTCATTGTAATTATAAGCTATTAGTATATTAAATTGTTATTTGTGGCTGCAAAGATAAGCAAATAAGTAGAATTCTACTTTATCACATGTACCAAATACTTTATATTATGTAACAAGCGAAAATGATGTACAAGACCTGATTAACTTTTCCGTTCATCATTCAAGAAATAAATCGGCGAACGGGGAGTTCCATCCTTTATCAACAAACCTTTGGCTATGAAGTGATCTATCCACTTTTGTGCCATGTGGCGAGACAGTCCAAACTTCATTCGCATGATACTGATGGTGAGATAGCGGTTCTCCTTGAAAAATTCCTGTAATCTTGCCCAAAGTTTCTCTTCGGTAAAGAAGTTGGAGCGGCTGGAATACTCGGAACGTACGAAATGAATATTTCTACCTACCTCCTGCAACAAACTAGCCTCCGGGCGGAAATTGATACCACGCAAACGAACTTCCTTTCCCGTAATCTTCTTGTCAGGATTTTCCTCCGGCATTTCCAGATTTACGGCAAGCGAGAAATACCCCAGTTGAGGAACATACACCCTGCGCCCCATTGAGAACTCACTAACCACAATGTCATGAAGTTCAGAGAACACTGCTGCCACATCACCCTTGGTGAGTGTACATCTTTGCTGGATGGTGGCTTCCAGTTCGTGAGCCGTCATCGCCTCATGCTGTTTCAATCGAACGTATTTACGTTCTTCACCACTACCCTCAGCATTGGCAATGGTATAAACATCATACTTTAAGTCCATAGTTGTACTGCTTTATAAGTTATTGCAAATATACGAAATAATCAGAGAAGCTGTATCTATCGACCTGAAGAATTAGATTTATTTAATTGTTGGCGGTTGCCAGCAAGGTTGCTGCCAAATGTCAGCAACCTTGTCGGCATATGATAGCAAGGTTGCCGGCAGTTGCCGGCAACCACACGAAACAGTATTTAAGAGGTAAATAATATAGGTTTCTAAGACCATTTAAATAACTGATTTAAAGCTACATTCAACGCTTTTCATGATATACAACTATCTTCTTGTTTCCACCCAAGCGAAAGTTGAATCAGTTATTTATTATTGTTGTCTGAAATTCCATTTAGAATTGTCGCTGTTGAAATCGAAGGGAGCCAAGCCTGGGGTACAGTCGCCAAGTGAAACCAATGCAAGTTTCTCTTCTGTGCCTGGCACAGCCTTAGGCATAATGCGATAGGTGCCATCGGTAAGTTGTTCGATGCGCCAAAGCTGGGCATCTTCGCCAGTAAACTCAGGTTTGGCGATGACATCATGCTGAGCGGTTGCGGTAAGATAACGGGTAGTACCCTCTATGCAGATTTTATAATAAGGACCACCCAGATAACCACCCTTTCCAGCAGGCGTGATGCTCCACTTCTGATGAGGACGGAACATGTAATCGTTCATTCTTACCTTCACCTCACCCTTTGGCCATTCTGCCTCAACCTCCTTCAAGGTCTGAGGCTCGATATTCTTCAGAGGTTTGGTTGGCTTGATCCAGAAAGGTTCGATATCCCGCTGTATTCTCACGAAATCAACAGCAATCTCCAGGGCATAACCTCTTCGTTCCGATTCTATCTCGTAGGTTCCGGCATGGAATTCATCGCCAGCCACAGGCCAGTCGTTCTTCCACAACAAAGGTCGGATAGCCAATACGCTTCGCCCTCCCTGTCTGAAATCAGACTCATAGTGGAACGACATCTTTTCTACACCTTCTTCCTCGATATAGCGTCCGAAGTGACCGGGACCCGTCTTCAGATTATTGGCAGCAATCACCATCTTTCCACCGCCCTGCAACATCTCTCTGCCCACATTATCCACGTATGGACCGGTTATCTTTCGCGAACGTCCCACCACGATATTATAGGTAGAATTAGGACCATCGCAGCAGGTGCCGTGAGTGCCGAGAAGATAATACCAGCCGTTGCGATAAATCAAATCAGTAGCTTCGCAGTCGATGGCGATATTGACGGGTTCGTTGCCTTCCATCCGCTTACCCGTCTTCGGGTCGAGTTCTACCAGACGGATAAATCCGAAATAGGTACCATAACTGAGCCAGAGTTTGCCGGTAGTAGGGTCGAGCAACAAGCCCGCATCAATCGCATCACAGTCTTCATCATCCAATGAAGAAGCCACCACCACCGGTTTGGTATATTTGAAATCAGGCGATTTCGGGTCGAGGCTTTTGTTCCACATCGTCAGGACATCACCGCGATGAGTACCGCCCAATCCACCACCCGTAGCACTGTAGGCTACAAGATAACGGTCACCTATCTTCAACACATCAGGAGCCGCTCCTCTGCCGGGACGGACAGCACCACCCTGCCAGTTCCAGCCATCCTCCGACCAGAGTCCGCCTTCACCCGTTCCAAAGGTATAATACTTTCCATCACACAGGGCAATGGTAGAAGGATCATGAATGAAAGGTTCGCCCACCTGGGCTTCTGCCTCGTAAGCAGAAGAAGACAACAAGGCAACCAAAGCAGCGACATAAAGTTTCTGCTGAGCCGCAACCGGGCTAAAATATCTGAAAAAAACATTGTTCTGTTTCATAACTTTCTATATTGATTGCACTACTTCACATGAATGGACAGGTTTCTGACTGGCTTGCCTTGTCCGTCGATGAATCGGATACAGAAGTCGCTCATGCCAGGACCATTGATGACTGCACCCCGAAGGATATTCTTACCCTTCTTCAAGGTAAGCTTCTTAGAAACCACATCATCGCGAACCATTCTTCGGTCGCCTTCCAACATCACCGCCTCCTCACCATTGAGCCACCACATGGAGGCACCATTCGAACCGACAGCCAGGCGGATGTCTTTCATTTCCTCAGGGCAATCGATAACGGTAACTGCCCAGAACAAGACACCATACTTGGGTTTTCCGAACGAAGTGGCAAAACGGAAGAGCTTCACGTTATAGAGCTTGCTGTCCAGCGCATGCCATTTCAGCTTTTCCTTCCCCACCTTCACGATGGTTCCATCCTTAGGTACGATTTCCATCTGTTTAGGGAAATACTGCGTATAGAACTTCTCCTTCAGATAAGAATCTGTAAAAACAACATTACTCTTGACAGACACAGAGATTGGCTCCAGGAGCAACCATCTCTGAATAAAGCCAGCCGCATTAGGCATGATAGGCTGCTTGGTTACTGGTCCGAAATAAGGATTGATGTCTGCTGGTAATTCCTTATTTTGGGCATCCGCAGAGGAATGCCCAAAAAGGAATACACATAAACAAAACAATCTAACTATTTTATCACAAAAGTTATACATAAACTATTCATTTAATTTTTGAGGTTCGATAATCTGATAAAGCCCAGCCAGTCAACCTCTACATCGGCTCCACTCTGCAGCGAAACGTAAAGAGCATGAACGCCCAGAGGAGCATGGAGCACCTGGGCACGGACATCCTTCCAGACTGCCGACTTTGGAATCTTCACCTTAGCGATGATATTGCCCTTCTTGCCATCAGCTCTGACTACGAGCACACCGCCCTTTGGCGACTTGGCACGAACAGTGATTTCCGCCACCTTCTCATTACCGAAATCCACCTTATTATATATAAGAGCAGTATTCGACTTAGAGAAGAGAGTCTTCCATCCGGCAAAACAGTTGTTCTTATCCAGATAATCGATACCAACATCCTTGCCTTGCAGCGCAGAATAGCGGTCTATCTGTATGCGCGAGCGAGCGTTCGTCAATCCCACACCTCTTAGCGTAGGAATCACCTTCTGTATCGTTCCGTCAGGATTGAAGTTCAGAGAGTCGATTCGCACCGAGCGGTTCTTGTCGAACTGAGGCGAATAATCATTATGATGATAGAAAAGATACCACTGTCCTTGATATTCCACGATGCTGTGATGATTGGTCCAGCACTTCGTAGGCGATTCATCCATGATGATGCCCTTGAATGTGAAAGGTCCCATCGGATGGTCGGCCATGGCATAAGCCAGTATTTCGGTTCCATCCTTTTCACGCACCCAAGGGAAGGTGAAATAATACTTACCGTTACGTTCAAAGGCAAACGGTCCTTCCTTGAATCCCTCAGGCAATCCCTCTACAGGCTTCGGTTCCGAGGCAAGTTCCATCATGTTGGGTTTCAGCTTAGCCATGTGCAGGCCAGCCCCTGCCCAGTAGAGATAAGCCTGTCCGTCCTTATCTATCAGCACACAAGGGTCTATTCCGTGAACCCCCTCTATGGGTTTCCACATCGGCATAAACGGTCCCTCCGGATGGTCGGCAACCGCCACACCGATTCCGAATCCCTTCTCCTCCCCCTTGGGAGCAGCAGGGAAATAGAAGTAGTATTTTCCATCTTTCTCCACACAATCAGGAGCCCACATCGTATAGCTGCCGTCCTGTACCCAAGGTACTTTATCCTGCGAAACGATGACTCCATGGTCTTCCCAATCCGTCAGATTGCAGGATGAGAAGACATGATAATCAGGCATACAAAACCAAGTCTTCAGTTTCTCTATCGGACTCGGTATGTCATGAGAAGGATAGAGATATATCTTCCCATTAAACACGCGAGCCGTTGGGTCTGCCGTAAACTGGCTATTGATGATTGGATTCTGCGCCAAGGCTGTGTCATAAGACAATACAGCCAAAGCAATGCATCTCATTATTTTTCGAACATTCATTCTTTTATATTTAAATTATTAGTTGATGCTGCAAAGTTACATATTTTCCTTCATATACACTTTGTCTCATGTTGCAAAAACTTTATCTTGTTTTTCCGTACCCTTATTGGAAGGGGCAAATTAAATCTATAAATACCCAACCGTCATTTTGTATGGCGAATATATTGTATTTGCCCATCATCTTTTTTAATCACGATAATGGCTGTACCACCTGTCATATTTGGTGGCAACGAACCTTCTATTTGCCAGAATCTATTATTTATCAAAGAAATTTTCAAGGGAAGTTCTGAATTGATTTGCTTTTCCCCATAAATATTTGACAAGACATTTTTAGCAATGATACCAGCCAACCGATAATTGGATATAACACCATTTTTATGATTGTAGACTCCAAACGGATCAGCATTATTATCATAACTAATACCAGAAAGTCTTTCCCTATAATTATCAGGAATTAGCGAATCAGTACAATATCCTACGAAATTGTATTCTACACATTTCTTTGATTTTTTGTTTTCAGACGAATACTTGACAAACAAAAAATTGCAAAAGCAACCTGCTATAAAGAACAAACAAGCCACAAAAAACTTTATTATTTTTTCCATCTCTACCAATTATTATATATATAATTTATTAATTGATTAAAATCATTTTTTGACATATTCTCCCTTAAAATGACAGCATTAAGCTTACTAATAATTTAAATTCCATAATAATTCATTTTATTATCATACTACCATCAATTGCCAACTTTGTAATTATACCAAAGAAATATCTTAATTATATAAAAGTAAATAAAAATATTAAAAGCCAATACCAGGAACCACGTACACTTTATTTTATACGATATAACATTTCTAATTGTTCCCTTAGCAGCCAAATAAACTACAACCATAAAAAGGACAATAAACCAACTTATTTTTGGAGATTCTCCATCTAACAAATGGCAGTCTTCTATATTTCCAGTAAACAAAAAAGTCAAAAATCCCCCTATTTGAGTTATCATTACATATAAAATAGACTCACTTATTATCTCAATATTTGAAAATTTATAGTGATAAAGTATCATGAATAAAGGGAAATTAAATATAGAACCCACGATTCCTAATAAAAATCCATATAAAATAGGATTATATTCATGAACACAAAGATTGAAATAAGCATAATTAATGTAGGCTATGACAAATATCACACTTTGCATAGTCAATAAACTTAAGAAATAAGTTTTAAGCAAATAAAAAAGAAAATACGCTATTTTTTTCATATCAACTCTATCTTAGTGAATTATCCAAACTTTCTTCAAGTTTTATTTTTTGTCTTAAAGCTTCCTTGCGTTCTTCATCACTCCATGGCTTAACATCGCCAAAACCAGTTTTAAATTCTGGAATTTGATTTTTTATACGATTTATCTCACCATCAGAAACACCAGCTTTTTTCAACAAGGTCGTTGTTGAAGTATTACAATTGCCTTCGGTCGAGTTTGTTGGGATTATTCGGTATTTTATCTCTGTATTATCTCTAAACTCAGAAGCTGCATTTATTACAGCCTTGTCAAATTCATCAGAAGTCATGCCTGTTGGAGTATTCACTTCCATTACCTCTTTCAGACCATCTGTTTTCTGTTTCTTTTCAAAATAAGAAAAAACTGCACTTTTATCATCATAATAATCACAACGCACCAAAGGACTATGACCACTAACCATCGACAAAAAGCCACTATCTTGTGGACCATAAGCAAATCTATATATTTTTCCGGAGGATTTTTTTACAACGACAAATGTATGAATTACATTAACATTAAGATATTTATTTTCTATTAAATTTCTTGCAAACACATAAACTTTTCTACCATCAGTATCTAAAGCATTTATAGGATTATTCATACTATAAATGTATGGACTATATGGATAGTACTCATTATATT
>URYG01000099.1 GCA_900551985.1 uncultured Prevotella sp. | reverse complement strand
GATCCGCGAAGGTGGTATTGGTGTCATCCACAAGAACATGACCATCGAGGAGCAAGCTCGTCAGGTGGCTATCGTGAAGCGTGCTGAGAATGGTATGATTTATGACCCTGTCACCATCCGTCGTGGCAGTACAGTGAAGGATGCGCTGGATATGATGCACGACTATCATATCGGTGGTATTCCAGTGGTGGATGACGAGAATCATCTCGTTGGTATCGTGACCAACCGTGACCTTCGTTTCGAGCGTCACATGGACAAGAAGATTGATGAGGTAATGACCAGCGAGAACCTGGTTACCACTCACATCCAGACCGACCTGGTTGCCGCAGCTGCCATCTTACAGGAGAACAAGATTGAGAAGCTCCCTGTAGTTGACAATGAGAATCACCTGGTAGGTTTGATCACTTACAAGGACATCACCAAGGCAAAGGACAAGCCAATGGCTTGCAAGGATGCCAAGGGTCGCCTTCGCGTGGCTGCCGGTGTAGGTGTTACAGTTGATACTTTGGATCGTGCCAAAGCTCTGGTTGAGGCTGGTGCTGATGCCATTGTCATTGATACTGCTCATGGTCACTCTAAGGGTGTTGTTGAGAAGCTCAAGCAGGTAAAGGCTGCCTTCCCACAGGTAGATGTAGTAGTTGGTAATGTAGCTACTGGCGAGGCTGCCAAGTATTTGGTAGAGAATGGCGCTGATGGCGTAAAGGTAGGTATCGGTCCTGGTTCTATCTGTACTACCCGTGTCGTTGCCGGTGTAGGTGTGCCTCAGTTGAGTGCTGTTTATGATGTATATTCTGCCTTGAAGGGTACAGGCGTTCCTCTGATTGCCGATGGCGGTTTGCGCTATTCTGGTGACGTTGTGAAGGCGCTGGCTGCTGGTGGTAGCTGCGTAATGATCGGTTCATTGGTAGCTGGTACTGAGGAGAGCCCTGGCGATACTATCATCTTCAACGGCCGTAAGTTCAAGAGCTACCGCGGTATGGGTTCTCTCGAGGCTATGGAGCAGAAGAATGGTTCTAAGGACCGTTACTTCCAGGGTGATACCAAGGATGCCAAGAAGCTTGTACCAGAGGGTATCGCAGGTCGTGTTCCTTACAAGGGAACCGTACAGGAGGTTATCTACCAGTTGATCGGTGGTTTGCGTTCTGGTATGGGTTACTGTGGTGCTGCTACTATCGAGAACTTGCACAACGCTAAGTTTGCCCGCATTACAAATGCCGGTGTATTGGAGAGCCATCCACATGATATCACTATCACCAGTGAGGCTCCTAACTACAGCCGCCCAGAATAATTATTTGAAAAGTAATATGAGATTTTATGCGCTTTTTGCAGCTATGCTCCTTTCGGGGAGCATAGCTTTTGCTCAAAACGACGACCCTACTATCATGACTATCAATGGTCAGCCTGTCAGTCGTTCGGAATTTGAATATTCTTATAACAAAAACAATTCCGAGGGCGTGATTGACAAGAAGACAGTCAATGAGTATGTTGACCTATTTGTTAATTACAAACTTAAGGTTTTGGCGGCGTTGGATGCCCATATCGATACTACGGCTTCCTTTAAACAGGAATTCCTGCAGTATCGTGACCAGCAGGTGCGTCCGGCGATGATCAGTTCGGAAGACGTGGAGGCGGAAGCGCAGAAAATATTCGAAGAAGCGAAACAGCGTGTCAGTAGGTCGGGCGGATTGGTCAATCCTGCCCACATATTGATCCGTTTGGGACAGAAAGCCTCTGCTGCCGAACAGGAGAAGGCACGACAGAAGGCTCAGTCTATCTATCAGGCCCTATGCAAGGGGGGCGATTTCGCCGAATTTGCCAGAAAATACTCTGATGACCAGGGTTCTGCCGTCAAGGGTGGAGACATCTCCTGGATATCAAGAGGGCAGACGGTGAAGACTTTTGAGGATGCTGCGTTCTCCCTCAAGGTGGGAGAGATGAGCAAGCCAGTCCTCTCGGAGTTTGGCTATCACATCATCAAGCTGATGGGAAAGCAGGACTTCTATCCTTATGATTCGGTGAAGAACGATATCCTTCGTTTCATTGATGCCAAGGGAATCAGAGAAAGAATCATCAACGAGAAGTTGGATTCCATCGCCAGGACGTTGCCTGCGGGTAGTGACCGTGAAACCGTCTTGGATCAGAAAACTTCAGAATTGTCGGCTCACGACAAGAATCTGAAATATCTTGTGCAGGAGTATCACGACGGATTGCTGCTCTATGAAATCAGCAACCGGATGGTATGGGAGAAAGCGGCGAATGATGAACAGGCACAAGCTGCTTATTTTGCCAAGAACAAGAAGAAATACAGATGGGAGCATCCCCGCTTCAAGGGTATTGCTTACCATACAAAGGATGCTGCCGATGTGGCAGCGGTCAAGAAATGCGTAAAGGGTAAGCCTTTCAGCCAATGGGCAGAGTTGCTTCGCAGGAAGTTTAATGCCGATTCGGTGGTGCGTGTCCAGGTAGAAGAAGGAATCTTCAAGAAGGGAGATCATCCTGTAGTGGATTCACTGGTGTTCAAGACAAGCGCCAAGGTAGAGAAGGTTCAAGGATATCCTTACGATGCTACATTCGGAAAGATTCTCAAGAAGGGACCTAAGGAATACACGGATGTGAAAGCCTGGGTGATAGCCGACTATCAGGACCAGCTGGAGAAGGAATGGGTGGCAACATTAAGAAAGAAATATCAGTTTGTGGTGTACCCTGAGGTATTAGCCACGGTAAACAAACATTAAACATAAAATTCAAGCAGAATACAGATCTATGAAGACTGGATATAAAATGAGTCTGGCGTTTATCGCATTGCTCCTCATCATGGGCATGAGCGCAAGCGCCTCACGTATGGGCATGAGTCGCCATGCTTCGGTTGCCGACAGTGATTCGGCACAGCAGGAAGCTGTGAACGACTCGCAGGCAATAGACCCGGGAAGTATTGTTGACGAGGTGATCTGGGTAGTTGGAGATGAGGCGATCCTCAAGTCTGACGTCGAGGTTACCCGCTTGCAGTCGGAGGCTGATGGCATCAAGTTCGTCGGCGATCCTGACTGTTCTATTCCTGAGCAGATTGCCGTGCAGAAGCTTTTCCTGCATCAGGCTGCCATCGACAGTATCGAGGTGTCTGAGTCGGAAGTCATGCAGGGCATCGACGACCAGATCAACTACTGGGTTTCCATGATTGGATCCCGTGAGAAGCTGGAGGAATACCGCAAGCAGAGCATCACCCAGATGCGCCAGCAGATGCATGATGATTTCAAGAACCGCCAGCTCATCCAGAAGATGAAGCAGGAACTGGTGAAGGATATCAAGGTTTCTCCTGCGCAGGTACGTAAGTATTTCAACAACTTGCCTCAAGACAGTATTCCATTCGTTCCTACAGAGGTGGAGGTAGAGATTCTTACCATGCAGCCTCGTATCCCAATGGAAGAAATCAGCCGTGTGAAGAACCAGTTGCGTGACTTCACCGACCGTGTGAACAAGGGTGAGACTACTTTCGCTACTTTGGCACGTATGTACAGTGAAGACCCGGGTTCTGCCCGAATGGGTGGTGAGATGGATTATATCGGACGTGGTATGTTGGATCCTGCATTTGCCAATGTTGCATTCAACCTGACCGATCCAAAGAAGATTTCCAAGATTGTGGAGTCTGAGTTCGGTTATCACATCATCCAGTTGATTGATAAGCGAGGTGACAAGATCAAGTGCCGTCATATCCTGCTCAAGCCACAGGTTTCACAGGAGGCTATCGACAAGTCTATCGGTCGTCTGGATTCCATCGGCAACGATATCCGTGCCAAGAAGTTTACCTTCGAGGCAGCCGTAGAGGCATTATCTGATGATAAGGATACCCGCAACAACAAGGGATTGATGGCAAATACAGCCCAGGCAGACAACCGTACCTCTAAGTTCCAGATGAAGGATCTTCCTACAGAGGTGGCACGTGTGGTAGATACCATGAAGGTAGGTCAGATTTCTGCACCTTTTACTATGGTCAATACCAAGGGCAAGACTACCTGCGCCCTGATCAAGTTGGTGAGCAGGGTAGAGGGTCATAGAGCTACTATTACCGAGGACTTCCAGGTAATGAAGGATGTCGTCCTTGCCAAGGAAAGAGAAAAAACGTTGCATGACTGGGTGGTTGACAAGATTAAGAAGACCTACGTTCGTATGAACGATCGCTACAAGAATTGCAATTTTGAATATCAAGGTTGGGTTAAATGATCAATAACAAGCAACATAATATTAACAAGAACGGGCATAGAATCTTTTTCATATTGATTCTATGCCTATTTGGGTTTTGTCTGGTGCAGGCTATGCAGGCACCTAGGAAGAAACACAAGAAGCGCCCGGAGGGTGAGAGAGTCTATCTCCTTCACGCCGATGAGCTGCGCTATGATATGTTTGGCAGAAACCCTGATGCCCAGATCGTGAAGGGCAAGGTTTCGTTCATGCACCAGGGAGGTCATCTCACCTGCGACAGTGCCTATTTCTATCAGGGTACCAACTCCGTGAAGGCTTTCGGTCATGTGCATTACCGTCAGGGTGATACCTTGTCGCTTACCTGCGAGAGGGCTGAATATGATGGTATGATGCAGATGATGCATGCCCGCAGGAATGTGGTACTGCACCATCGCAGACAGACCCTGAAGACGGACAGTCTGGATTTCGACCGCCTGTATAATATGGCGAACTTCTTTGACGGAGGTACGCTCATTGACGGTAAGGACCGACTGGTTTCCGACTGGGGAGAATATCATACCGAGACCCGAGAGGCAAAGTTTGTCTTCAATGTGAAGTTGCGCAGTGGTAAGGATGTGGTTACCACCGATACCTTGTATTATGATGTTCCAACCTCTACCGCCCACATGGTGGGACCTTCCAAGATTGTTTCCGGTTCCAGCGTGGTGCATACGGCAGATGGTTATTATGATACCAAGACCGATAAGGCTAAGCTCTTCGGCCGTTCTACCTTGGTGGATAAGGACAAGTCGATTACCGGCGACAGTCTCTACTATGTCAAGGATGGCGAGAGCACGGGTTATGGCAATGTGGTGTATGTGGATAAGAAGAATAAGAATTCACTTACCTGCAACTATCTCCGTTATAATGAGAAGACGGGAATGGGATTCGCTACCAAGCGACCTGTAGCCATTGACTATTCTCAGAAAGATACGTTGTGGATGCATTCAGACACCATGCGCATCTATACTTTCAATATCAATACCGATTCGGTATATCGCAAGGTGCATGCCTATCCGCATGTCCGTGCTTTCCGCAACGACATGCAGGCTATCTGCGATTCCCTGGTCTTCAATTCCAAGGATTCCTGTATGACGATGTATAAGGATCCTATTATCTGGAATGCCAACCGACAGATGCTCGGTGAGGAAATCAGAGCTTATATGGCAGACTCCACCATCCGCTTTGCCCATGTCGTCGGTCAGGCTCTCTCTATCGAACAGATGCCGGACAGCGTACATTATAATCAGATTACTTCTTCCGAAATGAAATCCTATTTCGAAAAGGGAGAAATGAAGATGACGGAAGCAATCGGCAATGTGCAGACGGTCTATTATATGACCAACGACAAGGACAGTTCTCTGGTGGGACTCAACTATCTGGAGACCGATACCATGCGTATGTATCTGGGAGCAGCCAGAAAGTTGGATAAGATCTGGACCAATAAGTTCACCAGTACCATGTATCCGATTACCCAGGTTCCGCCAGCCAAGTATAAGTTACCTAACTTTGCATGGTTTGAGGACCTCCGACCAACGGATAAGAATGATATTTTTGTATGGCGTGGCAAGTCGAGTGGCACGGAGTTGAAATCCATCAAGCGCCATGAGGCACCTTTGCAGTCCCTGAAGAAGGAACCGTTCAAGGAGGACAAGGAGAAGGCTGAAGCTGAGACTGCATCTGGGAAAACAGACAAGGAGGCATCCAAGTCAGCTTCTAAGAAAGCTGTTCAGACAGCTTCCAGGAAAACCTCAAAGGTTGCGCCGAAAGTTACCAAGAAAAACAAACGTAAATAAAAAAAAGAAACGACGATGAGTGATGTCATCCAACTTTTACCAGATTCTGTTGCCAATCAGATAGCAGCAGGAGAAGTGATACAGCGACCAGCTTCTGTCATCAAGGAGCTGGTGGAGAATGCTGTTGATGCCGGCGCCAGGAATATTCAGGTGGTCGTGGTGGATGCGGGTCGCACCAACATCCAGGTCATTGATGATGGCAAGGGAATGTCGGAGACGGATGCCCGTCTTGCCTTTGAACGCCATTCCACCTCCAAGATCCGTAAGGCAGACGATCTCTTTGCCCTCCGTACGATGGGATTCCGTGGAGAGGCTTTGGCTTCTATTGCTGCCGTGGCACAGGTGGAACTCAAGACCCGTCAGGAATCTGACGAGATAGGTACCCTCGTAGCCATATCGGGTTCCCGGTATGAGCGTCAGGAACCTTGTGCCTGTCCTGTAGGTACCAACTTTTCTGTGAGCAATATCTTCTACAATGTTCCTGCCCGCCGTAAATTCCTGAAATCGAATTCTACCGAGCTCAATAACATCCTTACCGCTTTTGAGCGCATTGCCTTGGTGAATCCGCAGATTTCGTTTACCCTGCACAGCAATGGCACGGAAGTGTTCAATCTTCGTGCAGCCAATCTGCGCCAGCGTATTCTGGATGTGTTTGGCAAGAAGTTCAATCATGATCTCTTGCCGGTCAATGTTGAGACAACGATGTGCAAAGTTTCCGGATTTGCCGGCAAACCGGAGGCTGCCCGCAAGAAGGGAGTGCATCAGTTCTTCTTTGTGAACGGCAGATACATGAAGCATCCTTATTTCAACAAGGCGGTGATGGCGGCTTACGACCGCCTGATTCCGGTAGGAGAGCAGGTGCCTTACTTCCTCTATTTCGAGGTGGATCCTAAGGACATCGACGTGAACATCCATCCTACCAAGACTGAAATCAAGTTTGAGAATGAGCAGGCTATCTGGCAGATTCTGTCGGCTGCCGTGAAGGAAAGCATCGGTATGTTTAATGATGTACCGACCATCGACTTTGATACTGAGGATAAGCCGGAAATTCCGATGTTCAATCCAAAAGAGATTCCTTCGGCAGCAGCTCCGAAAATCAGTGTCAATCCGGGATATAATCCTTTCAAGACCCGTCCTACTACTACGGCGAAGCCTGTAGGAGCCGGTTTTCCTGGTCCTTCCAGTACCAAACCGGAGATAGACCAGAACTGGGAACAGCTTTACGAGGGATTGAAAGACCAGGATGAACAGCAGCATACGATGGAACTCTTTGATGAGCCCGAGCAGGCTACTGCTGCGGGTACTACGGCAAGCAGTATCATTGCAGAGAAGTCGCCATCCCATTATCAGTATAAAGGCAAGTATATCATGACCGCCGTGAAATCGGGATTGATGATCATCGACCAGCATCGTGCCCATGTGCGCATCCTGTTCGAACAGTATCTCAAGCAGCTTGCCGAGCGCACCTTCCATTCCCAGAAGGTTCTCTTCCCGGAGGTGGTGCAGTTCCCGATGTCGGAGAAGGTGATCTTCGAAAAGATCTTGCCGGAGATGAACGGCATGGGATTTGAGTTGGAAGATCTGGGAGGTGGCAGTTATGCCGTCAACTCCGTACCTGCCGGTCTGGAAGGAATGAATCCGGTAAGACTGGTGCAGGATATGGTATCCAGCGCGGTGGAGAAAGGGGTCTCAGCCATGGATGAAATCAACCAAGACCTGGCTCTTTCGCTTGCCCGTCATGCAGCGATACCGCACGGACAGGTGTTGAGCAATGAGGAGATGGAAGGATTGGTCAATGGACTTTTCGCCTGCGAGAATGTGAACTATACTCCTGATGGCAAGTCGGTGCTCTGCATCCTCCAGCAGCAGGAGATAGAGCATCTCCTGGGATAGAGGCTTCCATCATCAAAGAATGCTATATATAATAAGGTGTAGTTAAACTGAAAGTTAAAAATAGAAAGGTATGAAAAAGATATTAGCTTTGCTGGCTTTGGCTAGTGTTTCTATGGGTAGTTTTGCTCAGGATGTGGTTCCTGAAGAAAAATATAGTATTGCCACCAATTCTTTTTTCAGTAATTGGTTTGTGCAGGCTGGTTTGGACTGGAATGCATGGTATTCTGCCGAAGAGAGAGGACACGATCTGTCGAAGAGTCCTTTCAAGAAGTTCCGCAGCAATCCGGGCATCTCCCTGGCTTTCGGTAAGTGGTTTACACCAGGTATCGGTCTTCGTACCAAGATTCAGGGATTCTGGGGAAAGAAGGTGGATGCCGACTGGAACGAGGATACCAACGAGGGCAATGGCAACAAGTATTGGGTAGCCAATGAGCAGGTGATGTTCAACCTGACCAACCTTTTCAAGGGATACAAGGAAGAACGAGTCTGGAACATGATGGCATTTGCCGGTGCCGGTGTGGGCCGCTCGATGACTCACAACAACTATGCTATGAATTACAGTCTGGGTCTTCATTCGGCATGGAAGGTGGCTGAAAAGGTTCAGCTTTTCGCTGAGGCAGGTCTGAATACCTTCGATCATAACATAGATAATTGTGCAGGAAGTGCCGACCAGTCTTGGACCCGCCGTTGCAAGAATTACTATTTCGAACTGGGTGTTACCTACAATCTGGGCTCTTCCCGTTGGAGAAAGGCTCCAGATATGGATATTGTTGATACACTTCACCAGTCGGAACTGGATGCCTTGAATGCAGCTTTGGAAGATGCCAATGCAGAAACCGAGCGCTTGAGAGGACTTCTGGAGAAAAAGCAGGCAGGAGAGAAGGAGACAGAGCATGCTACCGACGTAGTTCCTGAAGATTCTGGCGATGTTCCTGCAGATTCCGTAGATGCTCCATCAGGTTCAGTAGAACAGTAAGTTTTGGCTAAAAGTGCCAAATTATCCTATATAAAGGGCATTTTCCCCCGTGGAAAATGCCTTTTTTCATGTTTTTTCAACGAAAATGAAAAAAAAGTCGGAAAAAGTTTGGTGGAATCAAATATTTGTAGTACCTTTGCAACCGCTTACGAAAAGTAAGGGCGCTTAGCTCAGCTGGTTTAGAGCATCTGCCTTACAAGCAGAGGGTCGGCG
The DNA here is from genome assembly GCA_900551985.1 of uncultured Prevotella sp. Lineage (GTDB taxonomy): Bacteria > Bacteroidota > Bacteroidia > Bacteroidales > Bacteroidaceae > Prevotella. The sequence goes on along the minus strand of URYG01000099.1, from coordinate 2,060 downwards.
GTTCGAATCCGTCAGCGCCCACAGGGGTGTTCCCTGTGATTCACTTTTGTGGTTGCAGGGATTTTTTTTAGGGCGCTTAGCTCAGCTGGTTTAGAGCATCTGCCTTACAAGCAGAGGGTCGGCGGTTCGAATCCGTCAGCGCCCACCAGGTTAAAAGGTCTTTCAACAATCGTTGAAAGACCTTTTTTGTTTTAATTAAAGCTAAATAATTCATAGTTTTTCTGTTTTCTCGTAGGAATTCATTAACTTTGCACCCTATATAAATAATACGTATTGTTATGAATTTAGATTTATTGACTGCCATATCACCTATAGATGGTCGTTACAGGGGAAAAACAGAGCAACTCGCCAACTACTTTTCAGAGTATGCTCTCATTCGTTATCGTGTTCGAGTAGAGATAGAGTATTTCATTACTTTATGTGAGTTACCATTGCCGCAGCTGGCTTCTTTCGATCAGTCGCTGTTTGAGCGTTTGCGTGACATCTATCGTCATTTCAACGAGAACGATGCTCAGCGTGTGAAAGACATTGAGAAGGTTACCAACCACGATGTGAAAGCTGTTGAGTATTTCATCAAGGAAGAGTTTGACAAGATTGGTGGCTTGGATGCCTACAAGGAGTTTATCCACTTCGGTTTGACATCTCAGGACATCAACAATACCAGTGTGCCTCTTTCTGTGAAGGAAGCTCTGGAGGAGTGCTTCTGCCCTCAGGTAGAAGAGCTGATTGCCCAGCTTCAGACTTATGCAGATGAGTGGAAGGATGTACCTATGCTGGCTAAGACTCATGGTCAGCCTGCTTCTCCTACCCGTTTGGGCAAGGAAATCATGGTTTATGTATATCGTCTTACCGAGCAGCTTGATTCTTTGAAGGCTTGCAAGTTTACTGCTAAGTTTGGTGGTGCTACCGGTAACTACAATGCTCATCATGTAGCTTATCCAGAGTATGACTGGAAGGCTTTCGGCAACAAGTTCGTCAGCGAGAAGCTGGGCTTGGAGCGTGAGCAATATACTACTCAGATCAGCAACTATGATCATCTGGGTTCCATCTTTGATGCCATCCGCAGAATCAACACCATCATCATCGACTTGGACCGTGACTTCTGGATGTACATCTCTATGGATTACTTCAAGCAGAAGATCAAGGCTGGTGAGGTAGGTTCCAGCGCCATGCCACACAAGGTGAACCCTATCGATTACGAGAACAGTGAGGGTAACCTCGGTATTGCCAATGCCATCCTCCAGTTCCTGGCACAGAAGCTCCCGGTTAGCCGTCTGCAGCGTGACCTTACCGACAGTACCGTACTCCGTAACATCGGTGTGCCTCTCGGTCATAGCGTCATCGCCATCCAGAGCACATTGAAGGGCTTGCGTAAGCTCATCCTCCATGAGGAGAAGTTGCAGGAAGACTTGAATAATACATGGGCTGTAGTAGCTGAGGCTATCCAGACCATTCTTCGCCGTGAGGCTTACCCACATCCATACGAGGCATTGAAGGCGCTCACCCGCACCAATACCCATATGACTGAGGAGACCATTCATGAGTTTATCAAGGGATTGAATGTAAGCGATAGCGTGAAGGCCGAGTTGATGGCCATCACTCCTAGCAATTACACCGGTATTTAATCAAAAAGCAGTTTCCCTAACGGGCAGCCAAGGATATATTAAGACATATCATATATAACATAATTAATAATAATAGATTTATTAACCCGGCCGTGAGGCTTTTATATTGAATAAATTATGGATTCAGAGTTCGAAAACAAACCACAGAGTCAATCGTCTGAGAGCGAGAACACCCGAGAGGGCTTCAACGCAGGCGGTTATCAGAAGAGTTATCGTAGTGTAGGTCGCACACAGCGTCCACGTATTAACAGTCATCGCCCATCATTCAACAGCGATAGAAGTAGCAGTAGCAGCGAGGGTGGCTTCCGTCCAGAAGGCTTCGGAGCTGGCTTGCAGAGCACCTCTACCAGCTCTAGCAGCGAGCGTCCACAGCGCAGCAGCTATGGTAGCAGCCGTGGCAGCTATGGCGAGTGTGCTGACGGAAGCCACCACCAC
>URYG01000098.1 GCA_900551985.1 uncultured Prevotella sp. | reverse complement strand
AACCAGGAATGACAGGACCAGAATCTGTAGTGTTACCATTACACCATATCCCAATATCATTGCAATCTCAAGCATATTGTTTCTCAATTGCGGGTGCAAAGGTACAACATTTTTTTGAATCACCAAAATTTTTCGGCACTTTTTTCTAAAAAATCTCAATTTTTTCTGTTTTCTATGGCTTTTTCGGGTATTTAACGTATCTTTGTACCATAATTACATATAATAAGGTAGTAAATAAAGAAAATAAAAAAATAAAGAAAGATTAAATGAACACAGTTAAACAACTCGTAGAGACTATTAAGGAAGGAATACAGGAGAAAAAAGGTCAAGACATCGTTATCGCCGACCTCAGTGAAATGGATGGCACCATCGCCAAATATTTCATCATCTGCCAGGGTGGATCACCTACACAGGTAGAAGCCATCGCAGAATCAGTGGGCGACATGTGCCGCAAGAACCTTGGCGAAAAGCCGGTAAATGTGGCAGGTCTGGGCAACGACCAGTGGGTGGCAATGGACTTTGTGGATGTTCTCGTTCACATCTTCCTGCCTGAGGTACGCGCCTATTACGACCTGGAGCATCTCTGGGCAGACGCTAAGCTCACCCATATTCCGAATCTCGACTAATTCCCAAGAATGCCGAACATGCCAGCAGACTCTACAGATGCATCAAGAGCGGCATTAAGGAAGATGATGCACTAAAACAGCGCATCAAGAGAAAAAAAGAACATACACAAAATAGAAATAAACAATAACAATGGAACAAAGCAACAACTTCAATAATCCTGGCGGAGGAAAAGGTCCGAAGATGCCTAGGTTTAACATGAATTGGCTCTACACCATTATCCTCATCGCCCTCATCGCTTTGTTTTTCAGTGGCGGTGGTGATGCCTTGGGCGGAAGCGCAGCCAAGGAAGCCACCTATACCGAATTCAAGCAATATGTGGACAAGGGATACGTGCTGAGCGTAGTAGCCAACAAAACGGAAAGTACTCTCAAGATATATATCAACCCGAAATATACGAGAGATGTCTATAAGATGAGTGCCCAGAGCGTAGGACCGAATCCTTACGTCAAGGTACAGTTCGGATCAATCGACGAGGTAGATCGCTACGCCAACGAAATGGTGAAGGAGAAGAAAATCCGTTCCTTCAGTTACGACAACCAGAAGAGTAATGATTTCTGGAATCTCGTAATGAGCGTTGCCCCTCTCCTCCTCTTCTTCCTCTTCATCTACTGGATGTCGGGCAGAATGGGAAGCGGCATGAGCAACATGGGCGGCGGCATCTTCAATGTAGGCAAGAGCAAGGCAAAGATGTACGAGAAGGGAAATTCCCTGGGAATCACCTTCAAGGATGTTGCCGGACAGGAAGGTGCCAAGCAGGAAGTAGAGGAAATCGTGGAATTCCTCAAGAATCCACAGAAATATACCGATCTGGGTGGTAAGATTCCTAAGGGCGCATTGCTCGTTGGTCCTCCAGGAACCGGTAAGACTCTCCTGGCAAAGGCTGTGGCTGGCGAAGCTGGCGTGCCATTCTTCTCCATGAGCGGTTCAGACTTCGTAGAGATGTTCGTCGGCGTGGGTGCATCGCGCGTACGCGACCTCTTCCGCCAGGCAAAGGAGAAGGCTCCTTGCATCATCTTCATCGATGAGATCGATGCTGTGGGTCGTGCCCGCAGCAAGAACCCGGCAATGGGCGGAAACGATGAGCGAGAGAACACTCTCAACGCCCTGCTTACAGAGATGGACGGCTTCGGAACCAACAGTGGCGTCATCATTCTGGCAGCTACCAACCGTGTAGATATGCTCGACAGTGCCTTGCTCCGTGCAGGCCGTTTCGACCGAGAAATCCACGTAGATCTTCCAGGCCTGAACGAGCGCAAGGCTATCTTCCTGGTTCATCTCAAGCCTATTAAGATAGATGACACTGTGGACGTGGATCTCCTGGCTCGCCAGACTCCGGGCTTCTCGGGTGCCGATATTGCAAATGTATGTAACGAGGCTGCCCTCATTGCTGCCCGCCACGACAAGAAGGCGGTATGCAAGCAGGATTTCCTCGATGCCGTAGATAGAATCGTTGGCGGACTGGAGAAGAAGACCAAGGTGATGACTGCCGATGAGAAACGAAGCATCGCACTCCATGAGGCAGGTCACGCAACCATCTCCTGGTTCTGCCAGTATGCCAATCCGCTCATCAAGGTTACCATCGTGCCTCGTGGTCAGGCACTCGGTGCAGCCTGGTATCTCCCAGAGGAGCGACAGATAACCACCAAGGAGCAGATGCTCGACGAGATGTGCTCGCTGATGGGTGGACGTGCTGCCGAGGAACTCTTCACCGGTCATATTTCTTCCGGTGCAATGAATGATCTGGAGCGCGCGACCAAGAGTGCGTACGGAATGGTGGCTTATCTGGGTATGAGCAAGACATTGCCAAATATCTGCTATTACAACCAGAACGAGTATTCGTTCCAGCGTCCATACTCTGAGACTACAGCCCGCGAGATAGACAAGGAGGTTCTGCAGATGGTGAACGAGCAATACACCCGCGCCAAGAACATCCTGATGGAGCACAAGGAGGGGCACAACGCCCTTGCCGAGCTGCTGATTCAGAAAGAGGTGATCATGGCAGAAGACGTGGAGCACATCTTCGGCAAGCGTCCTTGGCTGAGCCGTTCTCAGGAAATCATGGAGGACGAGCAGCCGAAGATTGATGATGCCGTAAAGGATATGCCTGAGGTTCAGGCAGCCATCAAGGAACATGAAGAGGCTAAGAAAGCTTCGAAGGAGGAGGCAGAAGAGAAGACTTCTGAGAAGACTCCTGCAAAGGTTTCTGAGAATGCAGAAGTAAATGTTTCAGAGAAGACTTCTGAAAAGATTTCTGAAAACGAGAAAAATAACGAATAAAAAGCAAGACCATGACTGAGAAACAAAAAAATCTAGTAATTAGATCCATCACAGGCGTACTCTTCGTCGTGTGTATGGTATCTTGCTTCCTGAATCCTAGGGCAATGGTATTCCTGTTTGCCCTGATTACAGGCCTAAGCATCTGGGAGTACTGCGGACTGGTGAACCAAAAGGACGATGTAACCGTCAACCGGTTCATCACCACCGTGGCAGGAGTATATTTCTTCCTTGCCGTAGCAGGCTTCCGTACAGGTATCGTGGGCAACTTCGTGGTATTCGTGCCTTACTTGCTTACCATCATCTACCTCTTCATAGGAGGACTCTATACAGCCAACAAGAATGCCATCAACGACTGGGCGTACACCATGCTTTCACAGATGTACATTGCCCTGCCATTCTCGATGATCAACGTATTGGCTTTTGAGACTTCGGCATTCGACGGTCAGATACATTACGACATGCTCTTGCCTCTGAGCGTATTCATCTTCCTCTGGACCAATGATACAGGTGCTTATTGCAGCGGTTCGCTTTTCGGCAAGCACAAGCTGTTTCCTCGCATCAGTCCGGCGAAGAGCTGGGAAGGCAGCATCGGTGGCGGCATTTTCGTAATCATCGCAGCCATCATCATCGGCTATATTGCCAACGACGGTGAGGCCCACCGCCTCAGCATTCTCGGATGGGTAGGTTTAGGAGTTGTTGTAGCGGTTTTCGGAACTTGGGGCGATTTGGTAGAGAGTCTCTTCAAGCGCACCCTGGGAGTAAAGGATAGTGGTAATATCCTGCCGGGCCATGGCGGAATGCTCGACCGCTTCGATTCATCACTCATGGCGATTCCAGCTGCCGTGATTTATCTCTACACACTCCAGCTTTTCGGATAGACCTTCATTCAGGAAAAGTATAATAAGAAAAAAATCCAAGCCAGATTCATTCTAGCTTGGATTTTTTTATTTATAAGGGCTATAATCATAGAGCAGCTATTTCAAATCCTCCTGCTGCGACTCATTGAGCTGCTCTTCTGCCCGTCTGGCTCTTTCGGCTTCTTCATCAGCCAGTCTTCTAGCCTCTTCTGCCTTCTTTCTTGCCTTTTCGGCTTCCTCTTCCGCTTTTCTTCTTACAGCCTCAGCCTGTTGTTCAGACTTCTTTTTAGCCGCTTCGGCTTCGGCTAGGGCTTTCAATCGGGCACGCTCGGCAGCTTCGGCAGCAGCCTTGGCTTCAGCTTCGGCTCTCTCCTTGGCAAGTCTAACCAACATTTCACGACGCTTGACCAAGAGATCGAACATGATGGCAGCAGCCTCATCAGGAGCAACCTGGTTGCCCAGACGATCTCTCACCTCACAATATTCAGAAAGCATACGCTCCCTGCCCTCCTTGCCTGGCAAAATCTGATAAAGCTGGTCGGCGATGGCATCCACCTGAAAACGGTCAGCAAACATCTCCTGCACCACTTCCTTGTCGGCAATCAGATTCACCAGCGAAATAAACTTGCACGACATCACATGCTTAAAAGCAAGGCGAACAAGACGAGGTAAGGGCGTCTCATAGCAAACCACCTGCGGAACCTCGAACAGTGCCGTCTCCAAAGTAGCCGTACCACTCGTTACCAAAGCCGCTGTACTGTGACTCAGGAGCGGATAGGTCTTATTGCGCACCATCTTGACAGGCGTACCCTTCAGGAACTTCTCATAATAAGAATCCTCGATGGAAGGAGCTCCGGCAAGCACCATCTGGTAATCCTCAAACCGCTCTGCCACCTCAATCATGGCAGGAAGATTATCCTTAATCTCCTGCAAACGGCTTCCAGCAAGCAAAGCAATAATCGGGCGATGCTTGTCCAGATTATTCCCTTCACAAAACTCCACGAAGTTCTGATGATATTCCGAACGAAACCCATTCACCTCTTCTGCCGTAGGATTACCCACATAATGGATAGGATAACGGTGCTTTTTTTCGAAGAAAGGTACCTCGAAAGGCAGGATAGAGAAAAGTTCGGCGATATCGCGCTTGATGCTACGGATTCGCCATTCCTTCCACGCCCAGATTTTAGGAGAGATATAATAGTATGCCGGGATATTAGTCTTCTTTTTCAAGAACTTAGCGATATTCAGATTAAATCCAGGATAATCTACAAGAATTACCACATCCGGTTTCCATTTCACTATATCTTCCTTACATCTCTTCATATTAGAAAAGATGGTACCCAGATGCATCAGCACAGGAACAAAGCCCATATAGGCAAGCTCCTTATAATGCTTGACACGAGTGCCACCCTCGGCAGCCATCAAGTCACCGCCAAAGAACCTAAACTCCGCAAACTCGTCAACATTTTTTAGCGAACGCATCAATCTGCTGGCATGCAGGTCGCCACTCGCCTCTCCTACTATCAAATAATACTTCATAATTCAAAGTTCTTGATCCAATCATAATCCGTGATATCAATCTTGGTCGGCGTGATGGCAATATAGCCATGATTCACCGCCCACTGATCAGTATCCACAGAATCCGGCTCGTCATTGCGATAATCGCCCACCATCCAATAGTATTCATATCCATGAGGGTGCGTGCGGTGCTCCACCTCGTTGATCCACGAACCATGTGCCATTCTGCAAGCCTTGAAGCCCTTGAATGGGGGCTGCGCCGGGAAGTTGACATTCAGACAGGTATATTTCGGCAACCCTTTCTCCAGTACCATCTTCACCACCCGGATTACACCATCTCGCAAAGGCGAGAGATCGGCATTTTCATCATAATTACAACTGCTGAAGGCAATGCTAGGAATGTGTTGCATGCATCCCTCCTTGGCTACGCCCATCGTACCAGAATAGTGATTGTTCACACTGGAATTATCACCATGGTTGATGCCACCGATTACGAGATCAGGGCGACGGTCCTTGTAAAACTGGTCGAGCGCCAGCTTGACACAGTCCACCGGCGTACCGCTGCACGACCAAACCTCCACATCTTCGCCCATATTATGCCGGCGCTTCAATCGCAGCGGAGTGGTAGCCGAGAAGGCACAGGCGAATCCGGAGCGGGCACTTTCCGGAGCTACTACGAGCACGTCGCACCAGTCTTTCAGAAAGCGCACGAGGGTCTTGATACCATTGGCATGATAGCCATCATCATTTGAAATTAACACTAAAGGTCTCTTATTTTCCATAAAAATATCTTTCTTTTTGGTGCAAAAGTACGAAAAAACCTTTAAAGAAACATATTTCTCGCATATTTTTTGTATCTTTGCCGAAAATTTCTGTGCGCAAAAGCCATTTTAGACTCACAGGCGCACACTTCAGGTTATTATATAGACTTAAAAAATGGGAAAAATCATTGCATTAGCTAATCAGAAAGGTGGCGTCGGAAAGACAACAACCACCATCAACCTGGCTGCATCGCTTGCTACCCTGGAGAAAACGGTACTCGTCATCGATGCCGACCCCCAGGCAAACGCATCCAGCGGTCTGGGTGTGGACATCAGCGAGGTAGATTGTTCGCTCTATGAGTGCATCATCAACCATGCAGATGTGCGTGATGCCATCTACACTACCGACATCGACGGGCTCGACATCGTGCCGAGCCACATCGACCTTGTAGGAGCTGAGATAGAAATGCTCAACCTTAAGAATCGCGAGAAAGTGATCAAGAAACTGCTCGAACCCATCCGCGAAGAATACGATTATATTCTCATCGACTGTTCCCCATCTCTGGGTTTGATAACTGTGAATTCACTTACAGCAGCCGACAGTGTAATCATCCCGGTGCAGTGTGAATACTTTGCACTGGAAGGAATCAGCAAGCTGCTCAACACCATCAAGATCATCAAGAGCAAGCTGAATCCGAAGCTCGAAATAGAAGGTTTCCTGCTGACGATGTACGACAGCCGCCTCCGACTCGCCAACCAGATTTACGACGAGGTGAAGCGCCACTTCCAGGAATTGGTATTCAAGACTGTCATCCAGCGCAACGTGAAATTGAGCGAGAGTCCGAGCCACGGTCTCCCAGTCATTCTCTACGATGCAGAATCAAATGGTGCCAAGAACCACCTGGCACTGGCAAAGGAAATTATCAACAAGAATAGATAAGATTTGGAAATTGAGCCCATCAGAAAAGTTCAATGTTCAAAATTCAAAGTTCATAGTAAAAATGGCAGTACATAAGAAATTCAATAACGGCATAAGAAACAACGCCCTGGGCCGCGGCCTCGATGCCCTCATCTCGACAGAGGGAGTACGTACGCAGGGCAGCAGCACCATCAACGAGATACCTCTCGATCAGATCGAGGCAAACCCGAACCAGCCACGACGGGAGTTTGACGAAGAGGCGCTGCGCGAACTCGCCGATAGCATCAGTGCCATCGGCATCATCCAGCCTATCACCCTGCGACAGATTTCGGAAAACCGATTCCAGATTATTGCGGGAGAAAGACGATGGAGAGCGTCACAGCTGGCTGGACTCATGGCAATACCTGCCTACATCCGCACCATCAGCGATGAAAACGTGATGGAGATGGCGCTCGTGGAGAATATCCAGCGCCAGGACCTCAACGCCATAGAGATAGCGCTCGCATACGAACATCTGCTGGAAAACGAGGGAATGACTCAAGAAAAGATTTCCGAGCGAGTGGGCAAAAGCCGTGCTGCCATTGCCAACTATCTCCGACTTCTGAAGCTGCCGGCACAGGTACAGATGGCTCTCCAGAAGAAGGAAATCGATATGGGACACTGCAGAGCGCTCCTCGCACTAGACAGTCCTTCGCTCCAGATCAAGCTCTTCAAGGAAATCCAGAAAAACGGTTACTCTGTGAGAAAGGTAGAAGAGATGGTACAACGCCTGAAGAGCGGTGAAGACGTAGAAAGCGGCAAGAAAACCATAGCAGCCAAAGCACAGGTGCCTGAGGAATTCACCATGCTCAGAGAAAAGCTCTCCAAATTCCTCAATACCAAGGTGCAATTCACCTGCTCTGCCAAGGGCAAGGGAAAAATCAGCATCCCATTCAGCAATGAAGAGGAACTGGAGCACATTATGAACGTTTTCGATAAACTGAAACAGGAATAATATCTGTTTTGATAGAAAGCTACAGATCATTTCGATAAACAGGAGCAGATTATCTGTTCCAATAAGATTTAGAAGAATAGAAAAAGTGAATTTAAGATTATCACATATTTGCATTTCGGCTTTACTGCTGGCAACCTCGCTCCAAGTTTCGGCCCAGAAACAGAAGGCGAAGGCTGAAGTAGCCGTTCCAGACTTCGCTGCTGCCGACTCGGCAAGAATGGCGACAGAAGCGGCAAAGACTTCGGTAGATTCTGCCATCACAGCCAAGGACAGTATGAATCTGGCTAAGCTCAACAGCTCGCTCAAGCCGATGCAGAAGAAGAAGCGCGACTGGGCCACCTGGCGACCAGATGCCAAACGCGCCATGTGGCTTGCACTGGTTTTGCCCGGAGCAGGACAGATCTACAACCGCAAATACTGGAAACTACCTATTATATATGGTGGTTTCGTAGGCTGCGCTTACGCTATCACCTGGAATAACCAGATGTATCACGACTACTCGCAGGCCTACATCGACATTATGGATGATGACCCGAACACGCAGAGCTACAATCAGTTTCTGCATTTGGGAGCCACCATCGACGCCTCTAATATAGAACGCTACAAGGAAATCTTCCGCAAGCGTAAAGACAAATTCCGCCGCTGGAGAGATATGGGAACCTTCGTGATGATAGGCATCTACGCCTTCTCCGTCATCGATGCGTATGTAGATGCATCGCTCTCAGAATTCGACATCTCCGACGACCTCAGCCTCAGAGTGGAGCCTGCCGTGCTCAATAACGGCAGATACAACAACCCACTGCGCTCAGGCGCACTCGGACTGCAATGCTCACTCACATTCTAAAAGTAACCATCAGAAAACAAAACGAGAAAGAAGCATATAATTAAAATAGAAAACAATAGACATTAGATAATGAAGAAAATAATCATCATGGCAGCAGCGATGCTGCTTAGCTGGCAGGGCATTCAAGCCCAAAACGACAATGCAGAAGACAATGACGATGTGATTACCGTGACCGACAAGGATGGTAAGCAGGAGGAAATCGAAGTGCCAGAAGGTTTGGAAGACAACCTCGACAGCCTTCTTCACCTCTACAATACACAGGCTTACATGATGGCCGACACCTCTTGCAAATACCGTGATGTGAATCCGGTTTTCGAAACCCAGGTGTATATCGACCGACTGAAGCGACTCCCTACTCTCATTGAAATGCCATACAATGAGGTAGTACAAAAGTTCATCGACCGCTACAGCGGCAAACTTCGTCGCTCAGTAAGCTTCATGCTGGGTGCCAGCAACTTCTACATGCCTATCTTCGAGGAGGCATTGGAAGCATACAACCTGCCACTGGAGCTGAAATATCTGCCGGTCATAGAGTCAGCACTCAACCCCAAGGCAGTTTCCCGCGTAGGCGCCACAGGTCTCTGGCAGTTCATGCTGAGCACAGGCAAGCGCTACGGTTTGGAAGTGAATACCCTCTACGATGAGCGCCGCGACCCCGTGAAGGCATCTTATGCCGCAGCCCACTACCTGCGCGATCTCTATAAGATCTTCGACGACTGGAACCTCGTTATCGCAGCCTACAACTGCGGACCAGCCAAGGTAAACAAGGCAATCCATCGTGCCAAGGGCGAGACTGATTACTGGCAAATCTATCCATACCTGCCAAAGGAAACACGTGGATATGTACCAGCTTTCATCGCAGCCAACTATATCATGAACTATTACTGCGACCACAACATCTGTCCGATGGTAACCGAGTTGCCAACCAAGACAGACACTGTGGAAGTAAACCAGGATGTTCATATAGAGCAGATTGCCAAGGTTCTCAACATCGATGCCGAGCATCTTCGCAACCTGAACCCACAATATCGCCACGACATCATCAACGGTAGTCACAAGCCTATGCCTGTACGTCTGCCGGAATCACTCATCGGAGCCTTTATCGACAATAGGGATTCCATCTTCAGTTACCGTGCTGATGAGCTTCTGCAGAAGCGTGATGTAGTAGATGTCAACGACGATGAGCCAAGCTACAGCCGCTCTCGCAGCAGCCGTTCACGCAGCAGCGTATCATCTTCACGTAGCAGCCGAAGCAAGTCTTCACGCAACAGCCGCGGCAAGAAGGGCAAGAGCAAGAGAGACAGAAGCAAGAGCGTAACCATCAAGAGCGGAGATACACTCTCGGAGATTGCAGCTCGCCACGGAACAACCGTGAAGAAGCTCAAGAAGCTGAACAAGATTTCAGGCAACAGCATTCGTGCCGGAAAGAAAATCAAAGTGAAATAAAAATAGAATCTATCTACTGAATGCCCACGCCCAGGATCGTGGGCTTCAGTAATATATCATTAATCATATTATAAATAGGAGGGTACAGCTATGGATGACCAGAACTTGAAAGACCTAGAAAGAGAGCAGGCCGACAACAAACTGATCGGTGATGCCTTTCAGCATTTACTCGACACCTACCTCAGCTCGCGACACCGCAAGAAGGTAGATATCGTGACAAAAGCCTTCAACTTCGCCCGTCAGGCGCACAAGGGCGTGCGCCGATTGTCTGGCGAACCTTATATTATGCACCCTATCGCCGTGGCACAGATTGCCTGTGAGGAAATGGGATTGGGTTCTACCAGCATCTGCGCAGCACTGCTCCATGATGTAGTAGAAGATACAGACTATACGGTAGAAGACATCTCCAACATCTTCGGTACCAAGGTGGCACAGATTGTGGACGGACTCACCAAAATCAGTGGTGGAATCTTTGGAGACCAGGCTTCTGCACAGGCTGAAAACTTCAAGAAGTTGTTGCTCACCATGAGCGATGACATCCGAGTGATTCTCATCAAAATCTGCGACCGACTGCACAATATGCGCACTCTGGAATCGCAGCCAGCCAACAAACAATACAAGATTGCCGGCGAGACCTTATATATATATGCGCCACTCGCCAACCGTCTCGGACTTAACAAAATCAAGACCGAACTGGAAAACCTCAGCTTCCGCTACGATCATCCGCAGGAGTATGCCAACATAGAGCATAAGCTTGCAGATACCGAATCGCAGCGCGACACCCTCTTTGCACAATTCACCGCTCCTATCCGTGAGGAACTGGATAAGCTGGGCGTGGATTACAAGATCAAGGCACGCGTCAAGAGCCCTTATTCCATTTGGAACAAGATGCAGAACAAGCACGTTTCCTTCGATGAAATCTACGACATTCTGGCTGTTCGCATCATCGTGACGCCTAAGGTGCGCGCCAACGAGGTGAACGAATGTATTTCGGATGCA
>URYG01000097.1 GCA_900551985.1 uncultured Prevotella sp. | reverse complement strand
GCCGTATAGAGTGGTACAAGCAGATAGTTCAGGAATCTGCCGATGATACTGCTCAAACCATAGATGGCGGTATCCTTTGCGAGTGATTTTAAACTTGCCATATGTTTAAAAGTAAAAGGGTAAAAAGGTAAAAAGGTAAAAGGAAGCTGGATCCTCTGCCTTTTCGCTTTTTACTTTTGTTTATTGATTATTTTTTTGTTTCAATTTATTGATGATATTTACGAGAGTTCCCATGATTGTCTTAACATCATTGGATATTGATTCATATTGCTCTGTTGTTATATAATTGCTTTCTTGAAGTAAGTCCAGCCAATATAAAGTTTCACTTGCTTCTTTTAGGGAGATGCTAAGTTTGCTTATATAATCTGGTGTACTTTGAGCATAGGTGCTTTCTGCAATGTTTGCTCCAATGCTTGTGCCACATCTGTATATTTGTTTAGACATAACGAATTCATGTTTCTCTTCTTTGAGGAAAACATAAAGCTTGATTATTCGTATGGCAAACTTTTTACTTAATTCATAAATGACATTATTGCCCATATTTTCATTTTTTAGATGAATATATAATCTAAGTCTTTTTTACCTTTTTACCTTTTTACTTTTTTACCTTTAAAAGAAAAGATATGCTATTGCGATTGCTGCGATGACTCCTGCCAAATCGGCGAGCAAGCCGCAAGCTACGGCGTGACGGGTATTCCTGATGCTTACGCTTCCGAAATATACTGCCAATATATAGAAGGTGGTGTCGGTGGAACCCTGGAAGATGCAGCTCAATCTGCCCACAAACGAATCAGGACCATAGTTTTTCATCGCCTCCAGCATCATGCCTCGTGCGCCACTTCCCGACAGCGGTTTCATGATGGCGGTAGGCAGGGCACCTACGAAATCGGCATTCAATCCGCATTGTTCTACCGACCATGAAATGCCTTGAATCACCATATCCATCGCTCCCGAAGCACGGAACACGCCGATGCCCACGAGAATCGCCACGAGATAAGGAATAATCTTCACCGCAGTAGTAAAACCTTCCTTCGCTCCCTCGATAAATGCATCATATACATTCACCTTCTTCCAGAAACCAGCCAGGATGAAGCAGAGGATGATGCCCAGGAGAATCATGTTAGAAGCCAGGGTGGTAACCGTGTTCATCGTATCCTTATCCATCTGTCCGAATCCCCAGATGATGATACCTACGAAGGCGCACATTCCCAACAGAGTTGCGAGCAATACCGGCTGTAGGATGTTGATGCGTTGCCAGAGCGAAGTGATGATGATTCCGGCAAGCGTAGCCACGAGCGTAGCCATCAGGATAGGGATGAAGACATCCGTAGGCTGGGCTGCTCCATAGGAGGCACGGAAGGCGAGGATGGTGGTAGGGATGATGGTGAGTCCTGAGGTGTTCAGAACCAGGAACATAATCATCGGGTTCGTTGCCGTATCCTTCTTCGTGTTGAGCTCCTGCATCTGCTGCATCGCCTTCAATCCTGTAGGTGTTGCCGCATTATCGAGTCCCAGCATATTCGAAGCGATATTCATGAAGATGCTTCCCATCACCGGATGGTTCTTCGGAATATCAGGGAAGAGACGAGTGAAGACCGGGCTGAGCGCTCGGGCCAACACATTCACTACTCCCGCCTTCTCTCCAATCTTCATGATGCCAAGCCAGAGGGCGAGCACGCCCGTAAGTCCGAGAGAAATCTCGAAGGCATTCTTGGATGAGTCGAAGGTGGAATCTACAATCTTCTGGAAGATAGTCGTATCTCCCATTGCCAATCCGATGAGTGCGAAGATGAACGCAATCACGAAAAATGCTATCCAAATGTAATTTAAAACCATATAATCTGAATAATCTGATGCTGCGACCTGAGAATCGCACATTCCTTATTAATTAATGTATTGTTTCTAAAACGGCTGCAAAATTACAATAATTTTCTTGCATAGCGATGCTTTTATACTTTTTTAATCTCCCTTTTTATCTGCTTTCGGAAAATGGCATTATCTTTGCGGCTCAAATTCTAAAAACAGTAAGGTAGATTCATACAAAAACATGATTTGGGAAGCAAAGGACTTCCGTTGGATTTTATAAAATGGAAAAGAATGAGAAAATAAATAGCGAGCAAGAGATGCCCGCTGAAGCGAATAAGGTAAATTCCGCTGATGCGGATAGAGTAAAGGAAGTATATAAGGTGACGATAGCGGGAAGCATCATCAATGTGGCGCTGCTCGTACTGAAGTTTGCTGCGGGTATCCTCGGACATTCGGCAGCAATGATAGCGGATGCTATCCACTCGCTTACCGATTTCGCCACAGATGTGGTGGTACTGGTATTCGTAAAACTGGGCAATAAGCCTATGGACAAGGACCATGATTATGGTCATGGCAAATACGAGACGCTTGCCACAGCCATCATCGGTATCTCGCTCTTCGTAGTGGGTGTGATGATCTGCTATTCGGGCGTTACCAAGACCTATCGTGCCATTTGCGGCGAGACACTCCAGCAACCGGGTATTGTAGCCTTGATTGCTGCTATCGTAAGTATCGTGATGAAGGAGTGGGCTTATCAGTTTACGGTAAAAGCCGGAAAGAAATATCATTCCGAGGCTGTAGTGGCGAATGCCTGGCATCATCGCAGCGATGCCTTGTCGAGCATCGGAACGATGTTCGGTATAGGTGGTGCCATCATTCTGGGAGATAAATGGGCGGTGCTCGATCCGCTTGCAGCCATCATCGTGAGTGCCTTCATCATCAAGGCCGCCTGGGGACTGGTGATGCAGTCTGTGAAAGAACTGACGGATGCCAGTCTTCCGGAAATGGAGGAAGATGAAATCCTGAAGATTGCGAACGAAGAGCAGGGAGTGGGAGAGATTCATAACCTGCGTACCCGTCGCATAGGAAACAAGATTGCGATAGAAATGCACGTCCGCATGCCGGGTTCGCTTTCGCTTTATGAGGCACATGAGCATGCTACTCATATCGAAAGAAGATTGAAGCAGCACTTCGGCGCAGATACCCATGTTGGAATCCATCTCGAACCGATTAAAGTGAACGGAAAATATCAGAAACCGGAATAATTGAAATAAAAGTAAACGAGCCTTGACGGTAGGATAAATCCTCCATCAAGGCTCGTTTTATTTTGTTATTTGATATCCGGTCGGATTACCAGCCGAGATTTACGCTGGCTCCTGCCATAATCCACAAACCTGGCTGCTTAACGGCAGTGAGGTCGTAGTAGCGGTGGCAAGTGATATTATCGGCTTTCACGAAGATATTGTAATTCTTCTCGTCCCACATCAGCTTGCAATCCACCTTGGTGTATGGATGATAGCCATTCATTCTCTGCTGCCATCTTACGCTCCAGGATGCTGAAAGCTTGTTCCAAATCTGATGATCCAGGCCGAATACTGCCTTGTGCTTCAGATACTCCAATGCATAGAGTGATTTCAGGATGTTGGTCTCGGTCTTATGATCCTGATATATGTAAGCATAACCCAACTTGATGCGGGTGATGAAACTGTTTGGTACCAATTCTCTCATGTAGATAGTAGCATCTACGTTGTAGCCCATGTTGTTGAGCTTTCCGATGTTCATTACGTGATACTTGCTGTCTTTCTGTTCGGTCACGGAAGTCTGAACCCAGTCAATCATGTTGGTACCGTGAGCATAGAATCCGCTTACGGTTGCGGCAAAACCTGTCTGGCGATATTGTGTTCCTACCTTGAAGGTTGAGTTCTTCTCCGGGTTCAGGTGGATGTCGCCCTGCTGCACCACATTACTCATATATAAGTCGGTGTAGGTAGGCATTCTCAAAGCCTTGTTCCAGGAAGCGTAGAACTTCCAGTTGTCGTTAGGACGATAACTAATATCCACACCCGGATAGAAGCGGAAGTCGTTGTCCAAACCGGTATTCTTGTTTGCCAAGACACCAGCCGACAAGGTGAAACCGCCGAAGATGAAGTTGTGCTCCAGCATGATGTTGGTATTGGTGCGCTCACCCTTTCGGGTATATTGACGGTCAGATCCCGAGATGTTTTTGTAATCATTCTCTGCGAGTTCCTCGCCCAATGCAGTAGAGTAGATGCACTCCTTGCTGATGTCGAAACCAACCGCAGTCTTACCCAAAGCCCAAGCCACATTGGCATTCAGTCCACCACCATAAACATCGAGGTCGTGATAGTTCTCGCCTGCCTTGGCTCCAGCCATACCGCGAATCAACTGGTAATGATCCTTGAAATTGTTATAATAGAATTGAGGCGCAATCTCCCAGGTCTTCTCCTGGTTGTGCAGACTCAGGTTGAGTGAAGCCAAACCATGGTCTGTCTTCTCATATTGGTTGTTGTATTTGGCACTGTAGAAAGTGTTGGCACCGTAGCTCTGGGTAGAGATTCCCACCTGGGCATTGATGTCGAAACGCTGGTCGTAGCTCAGGTTTACCTGTCCGAAACCTTGTCCTTTCTCGAAGTCGCTGTTGTCTGTTCCTCCGTCCGAACGCTTGTAGCCTCCGCTGGCAGAGTAGGCATGTGTCCACTTGCCTTTGGCATAAGCCACCTGCATACGTCCTTGTGCTCCGAAACTTCCAAAGCTTCCGCCTTCTACACTTGCAGATACTCCATCATTCTTTGCCTTCTTGGTTACAATGTTGATGGCACCATTGAAAGCTGAAGTTCCGAATATGCGCGATGCTGCCCCCTCGAGCACTTCGATGTGGTCGATGTCGGCAAGAGCTACAGGAAAATCAGAAGCATTGTGACCAGTCTGGGGATTGGAAATGTTGACGCCATTCAGGAGAATGGTAATCTGGTCGAAGGTTCCACCATTGATGGAGATATCCGTCTGAACACCAAAGCCACCACGCTGACGGACATCCACGCCGGTAGCTAATTTCAATACATCGTTGATAGTCTGCGCAGCCGCACGATGAATATCGTCGCGGGTAATGACAGACACAATCTTAGGTGACTGCTCTACAGTCATCGGCGCACGAGATCCGGTAACGCTCACCGCATCTAGCTCGTAAGCCTTTCCGCCCTTGTAGAGGGTAGAATCAACCTTGGTTCCCTCCGTGCTTACGCCTGCTGCCTTAGCATGGCTCAGGGTAGCAACGCTGAGTGCACCAACAAGTACCTCTCTTCCCAAAACAGCGAAGAGTGAGTAATTCTTGTTAGAGAATCGGTTGAACTTCAAGCTGTTGCGCTTGTTGAAAATTGTTTTGTACATTAAATAAAATGTTTATAAATGAATAATAAATCGAAGCCGCAAGCCTGCTCGGTTTTCGGCATTCGGGGTGCAAAGGTACGGTCTTTCCTCGAAATGACAAAGCAAAATGTGATTTATTTTTGTCCTGTATGTAAAGATTTAATTTAAATCAAGAGCGTTTGGCTTGTTATACTTGGCGGAAAAGGGGGTAAAAAAGGCGTTTTCCGCCAATTATACCGTTAGTTTAGTCTGTTTTTCGGGTGTTGTAGTCATACGTATTCTTGCCAGATGAAAGACGATACTGCTTAGTGAATAATTGTAAAAATGGGCGATTTTTTACCCATATCTCATAAAAAAACATAGATATGGGTAAAAAATCCCCCATTTTCTTGTTTTTGTGGGAAAAAGATGATATATTTGCACGCAAAAGAAATTAGCAAAAATATGGTATCTTATAATAAACTGGTAGGTAGAGAACGAGAGTGCAAGGAATTGCAGAGAGTAATGAACTCTGATCGTTCGGAATTTGTGATAGTGTATGGACGTCGAAGAGTCGGTAAAACCTTCCTTGTCGACCAATACTATCAAGGAAAGTATGACTTTACTTTTGTGGGTGGACATAATCTTTCTCGCCAAAGACAGCTGACTAATTTTTCTAGAGCCTTGAAGAAATATTCGGGTGTAAAACCTGATAAGTTTGCTGATTGGTTTGATGCATTCGATGCACTGGAAGATTATCTTGAATCACTAGACGAGAATAGAAAGAAAGTGATTTTTATTGATGAGATGCCCTGGATAGATACCCAAAAGTCTGACTTCGTGTCTGCCTTGGAGAATTTTTGGAATGGTTGGGCAGCTCGTCGTAGCGATATCGTGTTTATCGCCAGTGGCTCTGCCACATCTTGGATGGTAGATAATCTGATAGAGAACCAAGGGGGACTGCATGCTCGTATCACAAGCAGTATCTATATTCGCCCTTTTACGTTGAAAGAAACAGAAGAGTATTTGCAGCGGAAATATTGCAAGTGGGATAGGTATCAGATATTGCAATGCTACATGGTGTTTGGTGGAATCCCATTTTATTTGAGTTTGATCAACCCACAAGATAGTCTGGTGCAAAATGTAGATAGATTGTTCTTTTCGCATAGTGGCATCATGAGGAGCGAGTTCGATGAATTATATAATGCATTGTTTAGTAATGCAGAGTTATATATCAATGTAGTAAAGGCTTTGGCAAATCATCATGGTGGAATGTCTAGGGCAGAGATTGTAAAGGCTGTTGGGGTGAATGGCGGTACGCTTTCGCGAGTATTGACGAATCTGGAGCGATGTGACTTTATCTCCCGAAGCCACAACTTCGGATGCAAGACTAGGGAGGCGAGTTATCGCTTGATAGATTTCTACACCTTATTTTATTATAGGTTTATCGCTCAAGACACATCGGGTGATGAGCAATGGTGGAGTCACAACTTTGAGTCCCGGTTGGTATCTACGTGGCAAGGCTTGACTTTTGAGATTGTGTGCTTGGTGCATACGGATGCCATCAAGCGAGCACTTGGAATCTCGGGTATGGCAACAGAAGTCTCTTCTTGGAACAAGATGGGTAATGATGAACAGAAAGGTGCCCAGATAGATTTGGTGATTAAACGTGCCGATCGCATCGTTCATTTATGCGAGATGAAGTTTTGCAAAGCAGAATATCATATCACGGAGGCTTATGAGCGACAGTTGAGAGAACGTATGGAGTTGTTTAGAGCATCTACGAAGACGAAGCTTTCACTTGTCAACACTTTCGTCACTACTTATGGTGTAGCAGATGGTAAGCATCATAGCATCGTGCATAGTGAGGTGACAATGGAACAGCTATTTGGATAAAAGAAACCCTTGGTGGAATGGATGTATTGATACCCTACTAATATTTTCTGCGATTTCGATATTTTCTGATAGAAACATTCGCTTTTTCAGATTATTCTTGTATCTTTGCAGGTGATATGCGGTGTTAGGCGATGAATTGGCATGGCTTTTGTTGAATGCTGCATTATTTCATTAATTAAAATATACAGAGAAAGGAAAAGATAAAATGGAGAAAATCAACGTAAAAGAACTGAATGATAATGTCTTCGAGACTATTGGTAAGGAGTGGATGCTGGTTTGCGCCGGCAATAAGGATAAGTTCAATATGATGACTGCTTCCTGGGGATGCCTGGGATGGCTATGGAACAAGCCGGTGGCTGTGGTATTTATCCGCCCGGAACGCTACACCCACGGCATCATCGAGGAGAATGAATTCATGACCCTCTCTTTCCTCGGCAACAGCGAGGAGGCTCGAAAGATCTATAACTTTTGCGGTTCCAAGAGCGGACGTGATTTCGATAAGGCGAAGGAAACAGGATTGACTCCTGTGGAAACCGATAACGGCAGCATCGCCTTCGAGCAGTCGCGCCTCACCCTGGAATGCCGCAAGCTCTATAAGGACAATATGACAGCGGAGAAGTTCCTCGACAAGGACTTGCTGCAGTGGTATGGTGCAAAGGGTGGATTCCACGATGTTTATGTTGTGGAAATTACGAATGCTTATACAAAGTAATCAATAATAGATATGGCTCAAGAACAGACTGCAATTCGTGAACGCCAGAAGACTAAGCTCAAGGAGCCGGGGCGTTACGTGGTGGTGATGTTTAATGATGACTTCACACCGATGGAATTCGTGGTGGAAATCCTCGAAACCATCTTCTTCAAATCGCAGGCAGAGGCTGAGGCGATCATGCTCAAGGTTCACCACGAGGAGAAAGCCGTGGTGGGCATCTACAGCTACGACATTGCCAAGAGCAAAGTGGAAAAAGCGATGGAGAAAGCCCGTACGCAGAAGTATCCGCTGAAGCTCACTTATATGCCAGAATAAAGAAAGGAAAATATAGAATGGATAGTATGGGATTAACCCGATATATGAGTGTCTTGATGGACGATGCCATGAAGCAGGCTCGGTTTTTCGACCATGAGTTCGTTATGCCCGAGCACATGCTTCTGTCATTGCTCCGCCAATATGCCTTTTGCCAGGCTTTGCAGGAGGAAGGCGTGGATAGCATCAAGATGCATGAAGACTTGGTGGGATGGCTCGCCAAGCAGGAACGTGTGCCTGAAAACATCAAGTTCCTGCCAGAACCGTCATCACTCTTCAAGACTATGTTTGGAACGGCGTGCGCCCTGGCTGCTGCCGCTGATAGAAAACTCGTGAATGTGCCCCATTTCGTGCAGGCGATGTTTGGCTTGCAGAACTCAGAAGCTGCTTTCCTGTTGTGTAAGAATGTAGGCGACCGGCAGGGCGAGTTCCTGGCGAGCGTGGATAGCTATTATCCGCTCGAAAATGAACCGGGAGACGAAACGTTGCTGATGGGCGATGGATATGATGAGGACGACTATGATAACGATTATGATGAAGACGAAGAGGAGGGCAGAAGCCGACAGCCTCAGGATTGGCATCAGTTGGTTACCTGCATCTCTGATCAGGTAGAGGAGCATAATCCGCTCATCGGACGAGAACAGGAACTGGATAGAACCATCCAGGTGCTCTGCCGTGCAGAGAAGAACAATCCGCTTCATATCGGAGAACCGGGTGTAGGTAAAACCGCCCTGGTTTATGGTCTCGCCAAGCTCATCAACGAGAATCAGGTACCCGATCGCCTTAAGGGAGCACGCATCTATGGTATGGATATGGGACAGATGCTTGCCGGCGCCCAGTATCGTGGCGATTTCGAAAAGCGTATCAAGATGGTGATGGAGGGAGCCGCTAAGGAAGGCAACACCATCGTCTATATCGATGAGATTCATAATATGATAGGTGCAGGTCGTGGCTCAGATGGCGGACCGGATGCTTCCAATATGCTGAAGCGATACCTGGAGGCTGGTGATATCCGATTCATCGGTTCCACCACCTACGAGGAGTTCAACCGTTACATGGCTCAGAGCAAGGGCATCGTGCGCCGGTTCCAGCAGATAGATATCAAGGAACCTACCGAGGAGGAAGCTATCAGAATCCTGGAGGGCTTGCAGTATAAATACAATAAGTTCCACAACGTAACTTATCGCAAGGATGCCCTGGAGTATGCTGTTCGTGCCAGTGCCAAATACATCAGTAACCGCTGTCTGCCTGACAAGGCCATCGACCTGATGGATGAGGCGGGTGCTTATCTGGAGGTGCATCCTGTGGAATACCGCCAGCGTTCTTACGTTACCAAGGCGATTATCCAGCAGATTCTCACCAAGGTCTGCAAGATAGATGCGGCTGCCATCAAGGATGAAAACAACGATGCTTTGGCTACGCTCCGCCAGCGCATGCTCGACAAAATCTATGGTCAGGACAAGGCGGTAGATAAGGTGGTTGAGGCTGTGATGATGGCGAAGGCTGGACTGGTGGATGATGATAAACCGATGGCTTCGCTGCTCTTCGTGGGTCCTACGGGAGTGGGTAAAACCGAGGTGGTTCGTGTGCTGGCAAAGGAACTCGGCATCGAACTGGTGCGTTTCGATATGAGTGAATACACCGAGAAGCATACCGTGGCTAAGCTCATAGGTTCGCCTGCCGGATACGTGGGGTATGAAGATGGCGGTCTTCTGACCGATGCCATCCGTAAGACACCTAACTGCGTGCTCCTGCTTGATGAGATTGAGAAGGCGCATAGCGATATCTACAACATTCTGCTTCAGGTGATGGACTATGCCCGGTTGACCGACAACAAGGGTCAGAAGGCAGACTTCCGAAACGTAATCCTCGTGATGACTTCCAATGCCGGAGCGCAGTATGCATCCCAAGCAAGCGTAGGTTTCAGCGGCAATGTAACCCGTGGCGAGGCGATGCTGGCGCAGGTGAAGAAAACTTTCAAGCCTGAGTTCATCAACCGACTTTCCGACACCGTGGTGTTCAACGATATGGACAAGCACATGGCAGGATTGATTCTTACCAAGAAGCTTCGTCAGCTCGATGCAAAGTTGGCAGCAAAGGGAGTCTCTATTACGCTTACCGATGCGGCAAGAGAGAAAATTCTGGAGTGGGGCTTCACCAAGGAATATGGTGCCCGCGAGATGGATCGCGTCATCGGCAACCGCCTGAAGCCAATCCTGATGAAGGCGCTGCTCTTCGGCAAGCTCAAGAAGGCAGGCAAGGGCTGCGTTGATTTCGATGGCAAGGAACTGGTGATTAATTGTTAGGAAGCGATGATATTACAGATAGATGAAAATGCGGAAGAGATTTATTTTCCCGATCCGCATTACGGTGATGAGGATGGATGCTTTGCTGTAGGGGGTGACTTAAGCATCGACCGCCTGCTGCTGGCTTACAGCAACGGCATTTTTCCTTGGTATAGTTTTCGTGACCAGCCGGAGATACTCTGGTTCTGTCCGATGAAGCGCTTCGTCATCTTCCCGGACGAAATCCACATCAGTCATTCCATGCGCACCCTGCTGAGGAAGAACCGATACAGCGTGGGCATCAACGAAGATTTCGATGCTGTGATTCGAGCCTGCAGCAAGACCAATGGCCGTTACGATGAAGAGGGTGCCTGGTTGGGAGAGAACATCATCCAGGCATTCACCGCCCTTCATGAGCAGGGCTTTGCGGCAAGCGTGGAAGTATGGGATAATGAAACCGGTGAGTTGGTGGGCGGACTTTATGGCGTCACCATCGGCAAGGTCTTCATTGGCGAGAGCATGTTCTCCAAGATTCCGTCGGGTTCAAAGATAGCCCTCATCTTCCTGGCTCGTTATCTGCAGGAGCATGGTGGCAAGATGATAGATTGCCAGTTGGAAACTCCCCATCTCAAGTCGATGGGTGGCAGATATATCTCTTACGAGGAATATATGGAAATCATGAATGCTGATTAGGAAAACATGCATGAAAGAATATAATCATGCATGAAGAATAAAAGAGTTTCTCTTTTGAATAGATAATAAACAAAGGCTAGGTTCCCGATTCTGGGAAACCTAGCCTTTGTTTATTATCTAGCTTTTTGCTTTTTATTTAGAATATCGGTGTGCCGATGCAGCCGTTAGGTGCCT